>NZ_JALJRT010000019.1:0-45934 GCF_024519545.1 Serratia sp. Ser99 | reverse complement strand
AACTCGCGACCCCGACCTTGGCAAGGTCGTGCTCTACCAACTGAGCTATTCCCGCGTCGCATGGGTACTACCTGATACTTTTTTTATTCATCACGCCACATCAGCAGCATTGTTGAATTTGGAGCGGGAAACGAGACTCGAACTCGCGACCCCGACCTTGGCAAGGTCGTGCTCTACCAACTGAGCTATTCCCGCCCGGCGTATCGATGTCGGAACTAAACGAAATTCTTCATCGGTACGGGGTGCGCATTATACGAGAAATCCTTTTTGCCGCAAGCCCCTGAAAGCAAAAAAACGCGATTTTTGTTTGATTGCCGATTAAAGCGCCAAACTGATTAATTAAGCGGCGGAATCGGCTGCTTTCGGCAGTAGGGCCCGCTCAAGAGGCCCTGCATTCGTTATAACTGGATGAAATGCTCGCGGTAATAGGCCAGTTCACCTACCGACTCGCGAATGTCGTCCATTGCCTGGTGGGTGCCCTGCTTCTTGAAGCCACTGAGGATTTCCGGCTTCCAACGGCGCGCCAGTTCTTTCAGCGTACTGACGTCCAGATAACGGTAATGGAAGTAGGCTTCCAGTTCGGGCATATAGCGGAACAGGAAACGGCGGTCCTGACCCACGCTGTTGCCGCAGATCGGCGATTTGCCCGCCGGTACCCACTGCTGCAGGAAGGCGATGGTGGCCAGCTCAGCGGCATGGTCGTCGAACTGGCTGGCTTTCACCCGCTCCACCAGGCCGCTGCCGGTATGGGTGCGCACGTTCCAGTCATCCATCAGGGCAAGCTGTTCATCGGATTGGTGTACGGCGATCACCGGCCCTTCCGCGAGAATGTTCAGATTGGCGTCGGTGACCAGCGTAGCGATCTCGATAATGCGATCGCGTTCAGGATCCAAGCCGGTCATCTCCAGATCGATCCAAATCAGGTTATTTTCGTTTCCTGTCATGATATTTCCTGCGTAAAAGCCAAAAGATAAACAAACTGTAGGCAAGGCGGCGACCGGCGCTGGCCGTTCAGCGGCCAAGGTGCGCTGCGCGTGGCGGCCAACAACGGTTATTTAATATAAAATAGCGTGTATCATAGTCCTTTTGGTCGCCATGAGCGATAAAGCGGATTCAAGTGAGGCGCAGTGAGCAAGAACAAACTGTCCAAAGGTCAAGAACGCCGTGTACAGGCGAACCATCAACGTCGCCTGAAACGCACCGATAAAAAACCGGAACTGGATGATTCCCAACTGGGCGAGCCGCAGGACGGCATCGTCATCAGCCGTTTCGGGATGCATGCCGACGTTGAGGCAGCGGACGGCACCCAACACCGCTGCAATATTCGCCGTACGCTGCGTTCGCTGGTCACCGGCGATCGCGTGGTGTGGCGCCCTGGCGTCGGTACCCATGAAGGGGTCAAAGGCATTGTCGAGGCCGTGCATGAACGCACCTCGGTGCTGACACGCCCAGATTTCTATGACGGCGTGAAGCCTATCGCCGCCAATATCAACCAAATCGTTATCGTTTCGGCGATATTACCCGAGCTTTCGCTGAACATCATCGACCGCTACCTGGTGGCCTGTGAAACGCTGGAAGTTGAACCGCTGATCGTACTGAACAAGATCGATCTGTTGGATGCCGAAGCGCGCAAACGGGTCGACGGCATGATGGATACCTATCGCAAGATTGGTTATCGGGTGCTGGAAGTCTCCAGCCAGACGCGCGAAGGCATGGAAGCGTTTGAACAAGCGCTGGTCGGCCGCATCAGTATTTTCGCCGGGCAGTCGGGGGTCGGCAAGTCCAGCCTGCTTAACGCTCTGCTGCCAGCTTCCAAAGAGCAAATTCTGGTAAATCAGGTTTCCGATGTCTCTGGGCTCGGGCAACATACCACCACCGCTGCACGGCTGTATCATTTCCAGCACGGCGGCGACGTGATCGACTCCCCAGGCGTACGTGAGTTTGGCCTATGGCACCTTGAACCGGAACAAATCACCCAAGGTTTTGTCGAATTCCGTAACTATTTAGGCGGTTGCAAGTTCCGTGATTGCCGCCACGATACCGATCCAGGCTGTGCTATCCGTGCCGCAATGGAAAAAGGCGATATCGCCAAAGAACGTTTCGACAACTATCACCGTATTCTGGAAAGCATGGCGCAAGTGAAGGTTCGCAAGAACTTCACCGATGCCGCAGACTGATAATGCCGGGCGGCGTTGACGGTGGCAGAGCCAGCGTTACAATGCGCGCCCTTTATCCTGATTTAAGAGGTTAAACGTGCTGGATAGCATCAAAATTAAATTGCAGTACTGGTTACCGAAGCTGGCTCTGACCCGCCTGGCGGGCTGGGGTGCGGACAAGCAGGCCGGTTGGTTGACCCAATTGGTTCTGAAGGGCTTTGCCCGTTATTACCGCGTAAACATGCAAGAGTCGCAACATCCAGAGCTGAGCGCCTACGCCAGCTTCAACGAATTCTTTGTACGCCCGCTGCGTGACGGCGCCCGCCCGATCATCAGCGACGCCAACTGGCTGGCCCTGCCCGCAGACGGTGCCATCAGCCAGCTCGGCCAGATCCACGACGACCAAATTTTCCAGGCCAAAGGCCACAACTACAGCCTGGAAGCGCTGTTGGCCGGCAACTATGTGCTGGCAGAGCCGTTCCGTAACGGTCTGTTCGCCACCACCTACCTGGCTCCGCGGGATTATCACCGCGTACATATGCCGTGCAACGGCGTGCTGCGCGAAATGATTTATGTGCCGGGTGACCTGTTCTCCGTTAACCCATTGACCGCGGCCAACGTGCCAAACCTGTTCGCGCGCAATGAGCGTGTGATCTGCGTGTTTGATACCGCTGTCGGGCCAATGGTGCAGATCCTGGTGGGCGCCACCATCGTCGGCAGCATCGAAACCGTCTGGGCCGGCACGGTAACCCCGCCACGCGAAGGCATTATCAAACGCTGGACCTATCCTGAAGAAGGTGCGGAAGGCGCTATCGTGCTGGAGAAAGGCGAAGAAATGGGCCGCTTCAAGCTGGGTTCGACGGTCATTAACCTGTTTACCCCAGGCAGCGTACAGTTCGCGCCGCAGCTGAACAACGGCACCGTGACCCGCATGGGCGAAGCCTTCGCAGAAATCCCGGCCGCGTCTGCTGCCGTTGAAACACCGCAGATCTGAAGGAATTGACGCTGTGCGCCTGATTATCACGTTATTGCTCGGTTGCTTACTGGCTCAACCGGTGCTGGCCGCCACGGTGCCCACCGAAACACAGCTCAAACAGGAGCTGAAGCAGGCCGAGAGCAACAAGAGCGCGCCTAATCAGGCGGAAACCACTGAGGCGTTGCAAAGCGCCCTCAACTGGCTGTCGGAGCGTAAAGAGTCGCTAACGCGCGTTGAGCAGTATCAGCGCGTGATCGACGATTTCCCGAAGATGACGCAGGAACTGCGTCGTCAGTTAGCGCTGGAAGACAGCAAAATCCTGCCGAACGGCGATAACCTGCCGGCCAGCGATTTGGAACAGCAAATCCTGCAAACCAGCAGCCTGCTGCTGGAACAGGCGCGTTTGCTGCAGCAAGAGCAGGAGCGCACGCGGGAAATCAGCGATTCCCTCGGCCAATTGCCACAGCAACAGACCGACGCTCGCCGTGCATTGACCGAGGTTCAACGTCGCCTGCAGGCCCAACCCGCCAACCCGACCACTCCGCATGCCCAGGCTGCGCTGGCGTTATTGCAGGCGGAAGCCGCTGCACGCAAAGCCAAAGTCGATGAGCTCGAACTGGCACAGCTGTCGGCCAACAACCGCCAGGAACTGGCGCGGATGCGCGCCGAAGTCTACAAAAAGCGCCACGAGAAGATTGACGTTCAACTGCAGGCGCTGCGCAATAACCTCAATGCCCAGCGACAGCGCGAAGCCGAACTGGCACTGGAAAAAACCGAGCAGTTGGCCGAGCAAAATGGCGATCTGCCGAAAAGTATCAGTCAGCAGTTGCAAATCAACCGTGAACTGTCTGCGGCGCTGAACAATCAGGCCCAGCGCATGGATCTGATTTCATCCCAACAACGTCAGGCCGCCGCGCAAACGCTGCAGGTGCGCCAGGCATTAAGCACCATTATCGAACAGGCCCAGTGGCTCGGCTCCTCATCGGCGCTGGGAGAAACCCTGCGTGCTCAGGTCGCCACGCTGCCGGAAATGCCCAAGCCGCAGCAGCTCGATGGCGATATGGCCCAACTGCGCGTACAGCGCCTGCAGTTTGAAAGCCAACTGGAAAAACTGTCACAGCGCGAATTCAAACGTGACGACGGCAGTGAACTGACTAGCGCGGAAAGACGCATTGTCGACGCCCAGTTGCGCACTCAGAGGGAACTGCTGAATTCACTGCTGTCCGGGTGCGATACTCAGATCCTCGAGCTGACCAAGCTGAAAGTGGCCAACACCCAGTTGATCGAGGCGTTAAACGAAATCAAGGACGCCACCCACCGCTATCTGTTCTGGGTGCCTGACGTCAATCCTATCACCCTGTCCTATCCGATTAACGTCGCGCACGACCTGACGCGTCTGCTGTCGCTGGATACGCTGTCACAGCTCGGTGGGGCCTTTATGATGATGGTGACCAGCCGCGAAACGCTGATCCCCATCTTCGGTGCCCTGCTGCTGGTTATTTTCAGTATCAGTTCTCGCAAGCACTACCACGCCTTTCTGACGCGCGCCAGCAGCCGGGTTGGCAAAGTGACCCAGGACGAATTCTTCCTGACCCTGCGCACCGTATTCTGGTCGATTTTGGTGGCACTGCCGCTGCCGGTGCTCTGGGCAGCGCTCGGCTTTGGCCTGCAAAGCGCCTGGAACTACCCGGTAGCCGAAGCGATCGGCAAGGGTGTCACTGCTACGCTGCCGATCCTTTGGGTATGTATGATTTGCGCCGCCTTCGCCCACCCGCAGGGGTTGTTTATCGTGCATTTCCGCTGGCCGGTGAAGCAGGTTTCACGCGCCATGCGCTATTACAAAATGTCGATCTGGCTGATAGTGCCGCTGATCATGGCGTTGATCACCTTCGACAGCCTGAAAGAACGCGAGTTTGCCAATACCCTGGGGCGGCTGTGCTTTATCCTGCTGTGTCTGGCTTTGGCCATCGTCACCAATAGCCTGAAACGCGCCGGCATTCCGCTGTATCTGGATAAAAAAGGCTCCGGCGAGAACATGGTCAACACCGCGCTGTGGGGGCTATTGCTGTCCGCGCCGCTGCTGGCGGCGCTGGCCTCCGCCGTCGGCTATCTGACCACCTCTCAGGCACTGTTGGCTCGGTTGGAAACGTCGGTGGCCATCTGGTTCTTCCTGCTGGTGATTTACCACATTATTCGCCGCTGGATGCTGATCCAACGGCGACGTATCGCCTTTGACCGTGCCAAACAGCGCCGGGCCGATATTCTGGCTCAGCGTGCGCGCGGTGAAGAAGAAACGCCGCATACGCCCAACAGCACCGAAGGATCGATGGACATGGATGATTCAGAGATCGATCTGGATACCATCAGCGCCCAGTCGCTCCGGTTGGTTCGTTCGATCCTGACGATGATCGCGCTGGTGTCGGTGATCGTGCTGTGGTCAGAAATTCACTCGGCCTTCGCCTTCCTGGAAAACATCTCCCTGTGGGACGTGACGTCAACGGTCAACGGCGTGGAAACCGCGCATCCAATCACCTTGGGTGCGGTATTGATCGCCATCCTGGTGCTGATCGTTACCATGCAGTTGGTGCGTAACCTGCCGGCCCTGCTGGAGCTGGCGGTACTGCAGCACCTGGATCTGTCACCGGGCACCGGCTACGCCATCACCACCATTACCAAGTATCTGTTGTTGTTGTTCGGCGCCATCCTCAGCTTTTCCTGGATCGGTATCGAATGGTCGAAATTGCAGTGGGTAGTGACCGCGCTCAGCGTGGGGTTGGGCTTTGGTATGCAGGAGATCTTCTCCAACTTTATCTCCGGCCTGATCATCCTGTTTGAAAAACCGATCCGCATTGGTGATACCGTGACGATCCGCAACCTGACCGGTACCGTCACCAAGATCAACACCCGCGCCACCACCATTTCGGACTGGGATCGCAAAGAGATCATCGTGCCGAACAAAGCGTTTATCACCGAGCAGTTCATTAACTGGTCGCTGTCGGACAACCTGACTCGTGTGGTACTGACCGTACCGGCACCGGCAGAAGCCAACAGCGAAGAAGTGACCAAGATCCTGACCAATGCCGCCGAACGCTGTTCGCTGGTGCTTGATAATCCGGCACCGGAGGTTTATCTGGTCGATCTGCAACAGGGTATCCAGATCTTTGAACTGCGTATTTACGCCGCCGAGATGGGCCACCGCATGCCGTTGCGCCATGAGATCCATCAGTTGATCTTGTCCGGCTATCGCGAGCACGGCATTACGCTGCCGTACCCACCATTCCAGGTTCGCAGCGAGACGCTGTCCCGCCTGACCAGCAACGGTCGCACGCCGGCCTCCACACCGGCGCCCAACACCAAACGCGAATCGGGCAGTTTGTAACCGCCGCATGCAAAAAGGGTTCGGCTATGGCCGAACCCTTTTTTTATCGCAATGGCGCTGAATTAGCGGTTATGCGCGCCCGACCGGGAAGGCCAACACTTCACTCAGGCTTTCAGCGCCCAACGCCAGCATCACCAGCCGATCAACGCCTAGCGCCACACCGGAACACTCCGGCATACCGTGCTGCAGCGCATCCAGCAGGTTGTTATCAATCGGGTGCTGCGGCAAACCGCGTTCCGCTCGCTTGCGGTTGTCCTGATCAAAACGCTGACGCTGCTCGCGGCTGTCGGTCAGTTCACGGAAGCCATTCGCCAGTTCAATACCTTTGAAATAGACTTCGAAACGCTCCGCCACGCGGTGATCTTCAGTGCTGATCTCCGCCAGCGACGCCTGACTGGCCGGGAAGTGATAAACGAACGCCGGTTTATCACGGCCGATGTACGGCTCCACGCCAACGGTAAACAACAATTGCAGCAGCGTATCGCGATCCTCTTCGGTATCGGCAATGTTGCTCAGATCGAGTTTGGCCGCCGCTTCACGCAGTTGTACCTTCTCCGCCGACAGCGGATCGATATCCAGATGGCGCAGGAAAGCCTGCTGATAAGACAGGGTCTCCGCACTCTCGCAGTCCAGTACCTGCTGCAGCAGATCATCCACCTCGTTCATCAGCCGGTACATGTCGTAGTGCGGACGGTACCACTCCAGCATGGTGAATTCAGGGTTGTGATGACGACCGGCCTCTTCATTGCGGAAACTGCGCCCCATCTGATAGATCGGCCCGCTGCCCGCCGCCAGCAGACGTTTCATGTGGTATTCCGGGCTGGTCATCATGTACAGCGTCATGCCATCCGCCGCACCGGGCCCGACAAAACGCGTCTGGAACGGGAACAGGTGAATATCGGTGACCGTCGCCTGGCTCATGGTTGGCGTCTCAACTTCCAGCACGCCACGATCGGCGAAGAAACGCCGGATCTCAGTCAGGATCGCTGCGCGTTTCAACAAATTGGCGATGGGTGCACTTGGCTGCCAGCTTGCCGTTTCGCTCATGGTAATTACTCCGAAATCAAACAGGGGATGCAGTCTACTCGTATCCTGGCATGCAAACAAATTCTTAACAGCTCGGCCGCTTTAACCTCGACATTACCTGATAAATAGTTGGCAAAAAGGTTAATAAAAGTTGAATAAACGTTAAATCTAACCCATAGGCAATTATCCTTCCGCCCGCCGGTTAAAAGGCAAAACAATCGATCACATCAAATTTCTTCTACTTAACTTTAGGTATAGTTAATTCCACATTATTGGTGGGAGATATCTATCCTTAAGCTTTATGCAACGACAATGAACTCAGTTAGTTAGCACCCGAAGAATATTTATAAATATTAAGCATAGATATTTAATTTGCCGTTCTTAACAAGAATATTGGAGGAATGCAGTGCAAACCTTTAACGCCGATCTTGCCATTATTGGGGCCGGGGGTGCTGGTTTACGTGCAGCAATAGCCGCAGCGGAAGCCAACCCCCAACTGAAAATCGCGCTCATCTCAAAAGTCTACCCGATGCGCAGCCATACGGTAGCCGCCGAAGGGGGATCCGCCGCCGTCACTCAGGATCACGACTCTTTTGACTACCACTTCAATGACACCGTTGCCGGTGGCGACTGGTTGTGTGAGCAAGACGTGGTCGACCATTTCGTCCACAACTGCCCGCGGGAAATGACCCAGTTGGAACAGTGGGGCTGCCCGTGGAGCCGTAAACCGGACGGTTCGGTCAACGTGCGTCGCTTCGGCGGCATGAAGATTGAACGAACCTGGTTCGCCGCCGACAAGACCGGCTTCCACATGCTGCATACCCTGTTCCAGACCTCGCTCAAATACCCGCAAATCCAACGTTTCGACGAGCACTTTGTGCTGGATATTCTGGTGGATGACGGTCAGGTCCGCGGTTTGGTCGCAATGAACATGATGGAAGGCACCCGCGTGCAGATCCGCGCCAATGCGGTGATCATGGCCACCGGCGGTGCCGGACGCGTGTACCGCTACAACACCAATGGCGGCATCGTCACCGGTGATGGCATGGGCATGGCGTTCCATCACGGCATCCCACTGCGCGATATGGAGTTCGTCCAATATCACCCTACCGGCCTGCCGGGTTCCGGCATCCTGATGACCGAAGGCTGCCGCGGCGAAGGCGGTATTCTGGTGAACAAGGACGGCTACCGTTATTTGCAGGACTACGGCATGGGCCCGGAAACCCCGCTGGGCGAGCCGAAGAACAAATACATGGAGCTGGGCCCGCGCGATAAAGTTTCGCAGGCCTTCTGGCACGAATGGCGTGCCGGTCGCACCATCGCCACCCCGCGCGGCGACGTGGTCTATCTCGACCTGCGCCATCTGGGGGAAAAGAAGCTGCTCGAACGCCTGCCGTTCATCTGTGAACTGGCCAAGGCCTACGTCGGCGTCGACCCGGTAAAAGACCCCATCCCGGTACGCCCAACGGCGCATTACACCATGGGCGGCATTGAAACCGATCAAAACTGCGAAACCCGCATCAAGGGGCTGTTTGCCGTCGGCGAATGCTCTTCCGTCGGTCTGCACGGCGCCAACCGCCTGGGATCCAACTCGCTGGCGGAACTGGTGGTGTTCGGCCGGGTGGCCGGTGAGCATGCAGCTCGTCGCTCGCTGGAATCTGGCCCGGCCAATGGCAGTGCCCTTGATGCGCAAGGGCGCGACGTCGAAACCCGACTCAGCAATTTGATGAAGCAGGAAGGCAGCGAAAACTGGTCGAAGATCCGCGATGAAATGGGGCTGTCGATGGAAGAAGGCTGCGGTATCTACCGTACGCCAGAACTGATGCAAAAAACCATCGATAAACTGGCTGAGCTGAAAGAACGCTTCAAGCGCGTCAAAATCACCGATAACTCCAGCGTGTTCAATACCGATCTGCTGTACACCATCGAGCTGGGCTACGGCCTGGACGTCGCCGAGTGCATGGCGCACTCCGCCTTCAACCGCAAAGAATCCCGCGGCGCCCACCAGCGTCTGGATGAAGGCTGCACCGAACGTGACGACGTGAATTTCCTGAAGCATACGCTGGCGTTCCATAACCCTAACGGCGCACCGCGCCTGGAATACAGCGACGTGAAGATCACCAAACTGCCACCGGCCAAACGTGTGTACGGCGCTGAAGCCGAAGCGCAGGACAAAAAGGATAAGGAGCAGGCAAATGGCTGAGATGAACACCCTGAAAATCGAGGTCATGCGCTATAACCCGGAATGCGACGCAGAGCCACATTTCGAAACCTTCGCGGTGCCTTACGATGAACAAACCTCGCTGCTCGACGCGCTGGGTTACATCAAGGATAACCTGGCGCCCGACCTTTCCTACCGCTGGTCATGCCGCATGGCCATCTGCGGCTCGTGCGGCATGATGGTCAACCGGGTACCGAAGCTGGCCTGCAAGACCTTCCTGCGCGAATACACCGACGGCATGAAGGTAGAGGCACTGGGTAACTTCCCGATTGAACGCGATCTGGTAGTCGATATGACCCACTTTATCGAAAGCCTGGAGGCGATTAAGCCTTACATCATCGGCAATAACCGCAAACCGGAAGACGGCCCTAACGTGCAAACACCGGCGCAGATGGCCAAGTACCACCAGTTCTCCGGCTGTATCAACTGCGGGCTGTGTTACGCCGCTTGCCCGCAGTTCGGTTTGAACCCAGAGTTCATCGGCCCGGCGGCAATCACCCTGGCGCACCGCTACAACCTGGATAATCGCGACCACGGCCAGAAACAGCGCATGGCGCAACTCAACGGCCAAAACGGCGTGTGGAGCTGTACCTTTGTCGGCTACTGCTCTGAAGTGTGTCCGAAGCACGTCGACCCGGCCGCTGCTATCCAGCAGGGCAAGGTGGAAAGTGCCAAAGACTTCATGATCGCCATGCTGAAGCCGCAATAAGGGAGAGAAACCGCAATGACAACACAACGTAAGCCCTATGTGCGCACCATGACGCCAACCTGGTGGCAAAAGCTCGGCTTCTATCGTTTCTATATGCTGCGTGAAGGGACCTCGGTGCCGGCCGTGTGGTTCAGCATCGTGCTGATCTACGGCGTTTTTGCGCTGAAAGGCGGTGCGGAGAGCTGGGCAGGGTTCGTCGGTTTTCTGCAAAACCCGCTGGTGCTGCTGATTAACGTGGTCGCCCTGCTGGCGGCGCTGCTGCACACCAAAACCTGGTTCGATTTGGCACCGAAAGCCGCCAATATCGTGGTCAACAGCGAAAAAATGGGGCCAGGGCCTATCGTCAAAGCGCTGTGGGCGGTAACGCTGGTCGCCAGCGTACTCATCCTGGCCGTGGCCCTGCTGTAATCCGGAGGAAACATGATAAATCAAGCACCTAAACGCTCAGACGAACCGGTTTTCTGGGGATTATTCGGCGCCGGCGGCATGTGGGGCGCGATCATCGCGCCCGCTATCGTGCTGCTGGTCGGCATTCTGCTGCCGCTGGGGTGGTTCCCTGGCGATGCGCTGGGCTATGACCGCGTATTGGCTTTCTGCCAGAGCCTGATTGGCCGGCTGTTCCTGCTGCTGATGATTATCCTGCCGCTGTGGTGCGGTCTGCACCGCATACACCATGCGATGCACGATTTGAAAATCCACGTGCCGGCCGGTAAATGGGTCTTCTATGGCCTGGCGGCCATCCTCAGCGTCGTCACCGTTATCGGCGTGGTGACGCTGTAAAACACTTCTGGCGGCCAACTCCCGTTGGCCGTCTGCTTTGCCTTTCGGCTACACTGTTTATTCCAACCCGGTAAACAGGAGTAACCAATGCGTTTTCGGTCAAAGCTATGTGCGATCATTCCCGCCTTCCTTTCCGCCGCTTGCAGCGTTTCCCCGCCGAAGAATATCAAAGTAGTGAATGATTTCGACAGCCAGCGCTATCTCGGCACCTGGTATGAAATCGCGCGTTTTGATCACCGTTTTGAACGCGGCCTCGAACAGGTCACCGCCAACTACAGCCCACGCGAAGACGGCGGCCTCAAAGTGGTGAACCGGGGTTTTAATACGCAAAAACAACAATGGCAGGAAAGCACGGGCAAGGCCTATTATACCGGTTCACCGCAGGTAGCCGCACTCAAGGTGTCCTTTTTTGGGCCTTTCTACGGTGGGTATAACGTGATTGAGTTGGATGCAGATTATCGCTACGCGCTGGTTTGCGGCCCAAACCGAGGGTATTTGTGGATACTGTCGCGCACGCCGACGCTGGACGCCGCCACGCGCGACAGATTAGTGCAAACCGCGAAACACAACGGCTTTGATACGGATAAGCTAATCTGGGTGAAACAAACGCAGCATCAGTGACTGCTGAACTTCAACCCAAGTATGCCGACAACAATCAGGCACAGGCTGAGGATGCGCGCGATATTGGTTGATTCACCAAGTAACACCATCCCCATAATTGCCGCGCCTACCGCACCAATGCCTGTCCAAACGGCATAAGCCGTGCCGGCGGGCAGCGTTTTCATCGCATGTGCCAACAGCAGCATGCTGACCACCATGGCGGCAACAGTAATAATGCTGGGGGTCAAACGAGTAAAACCATGGGTGTATTTCAGGCCAACAGCCCATACGACTTCCAACAAACCGGCAATAAGCAGAATAATCCAAGCCATGAAACAGGCTCCATAACGGTGGGGTCGTCCCCGAATGCAGATGCGTAAACGGGTCGTCCCATTTAGCGTTGTGATATGCCAGGGGATTATACCCACTACCGGGGAGGATAACAGTACAAAGCTTTCGGCAGGAGATAGGCCAACAGGGGAAGCGGTATCCCACAACGATGCCTTTGGGCAGCTTTTCGCGGAATACCGCAAGTCAGTAAAGGGAGTTATTCCGCGCTACGCTGGATAGCCTTGCCGCCAGCCTGGATGTCCTCGCCCACGCCCTGAGTGGTGTTGCATGCGGTCAATGAGGTCAAGATCATCAAAGAGAAAATCGCGATAATACTTTTCTTCAGCATAGGAAAGTCCTTATTTGTCAGTGATGAAAAAGTACGGCTTTCTAAGCGTAGTAAATATTAGCGAGAGTTGCTGTTTAAAATGGTTTTATTTCGCACGATTACATTAGAGGCATTAATGGTTATTAGCTGGCAGTACGCGAAATAGCGCCGCCGAGATGCTGAACGTCCTCACCGAAACCACGGAAAGTATTACAGCCGCTAAGGGACATCAGTATTAACAGGGAGACAACGACCAACAGAGCTTTCTTTATCATGCTGATTCTGCCAAGGGTATGCGGAAGGGGATAAAGCAAAGGAGCCACGCAGGGCCCCTTTCTTTTGAAACTTATTTTACGCGTGAAACGTATTCGCCAGAGCGGGTGTCAACGCGAACAACTTCACCAATCTGTACGAACAATGGAACCTTAACCACGGCGCCAGTGCTCAGGGTTGCAGGCTTGCCGCCGGTACCGGCAGTATCACCTTTCAGACCTGGATCGGTGTCAGTGATTTCTGCTTCGATAAAGTTCGGTGGCTGAACCGCGATTGGACGACCGTCCCACAGGGTAACGATACATTCTGCGTTGTCTTGCAGCCATTTTGCCGCATCAGAAACGGTTTTTTCTTCAACACCGTGTTGCTCGAAAGTCTCAGGGTGCATGAAGTGGTAGAACTCACCGTCGTTGTACAGGTAGTTCATGTTGGTATCTACCACGTCCGCGCCTTCGCAAGAGTCGGTAGATTTGAAGGTTTTCTCAACGCGAGTGCCGGTCAGCAGACGACGCATTTTAACGCGCGCAAATGCCTGGCCTTTGCCCGGTTTAACGAACTCACTGGATTCGATAGCGTAAGGTTCGCCCTCGAACATGATTTTAAGACCCGGACGGAAATCGTTGCTAGAATAAGTCGCCATGATGGCCCTCTGAATATTTAAACTGGTAGCTTAGCCAAAAAAATGGCACACATTATAACCCAAAGTACGGCATATAGAGAAGATTGGTTGCATCAACTCGCCGATGTTATTACCGATCCCGATGAATTACTGCAGCTTTTGTCACTGAATACGCATCCGGACCTGCCGCAGGGCCGTGAAGCCCGTCGGCTGTTTGCATTGCGCGTACCCCGCGCCTTCGCCGCACGCATGCGTCCAGGCGACGCCAATGACCCACTATTGCGTCAGGTTCTGACCGCCAGCGAAGAATTCATCAATGCACCCGGCTTCACGACCGATCCGCTGGACGAACAGCGTAGCGTGGTGCCAGGCCTGCTGCACAAATACCGTAATCGTGCTTTGCTGTTGGTTAAAGGCGGCTGTGCGGTTAACTGCCGCTACTGCTTCCGTCGCCATTTTCCGTATCAGGACAACCAGGGCAATAAAGCCAACTGGCGTCAGGCGTTGGATTATATCCGCCAACACCCGGAACTGGATGAGATTATTTTCTCCGGTGGCGATCCGCTGATGGCCAAAGATCACGAGCTGGACTGGCTGATCGAGGAACTGGAAGCCATTGAGCACGTAAAACGCCTGCGCATCCACACCCGTTTGCCAGTGGTGATCCCGGCACGTATCACGCCAGAACTGTGCCGCAGGCTGTCGGCCTCACGCCTACAGGTGCTGATGGTCACGCACATCAATCATGCCAATGAGATTGACCGTGAACTGCAGGGAGCCATGGCGCAACTGCGTCTGGCCGGCGTCACCTTGCTGAACCAAAGTGTGTTGCTGCGCGGCATCAACGACAACGCCGACACGTTGGCGGCGCTGAGCAATGCGCTGTTTGACGCCGGTATCCTGCCCTATTACATCCACGTGCTGGATAAGGTACAAGGCGCGGCACACTTTATGGTCAGCGACGATGAAGCGCGCGCCATTATGCAGGCGCTGCTGAGCAAGGTTTCCGGATATATGGTGCCGCGTCTGACCCGTGAAGTCGGCGGCAAGCCAAGCAAAACGCCGCTCGACCTGCGCCTGATGCAAGATTGACTGACCGGCGGAATGACAAAAACAAAAGAGGCATGCCTGGGCATGCCTCTTTTTTATGCTATGACGTACGCATTAATCTTGCGTTACGGGCACTTATAAACCTGGCCGGCCATTTTGCTGTCCAGTGGGGCAAAGCTTGAAAGCAGGTTCTGGCTTGGGCTGGTCGCGCCATAAATCACGTTGCCGCCCATTGCCGCTGCCTTGTTGCGCAGATCGTTTGCCGCGCCGCGCATGGAGCTGCCTTCACCACCGTTACCGGACAACCAGTTGCTCTGGGTGCCAGTCACTTCGCCCACCAGCTGGCATTCTGCCGCCGGTTTGGTATCGGTAAATTTAACCTGCTGACCTGCGGCGGAAAGTTCATTGGTGCTGCTGCAACCTGCCAGCAGCAAGGCTGCCGAAAGACCCAGTAAGGCTTTAATCCGCATCTTGTTCCCCATCTATATTGAGAGTTTCGCAAAAGCTTATCAGAAAGCGTTGCTATCTCTTAAGCATCCGTTGCCACTGGTGCTGGCCAACGTCTTGAGCGACAGCTGATGAAAGATCAGTTTACCAGCTAAATCAGCCCGGTCTGCATAAATATCATCAAAAGCAGTGAGACAAAGCACGCAAAAAAAAGCCCCGACCAATTGGCCGGGGCTTTTGCACACGCGAACGTGGGGGATGATTACATCATGCCGCCCATGCCGCCCATGCCACCCATACCGCCAGCGCCACCTAAATCAGGTGCGTCGCTTTTTGGCAGGTCGGTCACCATGCACTCGGTGGTGATCATCAGGCCAGCCACAGAAGCCGCGTACTGCAGAGCAGAACGGGTTACTTTGGTTGGATCCAGGATACCCATCGCGATCATGTCGCCGTATTCTTCGGTGTAAGCGTTGTAACCGTAGCTGCCTTCGCCTGCTTTCACGTTGTTGGCAATCACGGAAGCTTCTTCACCGGCGTTGATTACGATCTGACGCAGTGGAGATTCCATCGCGCGCAGAGCAACCTTGATACCGACGTTCTGGTCTTCGTTGTCGCCTTTCAGGTTAGCGATTTTGCTTGCTACGCGGATCAGTGCAACACCACCGCCGGCAACCACGCCTTCTTCAACCGCAGCACGGGTCGCGTGCAGGGCATCTTCAACGCGGGCTTTCTTCTCTTTCATTTCAACTTCAGTTGCTGCGCCCACTTTGATAACGGCAACGCCGCCAGCCAGTTTAGCGACACGCTCCTGCAGTTTTTCACGATCGTAGTCAGAGGTCGCTTCTTCGATCTGCTGACGGATCTGGGTAACGCGGCCTTGGATAGTCGCTTCGTCGCCCACGCCATCGATGATGATGGTGGTGTCTTTGTTGATCACAACGCGCTTAGCCTGGCCCAGGTCTTCCAGGGTCGCTTTTTCCAGCTCCAGACCAATCTCTTCAGAGATAACGGTACCGGCAGTCAGGGTAGCGATGTCCTGCAGCATGGCTTTACGACGGTCGCCGAAACCAGGTGCTTTAACCGCAGCCACTTTCACGATGCCGCGCATGGTGTTGACCACCAGAGTAGCCAGCGCTTCGCCTTCAACATCTTCAGCAATGATCAGCAGTGGTTTGCCGGCTTTCGCTACGGCTTCCAGTACTGGCAGCATTTCACGGATGTTGGAGATTTTCTTGTCAGCCAGCAGGATGAACGGGCTTTCCAGTTCGATAGAACCGGTTTCTGGCTTGTTGATGAAGTATGGAGACAGGTAACCGCGGTCGAACTGCATACCTTCAACAACGTCCAGCTCGTCTTGCAGGCCAGTGCCTTCTTCAACGGTGATAACGCCTTCTTTGCCCACTTTCTCCATCGCTTCTGCAATCAGTTTACCCACGGTTTCGTCGGAGTTTGCAGAGATGGTACCTACCTGAGCGATAGCTTTGGAGTCAGAGCAAGGTACGGACAGTTTTTTCAGTTCTTCAACAGCGGCGATAACCGCTTTGTCGATACCGCGCTTCAGATCCATTGGGTTCATGCCGGCAGCCACAGCTTTCAGGCCTTCGGTGATGATGGATTGAGCCAGTACGGTTGCAGTGGTGGTACCGTCGCCCGCAGCGTCGTTCGCTTTAGAGGCAACTTCTTTCACCATTTGCGCGCCCATGTTTTCAAACTTGTCTTCCAGTTCGATTTCACGAGCAACAGATACGCCATCTTTAGTGATGGTAGGAGCGCCGAAGGACTTATCCAGCACTACGTTACGGCCTTTCGGGCCCAGGGTCACTTTTACTGCATCAGCGAGAACATTCACGCCGCGGAGCATTTTCACGCGAGCGTCATTGCCGAATTTTACGTCTTTAGCTGCCATTGGTATTTCCCTTCAACTCGTTCAGTTCAGAAGATAAAGCGCACTTACGCTTCAACAATTGCCAGAATGTCGCTTTCGGACATGATCAACACTTCTTCATTGTCGATCTTCTCTGCTTTCACGCCGTAACCGTCGTTGAAAATCACGATATCGCCAACTTTCACATCCAGCGGCTGGATGTTGCCGCTTTCCAGAACACGCCCTTTACCCACCGCGACAACTTCGCCACGAGTAGATTTACCCGCTGCAGAGCCAGTCAGGACGATGCCGCCAGCAGATTTTGATTCAACTTCTTTGCGCTTGACGATAACGCGGTCATGCAATGGACGAATACTCATTGAACGCTCTCCTGTAAGAAGGTCTCTATCAGATTTAGGGTTGTCACCGGATTGTGAATACCGGCTTGTGGGATTTGAAATGGGGGCATTCCATCCCCCTTCAAGGGGGCGGCCAAAAAAATTTTCGCTTTTGATGGCAATACTGAGCTACTGATGCGAAAAACGCGGCCTGGGCCGCGTTTTTTCAACGATCGTTGCGTTTGTCATGATCGTCGGGCTGATGATCCAGCGTATAGCGATCGTCGTTTTTACGCTGGAACTCGCCGTCGAAGGTGTTGCCGTTGGCAGCATTACCGCCCTGGCTCCAACCGCCGGGGCGGTAAACGGAAAGATGCGGCATCAACTTCAACGTCAGCGATTTTTGCACCGGGGGCAGTAACAACAACAGGCCGAGGAAATCGGTAAAGAATCCCGGCACCAGCAGCAAGAAGCCCGCTAATACCAGTGAAACACTTTTCACCATTTCCGACGCAGGGCTTTCACCCGCAGCCAGCTTTTGTTGCATCTGCATGAAGGTCTTCATGCCCTGGTTGCGCACCAGCGAAATGCCGACGCAGGAGGTGAACACCACCAGCAACAGGGTAATCGCCACGCCCAATACGGCGGCGACTTTAATAAATAGGGATATCTCTATGTAAGCCAACAGAAATATCAGCAGTAACGGTAACCAGCGCACCTGGTTCTCCTCTGGTAGATCTGCGCAACCGCACGTTGGCGACGGCGCGAAAAGGGGGCCGGTTAACGGCCGACCTAAATACAATGGGGTCTGCCGGCGTGCATTTCAACCAAAGGCCCTTTTTTATTGCTAAAGTTAATAAACGTGAAAGGGATCACAGAACCAGAAACAGGCAATTTAAGAAGGCTCAGAAGGTGATCTGGATTCAGTCATTTATTACTAACCAGCATATGATCTGGGCAGCAACGGGCACAGTGGTTAATCGTTTCATGCCTGAAGCCTTCGGCAACATAATTTGGTTCCCTGACAATTAATTAATTCGGCAGCAATACAAAGAAGGTTCACATGTCAAATAACATTCGTATCGAAGAAGACCTGTTAGGAACACGTGAAGTCCCCGCAGAAGCCTATTACGGTGTTCACACTCTGCGTGCGATTGAAAACTTTTATATCAGCAACAGCAAAATCAGCGATGTGCCCGAGTTTGTTCGCGGCATGGTAATGGTAAAAAAAGCCGCAGCGATGGCGAACAAAGAACTCAAAACCATTCCACGTAAAATCGCTGATGTCATCATCCAGGCCTGTGACGAAGTGCTGGATAAAGGCAAATGCATGGACCAGTTCCCGGTGGATGTGTTCCAGGGCGGCGCGGGCACTTCATTGAACATGAACACCAACGAAGTGCTGGCGAATATTGGTCTGGAGCTGATGGGCCACCAGAAAGGCGAATACCAATACCTGAACCCTAACGATCATCTCAACAAGTGCCAGTCTACCAACGACGCCTACCCAACCGGTTTCCGCATTGCGGTTTACGCCTCCAATCAGAAGCTTATCGACGCCATCAACCAGCTGCGCGAAGGGTTTGACCGCAAGGCAAAAGAGTTTGAAACCATCCTGAAAATGGGGCGCACCCAGTTGCAGGATGCGGTGCCAATGACGTTGGGCCAGGAATTCCATGCGTTCAGCGTGTTGCTGAAAGAAGAAACCCGCAACCTGCATCGCACCGCCGAGCTGCTGCTGGAAGTGAACCTGGGTGCGACAGCAATCGGGACGGCGCTGAACACCCCGGAAGGCTACCCGCAACTGGCGGTTCAAAAATTGGCAGAGGTCAGCAACCTGCCTGTCGTGCCGGCCGAAGACTTGATCGAAGCCACCTCCGACTGCGGCGCCTACGTAATGGTGCACAGTGCGCTGAAACGCCTCGCAGTTAAACTGTCTAAAATTTGCAACGACCTGCGCCTGCTGTCTTCAGGCCCACGCGCCGGTCTGAACGAAATTAACCTGCCGGAACTGCAAGCGGGCTCATCCATCATGCCGGCCAAGGTCAACCCGGTCGTACCGGAAGTGGTCAATCAGGTATGTTTCAAGGTGATTGGCAACGACACTTGCGTTACCATGGCGGCCGAAGCGGGCCAACTGCAGTTGAACGTCATGGAGCCGGTGATTGGCCAGGCGATGTTCGAGTCCATTCACATCCTGACCAACGCCTGCTATAACCTGCTGGAAAAATGCATTAACGGCATCACCGCGAATAAAGAAGTGTGCGAGCACTACGTCTTCAATTCTATCGGTATCGTCACCTATCTGAACCCGTTCATTGGCCACCACAACGGTGACATCGTCGGGAAGATCTGCGCCGAAACCGGCAAGAGCGTACGTGAAGTCGTGCTGGAACGCGGTCTGCTGACCGAAGCCGAGCTGGATGACATCTTCTCCGTGGAGAACCTGATGCACCCGGCCTATAAAGCCAAACGCTATACGGATGAAAATGAACAATAACAGACACACCCGGTAGCCCAAAAAGGCACGCTAAATCCCCCTGGATAGCGTGCCTTTTTACTTTCCATCGCCCACAAAATTTTAACTTTTCGTTTTCAAAAAAACTTATTTTAAGGAGTAGACACTATGTTAGCCGTAGAATTGGTTATCGTTCTGCTGGCCATTTTTTTAGGGGCCAGGCTGGGCGGTATCGGGATTGGATTTGCAGGCGGGCTGGGGGTTTTGGTCCTGGCGTTGATTGGCGTGAAACCGGGCAGTATTCCGTTCGACGTCATTTCCATCATCATGGCAGTGATTGCTGCGATCTCGGCGATGCAGGTCGCTGGCGGTATGGACTATCTGGTGCAGCAAACGGAAAAACTGCTGCGCAAGAACCCCAAGCACATCACCATTCTGGCACCGATCGTCACCTATTTTCTGACTATCTTCGCCGGTACCGGCAACATTTCGCTTTCCGCGCTGCCGGTGATCGCTGAAGTCGCGAAAGAACAGGGCATCAAGCCTTGCCGTCCGCTGTCTACCGCCGTGGTATCCGCACAGATCGCCATCACCGCCTCGCCAATTTCTGCCGCGGTGGTGTACATGTCTTCAGTGATGGAAGGGCACGGCGTCAGCTATCTGCACCTGCTGATGGTCGTGATGCCGTCTACCTTCTGCGCCGTACTGGTGATGTCGCTGCTGGTAAGCTGGCTGTTCGACTCCAAATTGTCGGACGATCCGGTTTACCTGAAGCGCCTGGAAGAAGGTTTGGTAACACTGCGCGGCAACAAGATCATGGAAATCAAACCCCGCGCCAAAGTGTCGGTGCTGCTGTTCCTGCTCGGCGTGCTGTGCGTGGTGGCTTACGCCATCATCAACAGCCCGGGCCTGGGCCTGGTGGCAAAACCGCTGATGAACACCACCAACGCCATTCTGATCATCATGCTTAGCGTCGCTACCCTGACCACCCTGCTATGCCGCGTCGATACCGATATGGTGCTTAATTCCAGCACCTTTAAGGCCGGCATGAGCGCCTGTATCTGTATTCTGGGGGTAGCCTGGTTGGGTGATACCTTTGTTCAAGCCAACATTGACTGGATCAAAGAGACTGCTGGCACGGTGATTCAATCGCATCCGTGGCTATTGGCCGTGATTTTCTTCTTCTGCTCGGCGCTGCTGTATTCTCAGGCCGCCACCGCCAAGGCGCTGATGCCGATGGCGCTGGCGTTGAACGTATCGCCATTGACCGCAGTGGCTTCCTTCGCCGCCGTTTCCGGCCTGTTTATCCTGCCAACCTACCCAACGCTGGTCGCCGCGGTACAAATGGATGATACCGGCACCACCCGCATCGGGCGTTTTGTGTTTAACCACCCGTTCTTTATCCCCGGCACCATCGGCGTGATATTGGCGGTGCTGTTTGGCTTCCTGCTGGGCAGCGTGATGCTGTAATGCTTCACCCCGGGGCTGCGGCCCCGGTTTCCCCTCTCCTGCCCCACTGGCGATAAACTCGCCTTCTAGCTGACCGCCCTTCAAGGTATAGTGCCCACTGATAATCTGGATGAGAGGGCTGAAGATGTCTGATTGCGAAGCTGTCGTCATACTCTGCACCGCACCCGATGAGGCCACGGCACAAGACCTGGCGGCCCGGGTTCTGGGGGAAAAGCTGGCGGCCTGCGCCACGCTGTTACCCGGCGCAACGTCGTTATATTACTGGGAAGGGAAACTGGAACAGGAATATGAAGTGCAGATGCTGTTCAAAAGCGATTGCCACCATCAAGATGCCCTGCTCAGCTACCTGAAACAACATCACCCCTACCAGACGCCAGAACTGTTGGTGTTGCCGGTGATGGCCGGAGATAAAGACTACCTGTTATGGATCAACGCCTCATTAAACTGATTTTTCTGCTTTGCAGCCTGTTCTTTCTGCCGCAGGCGGCCCAGGCTTCGCTGTTCGGCCAAAACGGCGGTAGCCAGTTCGTGCCTGTCGATCAGGCCTTCCCCTTTGATTTCAAACAGCAAGGCAATCAGCTGTCGCTGGACTGGCAAATTCGTCCCGGTTATTACCTCTATCGCCAGCAGATCAAACTGGTGCCAAAGCAGGCCACGCTGGGCGCCTTTGAACTGCCCGCCGGGCTGAGCCACAAAGACGAATTTTTCGGCGAGGTCGCCATTTTCAAGCAACAGCTGAACCTGAAAATTCCGCTGCAACAAGCAACGGCAGATGCCAGCCTGAGCGTGACCTACCAGGGCTGCGCGGAAGCCGGTTTCTGCTACCCACCGGAAACGCGCGTGATCCCGTTGAATACCGTGAGCGCCTCCGCCGCTCCGGTACTCCCTACTGCGGCAGAGCCGGTACCGGCTCCCAACGATCTGCCGTTTTCACCGCTGTGGGCATTGCTGATCGGTATCGGTATCGCTTTCACCCCCTGCGTTTTGCCGATGTATCCTCTGATTTCCGGCATCATTCTGGGCCGTGAAAAACCGCATAGCAGCGGTCGAATTTTGGCGTTGGCCGTGGTTTACGTGCAGGGTATGGCGCTGACCTATACCTTGCTGGGTTTGGTGGTCGCTGCCGCCGGGCTGCAGTTTCAAGCGGCACTGCAACATCCGTACGTGTTGATCGGCCTCTCAGTGCTGTTTATCGCCTTGGCATTGTCGATGTTTGGCCTCTATTCATTGCAATTACCGGCATCGCTGCAAACGCGTTTAGCGGGCTGGAGCAATACCCAAAAGGGCGGTTCGTTACCCGGCGTGTTCCTGATGGGGGCTCTGGCTGGATTGATCTGTTCCCCTTGTACCACCGCACCACTCAGCGCGATCCTGCTCTACATTGCCCAGAGCGGTAATATGTGGGCCGGCGGCGGTACCTTGTACCTTTACGCATTAGGCATGGGGATCCCGCTGGTGCTCGTCACCCTGTTCGGTAACCGCCTGCTGCCGCGCAGCGGCCCATGGATGCAGTATGTCAAAGAGGCTTTCGGCTTTGTGATCCTCGCCTTGCCGGTATTTCTGCTGGAGCGTGTGATCGGCGATCTGTGGGGACTGCGGCTGTGGAGCCTGCTGGGCCTGGCGTTCTTCGGCTGGGCATTTGCCCTTAGCCTGAAAACCTCCCGCGGCTGGGCCCGCGTTTTACAGATGCTATTACTGGCATCGGCGGTGATTGCCGCACGGCCGTTGCAAGACTGGGCTTTTGGCGTTAACAGCACTCAGCAGGCAGCACCACATCTGAACTTTACGCAGATCAGTAATGTGGAGCAGCTCAACCTGGCGCTGCAGCAAGCACAGGGTAAACCGGTGATGCTGGATCTGTATGCCGATTGGTGCGTCGCCTGCAAAGAGTTCGAAAAGTATACCTTTAGTGATGCGGCCGTTCAGGCTAAGCTGACCAATGCCGTGCTGCTGCAGGCGGATGTGACCGCCAACAATGCCGAACAGGCAGCGCTGCTCAAGCACTTGAAAGTCCTGGGTTTGCCGACAATTCTATTTTTTAACGGCGCAGGACAAGAGTTGACGGCCCAGCGGGTGACCGGATTTATGGATGCTCCAACGTTCAACGCGCATTTGCAGAAAGTAGTGCAATAAATAACACTGAAGTTCAGAACCGAATTTGGAGGGAGCACAAGTGCAACGCGAACAAGTTCTTGATACGGCACTGGGTCTGTTGGAACAACAGGGCCTGGCAACCACCACATTAGAAATGCTGGCAGAAAAACTCGACGTACAGCCGAGCGATCTTAAACGCTTCTGGCCGGATCGCGAAGCGCTGCTGTATGACTGCCTGCGCTATCATGGCCAGCAAATTGACACCTGGCGTCGTCAGTTGCTGCTGGACGAAGCCCTGAGCCCACAGCAAAAATTGCTGGCACGCTACGACGTGCTGGCAGAGTACGTACAACACGATCGCTATCCCGGCTGCCTGTTTATTGCCGCCTGTAGCTTCTTCCCTGAGGTAGATCACCCTATCCACCAACTGGCCGAGCAGCAGAAGCTGACTTCGCTGGAACTGACCCGTGACCTGCTGCGAGAAATGGACGCCGACGATGCGGATATGGTGGCGCAGCAGATGGAACTGATCCAAGAGGGCTGCCTCAGCAAACTGCTGATAAAACGTCAGCTCCAGGACGTATCCGTTGCCAAGCGCTTGGCGGAAGACATCTTGCAGGTCGCTCAGTGCCGCAGAAATGGCGCATTAAGCTGAATGACACCGTGGCGGCGAGCGCAACCACGGTACTTTACGCCCATCTCGCGCTTTTTTTGCTCCCTTTGACTGAAAAGCCAGCAACCGGACGCGTTTTGCCTTATTTCGTTCACAAAGCCGTTGACTGACTTCGGCCAATACGGTTTAATGCTGCGCGTTGCCCGGATAGCTCAGTCGGTAGAGCAGGGGATTGAAAATCCCCGTGTCCTTGGTTCGATTCCGAGTCCGGGCACCATATTTAGAGAACCCAGCCAATGGCTGGGTTTTTGCTTTTCTGGAGTGAGACTCTTCATCGAACAAGTTCGATTATTCGGCCAGAGGCCTCACCCTGCGGGCCAACGCTAAAGCGTTGTTCAATCCGGCGCAAGCGCCGGTTGTCCGAGTCCGGGCACCACTATTTAGAAGAACCAGCCTAAGGGCTGGTTTTTTGCTTTTCTGGAATGGGACTCTTCATCGGACAAGTTCGATCGCACGACCTTATTGCGCATCGATCCAGGCCGAAAGCTGCTGCAATTCCTCCGTGAGGATTTGGCGCAGCGGAATCAATTTATCCGGTGTCTGCTCCAGCTCGGAACAGGCCTCAACCGCACGCTGCATGCCCAAACTGGCACAGCTGCTTTTTAGTTTATGTGCCAAATGCACAACTCTGCGCACATCGCCCGCTTCGCTGGCCTGTTCAAGCTCAGTAACCCATAACAAGGCATGTTCTGTGAACAAGTCTCGCCACTCGCTGATTTTCTCTTTACCGAACACCGCCATATCCTGCGTTAGCTGAACGAAATCCAAACTGGGAGCGAGCCGCATCGGGCGTTTTTCTGCTGTTAAATAGTGCTCAATCAGTCGGCTTAATGCTGCACAGGCGATAGGCTTTTGTATCAATCCGCAGAATATTTCGCCGACGCGGAGCCTTAACGTTTCGTCGGCAACATGGGCGCTGAAACCAATAAGGGGTAACTGTGGCTGCAACGCAGCAATCAGCCCAGAGAGCGTCACACCGTCCATATCCGGCAGATCCAAATCCACCAGTACACCGCTGAATGCGCCATCAACTGCCAATAGGTTCAATGCGCTTTGGCCATCGCCAACCACCTCAACCATGGCATGGCAAGACAGCAACATTTCGGCAGTAATACGCTGGGTGACCAGGTTATCTTCCACCAGCAGCAGACGGTAACCCGAAAGATCCGTTCGTTCTTCTGCCCGATGCTGTATTGGCGTGGCTGCAACAACCAGCGGCAGATTCAGTGAAAAGCAACTGCCGCTTCCCGGCGTGCTGTTGACGCTTAAGCTGCCTTGCAGTGCCTCCGCCAGCCCCCGGCTGATCGCCAATCCCAGCCCGGTGCCACCGCGCTTGGCCGTCAGCTGTACAAAGGGTTTGAAAATCTGTGCCAGTGCTTCACCGGCAATGCCACACCCCGTATCTGCAACGTCAATTTGCCAGCGCGGCCCATCAATATGGCAGCGAATATCCACCCGGCCTTGATCGGTGAAACGCAGGGCGTTAGCCAGCAAATTCATCACAATTTGGCGAATACGCCGCGGATCACCCTTCAGCCATTGCGGCAATTCGTCAGAACAAGTGAGAGCCAATGTAATCTCACGATGACGTACCCGCCCGGAGATTAACCTCATGATACTCGCCAGTAACTGACGTGGGTCGAATGCCTCGTCGTTGAGCGTCACGCTGCCCTTGCCCGCCTCTAGCGCTGAATAATCCAGAATATCGTTGAGGATTGCCAATAGACTCTCACCGGAGTCATTGATCGCCTGTACATAGGAAAGGTTCTTTAGCGACAGCGCCTGTTCCGACAACAGTTGAGCCGTGCCAAGAATACCGTGCAACGGGGTTCGAATTTCATGGCTCATCGCGGCCAAAAAGGCCGACTTAGCCCGGTTGGCCTTTTCCGCCTCAGCGCGAGCCTGGTGGTGCTCTACCACCATTGCTTCCAATTCGGCCGTACGTAATTCAACTTGTGCCGCAAGATATTGCCGCTGATTTTGCAAGGCGTCGGCATTTGCGCGGAAAGCCTCCATCAACTGCCCCATGGTATTTAATTCACGCACGCCGGATGTTGCGGGGAAGGGAGAGTTGAGGTCGCCCTCCAATAACCTTTGCAAAGCTGCGGTTTGCTTCGCCAATGGCAACGTCACCGAATGCCAAACCACGCGCCACAAAATTAGCGACAGTGCCACCAACGAAAACAAACTCAAGATAATCAGCCAGAACTTACCCGTTTCTCGAGCCTGTCGAAGGGTCTCTAACGCCTGAGTATTACGCCGTTCAATATCACCGACCTGACGACTGATTTCAGTACTGAAACGAGTAAACATATCCAGGTTGTTTTGTGACAGTGCCTGAAGCTGCGCGCGGATATCCCTTTCCCGCTGATACAGTGTCGCAAGCTGTTGATAACGTGTCAGCATCTGCAATTCACGCGCTATCTTTTCGCTGGTGAGGGGATCTTCGACGCGCTCTTGCCTGCGCTGGAGAATGCGAACGTAGCTGCCGATACGGGAGATTAATTCTGCTGGCGCACGCTCGGCAAGTTGCTTCTCCAGCAGCAAAATCAGATGCTCAATTTGTATCGCATTGAGCCGTAGCTCGGCCATTTGATTTTGATATTCATAATCGATATCGATCAGGCGGTCTAACGCCTGCTCCGCGGCCTGATTGCGATGCTGCTCAATCAAATCGTAAATCCCTGCCTGCGTAACGCCTGCGGCCGTTGCGGCATTGTTTAACTGCCCTTTGGCCAACTCGGCAATGCGGGCCGCCGCATCCATAATTTCACGGGAAAGATCGCGTTGCTGCTTGCGCAATGCCAGGCGCCGGCCCACCAATTCGCCCTGCAGGCCTAAACTGTGTGTAATGTCGGACTCCTGTTGTTCTATCGCCGCCGTATCAAATCCTTGACTGCGTAAACGTTCCAAGAGCCGGCTGATACGCAAACTTTGTACCGTGAGCATTTTCCCTTGCTCGATCCAATCTGCGTGCGTATCGGCATTCGTCAGGCTTTGAGCGGAAAACAATTCGTAAGCACTGGCCTCGCTGAGTTGACGAGCTATATTCATCGTTGGGATCACTGACCGGGTATTGTTTTGTTCGACTTCGCCAATAAAGCGAAAGCCCAACCAGCCTATCAACGAACTGATCAACGCTAACCCTGCCATCAGCAAAAAAGCCAACCAAAGTCGTCGTGTTAACGAAGGGTGCCCCATAGGTATCCTGATGATGAAATTAAAGTTGTTTTATCAGTGACGAAACCTCTAGCATAAAGGCTTATTAAATATGAGGCTATTATGCGCAACGCGATTTTCCGTTTTCTTCTGTCGTTTTTCTGCGGCACGATAACCTGTTCGGCATTGGCGGTCTCACCGGCCCCTCTGGTGCGCTGGCTAAACGAGCGTCAATCTGAGCCAGCTGCCGCCACGCCAGTATTGCAGGCGGAACGTCGTTGGAAACTGTGCGCCCTCTATCCCAGTCTGAAAGACGCTTACTGGCTCTCCATCAACTACGGCATGGTGCAGGAAGCCCAACGCACCAATGTGACGCTGAAGATATTTGAAGCCGGCGGGTATTCGCAGCTTGAAGCCCAGCGCGAGCAATTAACGCTCTGTCGCCAATGGCAGGCCGATGCGATTTTGCTTGGCAGCAGCCTGGCTCAATTCCCCGATCTGGCGGCTTCCGTTGGCGACACGCCGGTGATTGCCGTAGTGAATGAGCTGAACTTTGCGGCTACCCGCTCCCGGGTGGGCGTACCCTGGTTTCAAATGGGTTACCAACCCGGCCGATACCTGATCGATCATCCCCCTCACCCTTCACTCAACGTGCTGCTAATGCCTGGGCCAAAAGATGCAGGCGGTAGCCAGGAAATGATCGACGGGTTTCGCACCGCAGTTGAAGGCAGTTCGATACAGATAGTCGATGTGGTTTATGGCGATAATGACGTAGAGATCCAACGTAATTTGTTGCAGGACATGTTGGAAAAACACCCTGAAATCAATCTGGTCGCGGGGAACGCCATCGCCGCGCAAGTGGCCATGGGGGAGGCGCGCAATCGCCCTCATCCCTTGGGGATTGTCTCTTTTTATCTGTCACATCAGGTGTATCGGGGACTTAAACGAAACAGAATAATCATGGCGGTCAGTGACCAGATGGTGCTCCAGGGTGAGCTGGCTATCGATCAAGCCATCAGAGTTTTGCAGCAACAAAGCGTGGAAAATAATATCAGCCCGCAAATCCTGCTGCTGACGCCGGCGAATATCACCCCAGAGAAGGTAAAGTTGTCCCTTTCTCCCCTGGGTTTTCGTCCGGTGTACCTGTTTCCGTCAGCTGACCTCGGCCGCCAGGAAGTAACCCTCCCCGTGCCGAGTGACAAAGAGTTCGTGACTCAGTTTGTTTCTCAATCTGCGAATTAGGACATCCACGGTACGGAGATCCGGCTGTTCCACCCGCTGGGATGACAACATCCGTAACAGCCGCTCACGGCTCAATACCGTGCCCGGGTTGGTGATAAAGGCCAACAGCATTTCATATTCAGCCCGAGTCAGGCGAATTTGCTCCCCCTCACACTCCAGCGTATGCCGGGAAGGATTAAGGCAATACCCGGCGAACAGATAGCAGTTCTCCTGCTGCCCCTGCCTAGCAGGCATTTTGGCAAGATCGATGCGCCACAGGAGGTTTTTAACCCGCACCACCAGCTCACGCAACTCCAGTGGTTTGGTCACATAGTCATCCGCTCCCATCTCCAGCCCTACAATCCGATCAATCTGATCGCAACGCCCAGTAACGAGAATAATGCCGACGTTTGAACGTTCACGCAGGGCTCGTGTCAACAACAAACCATTTTCATTGGGCAGGTTGATATCCAGCAGCACCAAATCCACCGGCTGAAGCAGCATAATTTCCTTCAGCCCCGCGCCACTTTCAGCCACAGAAACCTGATAGCCCTCATGAACAAAATAATCACGTAAGCGCGCTTGCGTAACCGGATCGTCCTCAACGATAACAATGTGATGGCTCATGATTTCACTCCCGCCCCAGTCTGTTCATATCCATTCATATTCTGACTTATTCCATTCATCCAGACCCGTGACCCCGTTCATATTTACTCAATATCCTACTAAAGGAGTACCCATAATAACGAGAAGGTTTATTTATGAGCAAACTTTGGCGAAAACTGACACGGCCCAGTGCCAAGTGGTCAGTGCTGGCACTGTTAGGGATCGGTTGTATTCTCGGATTGGCCATCATCATCGTGCCGCACGCTGGCATTAAGCTGACCAGCAATACGGAATTTTGCGTCAGTTGTCATGCGATGCAGCCGGTATATCAAGAATATAAACAGTCCGTTCACTTTAAAAATGCGTCCGGCGTCCGCGCAGAATGCCGTGACTGCCATATCCCACCGGATGTTCCAGGCATGCTGTGGCGCAAATTGGAAGCGGCCAACGATCTCTATCAAAACTTTATTGCTCATTCGATCGATACCCCGGAAAAATTCGAAGCGAAACGTGCCGAGCTGGCCAAGCGCGAATGGAAGCGCATGAAAGACAACAACTCCGTCGGCTGCCGTTCCTGCCATAACTACGAAGCCATGGAGCACAGCAAGCAGCACCCGGAAGCGGCCAAACAGATGAGCATCGCAGCGAAAGACAATCAGTCTTGCGTTGATTGTCACAAGGGGATTGCTCACCAACTGCCGGACATGAGTAGCGGTTTCCGCAAACAGTTTGAAGATATGCGCCTGCGCGCCGACGAAAACAGCGACGGCAACACGCTGTATACGTTGGACATGAAACCTATCTACGCGGCCAAAGGCGATAAAGAACCGGCTGGCTCACTGCTGCCGGCCTCAGAAGTTAAGGTCTTAAAACGTGACGGTGATTGGCTCGAAGTGCAAATCGTGGGTTGGACAGAAACCGAGGGGCGCCAACGCGTACTGTCGCTGCTGCCTGGCAAACGCATTTTTGTGTCGTCCATTCGTGATGAAGTGCAAAAACATGCCCAAACGCTTGAAAAAACCACGGTAGCCGCCACCGGTGCGGAATGGAGCAAATTGCAAACTACCGCATGGGTACAAAAAGGCGATCTGGTCAACGATATCAAGCCTATCTGGGCCTACACCAGCGCGCTGTACACCGGCACCTGTAACCAGTGCCACGGTGCTCCTGACATTGCGCACTTTGATGCCAACGGTTGGATCGGAACGCTGAACGGCATGGTGGGCTTTACCAGCCTTGATAAGCGCGAAGAACGCACCTTGCTGAAGTATTTGCAGATGAATGCTTCCGATACCGGCGGCCCAGACCAGAAACACTAAGGGAGAATGCACATGAAATCATCACAGAATATCAGCTTGTCCCGCCGTCGCTTTCTGGCTCAGCTTGGCGGATTAACGGCCATTGGCATGATTGGTCCTTCGCTGTTAGTGCCCAAAAACGCACTGGCCCAGGGTGGCCTGCAAGAAGGCATATTGACCGGCTCCCACTGGGGGGCTATCCGTGCCACCGTGATGGACGGGCGGTTTATCGCCGCCAAACCCTTTGAAATGGATAAATATCCCTCAAAAATGATTGCGGGCCTGCCCGATCACGTTCATGGCACAGCACGCATCCGTTACCCGATGGTGAGAATTGACTGGCTGCGCAAACGCCATTTGAGCGATACCACACAGCGCGGCGATAACCGCTTTGTACGGGTGAGCTGGGATGAAGCACTAAATCTGTTCTATCAAGAACTTGAGCGGGTGCAAAAAACCTATGGCCCGTCGGCTTTGTTATCCGGTACCGGCTGGCAATCGACCGGTATGTTCCACAATGCCGCCGGCATGCTGGCACGTGCGCTGGCCCTGCACGGGGATTCTGTCGGTACCGGCGGTGACTATTCAACCGGTGCCGCTCAGGTGATTTTGCCGCGGGTCGTGGGATCAATGGAAGTGTATGAACAGCAAACCTCCTGGCCGTTGGTGCTGAAAAACAGCAAAACGCTGGTGCTCTGGGGATCGGATCTGGTCAAAAATCAGCAGGCCAACTGGTGGTGCCCAGATCATGATGTCTATGAATATTACGCCGAACTAAAGGCCAAGGTGGCCAAAGGTGAAATCAACGTCGTCAGCATTGACCCTGTGGTGTCATCTACCCATGAGTTTTTAGGTCGCGAACATGTGCAGCATATAGCGATAAACCCGCAAACGGATGTGCCCTTGCAATTAGCACTGGCGCACACACTGTACAGCGAGAATCTGCATGATGCCCACTTCCTCAAAACCTATTGCGTTGGCTTCGATCAGTTCCTCCCTTACCTGTTGGGCCAAACGGACAGCCAGCCCAAAGATGCGAAATGGGCGTCGGCGCTGTGTGGTATTGATGCCGAAATCATCCGGGCACTGGCTCGCCAAATGGCAGCCAACCGTACGCAAATCATTGCAGGCTGGTGTGTGCAACGCATGCAACACGGTGAACAATGGGCATGGATGACGGTAGTGGTGGCGGCGATGCTTGGCCAAATCGGCTTACCTGGTGGCGGGTTCGGTTTTGGTTGGCACTACAACGGCGCAGGCACACCAAGCCGCAAAGGAGTGATCCTGAGCGGTTTCTCGGGATCCACCAACACACCGGCACGCTATGCCAAAGGGGATTTCAAAGGTTACAGCAGTACCATTCCGATCGCGCGCTTTATCGATGCCATGCTGGAGCCGGGCAAGGAGATCGATTGGAATGGCAAACGCGTCAAGCTCCCAATGCTGAAAATGTGCGTGTTTGCAGGCACCAATCCGTTCCATCGCCATCAGCAGGTTAACCGGATGATTGCCGGCTGGCAGAAACTGGAGACCGTGATTTCTATTGATAATCAGTGGACCTCAACCTGTCGTTTTGCCGATATCGTTCTGCCTGCTACCACACAATTCGAACGCAACGATCTCGATCAGTTTGGCAACCACTCCAATCGCGGCATTATCGCGATGAAACAACTGGTGCCGCCGCAGTTTGAGGCGCGCAATGACTTCGAGATCCTGCGCGAACTTTGCAAACTGTTCGATCGCGAACGTGATTTCACCGAAGGCCTGGATGAAATGGGGTGGATCAAACGTATCTACCAGGACGGCGCACGCCAGGGCAAAGGACGCGGCGTGGCTTTGCCTGCATTCGATGAATTTTGGGAAGGTGACGGCTACGTCGAGTTCCATCATCCCGAAATGTTCGTGCGTCACCAGGCGTTTCGTCAAGATCCGGACCTGGAGCCTTTAGGTACCCCAAGCGGCCTGATCGAGATTTACTCAAAGAGCATTGCCGATATGAATTATAAGAACTGCAAAGGTTACCCAATGTGGTTTGAAAAAGCAGAACGCTCACACGGCGGACCGCTTTCAGCGAGCTATCCACTGCATTTGCAGTCGGTGCATCCCGATTTCCGACTGCACTCACAGCTGTGTGAATCTGAAACCTTGCGTGCGCAGTACAGCGTCGCGGGCAAGGAGCCGGTATTTATCAGCCCACAGGACGCTATTGCTCGCGGCATCAATAATGGCGATGTTGTACGAGTATTTAACGCACGTGGCCAGGTTTTAGCCGGCGCTGTAGTTTCAGATCGCTATTCGCCGGGCGTGATCCGCATCCATGAAGGTGCCTGGTACGATCCTGAACGCGGTGGCGTGGCTGGCACACTGTGCAAATACGGTAATCCAAACGTGTTGACGTTGGACATCGGCTCATCCGAACTGGCTCAGGCGACCAGCGCCCATACGACCCTCGTTGAGATTGAGCGCTTTAATGGCAAAATCGAACCCGTCACCGCGTTTGATGGCCCGTTCGAAATGGTCGCTCGATGCGACTATGTATCGATGACGCCAGCAAACATGCCGCAGTAAGGAGAAGGCTCTATGCAAGATCAGGTTCCAGGGTTGGGAAGCCCGCATTACGCATGCCTCTATGCCTGGCTATCCGGCAGTTTCGCCCGCGAGCTGAGCGACGTGCAGATTGCTGAACTGACCAGCCCTGAGCTGGTTGCTTGGTTGGCGGTACTTGAACCCATCCCGGCGCTTACGACACCGGTAGTCCAGTTCAAACAGGCCGTCCAAACTCTGCAGCAGCGGCCCGATGCCCGGTTGGAACTGGCCGCCGACTTTGCCGGGCTGTTCTTAATGACGGAGAAATCCGCTGCGTTACCCTATTCCTCTTGTTATCAGTTGGAATCTTCGCGTTTTAAGCAGGAACCCAGCGCGCAAATGAAAGCGCTGTTGGCACAATCGGGCATGGCGGTGGCGAGTTCCTTTGGCGAACCGGAAGACCATTTAGCTCTGGTTGTTGAACTGTTAAGTCACCTTAATTTCGCGTTAACAGAAGCTGGGGATGAACGCAGGGAGCTACTAGAGCTGCGTAGCGAAGCATTAGTGCATTGCATGAGTTGGCTGCCGGAGTTTACTCAACGCTGCAGCAGTAACGATAACTTTGGTTTCTATGCCGCGCTCAGCGGCTTACTGCTCGCACTAATGCGCCTTGATGCCAGCACGCCTATGCAGTAAATCACGACCCGGCCCTCATCATTGAGGGCCAACCGCGCCACCGCCGTCATCGGCCAGAAAGACGTTTCACAGATGCTGCTTTTCTTAATCGGGCGCAGTTAGCGCCTTATCATATCCACCCTAAATCTTTCTAAGGTTCCGTCACAATCAGCGATGCTGACGCATTAAATGCACCGGTGGCAATCTCGGTCGCCGTTTTGTTGGGATCGCGCAGCAGTGAGAATGTCAGCGTTGAAGTGGTACTACCGTTAACCGACAGGTTAAAACTGTCATTATTACTCAGTGTCTTGCCATCTGCCGATACACTCACGCCCAGAGCACCGTTGCTTGTAGCAATCTGCGACGACGACCAGTTAGTCGGCGACATATTAAGCCTGACGTTGATGCCATGAGTGCCTGTCCCCATACAATTTACGGTTAACGCTTTTTGTCTGTCATAAGCGCCCCCTGGCGAAGTGCCTATATCCATCCGCTCCACATTGCCGAATGCTACCTCAACCGGGTTTCCGCTATTAACATAACAAAGATTAGGCGGCGGAGGCGGGGGAGCATCGCCGGAACAGAGTGCGTAATCAGTGTTAGAGTAATAGTTATCTCCCCAAGAGAGCGCATCTCCTGTTCCTGCTGAGCGACGGACCCACGCGCTCACACAATATCCGTATCCCAGGTCAGGCACCGTGACGGCTGGCATACGAAATGTCCCAGTAGCCATAGAAACTGTTTCTATCCACGGGTGGCTACCGTCTACCATATTGCTTCCGATATCCGTACTTTTCATATAATCACAATGACCAGCCAGCCCGCCGGAACTTTTATTACAGTAACCAACAACAACCATTGAAGGGACGACAGGAAAGCGCCGATTTTTGTTTATTAAAAGGTTACCACCATTGTTATAGGTAATAATGACATCACTACCGGCGCTGCAATATCCACCTGGGCCAGTACAGCGTGCAAGCAATGGGCTCGCATTTACATAAAAACTGCATAGGATGATTAGCGACGCGACAGCGCAGCCCAACATGACCGTTCTCCATGTATTCATTGTTAGCTTATTTCCCTTAGTTCCAGTCCACACACTGCAAACGACGGTGTTCTCGATATGGGTAAAAATTTATAGACTTGCTGGACGTACCGGGGTAAAACTCAGTGTAGTAGTCGCACTGCCATTGACTCTTAAACTCTGGGTGCTGCCATTAGTCATAACATTCGTTCCCCAAAGGACGACTACACCTACATTGCTATTGCTGGTCTGAACCGCATCGCCGTTCCACGTAGCCGGAGAAGAATTCATCCGTATATTAAAGTTCACGGGAACGGAGCCGGTACATGAAATACCGAAAGATCTCTTTATTGTGTTATTTCCAGTCCCGGACACTTTCAAATCCATACGTTCCACCTCACCAAAGCTGATATTGATGGGATCGCCGGTGCTCACAGAGCAGCTTGAGGTGTTAATTTCTATCTGATTCAATGCATAAAGGCGCCAGATATAACGTACTCTATTTGAGTTTTGATTTTGTCCTTGAATCAAGCCTATCTCTCCAAGATAATCACCTTTTTTGATATACAACTGCGAACCAGCGCTTTTTAAGTTGAAGTACATTGAAACAGGTACTGCTTTCCTTGTTACACCTGCGCCTAACCAACCTATTTGCTCAAAAATTTTTATCTCAGGTGTCGGTAAGGCGTAATCCCGACCATATACTGTAATCCCACCAGCTAGATCATTAAAAATGGCCGGGTTTAACGAGACTTTACCCGGGTCTACCCATAAATAATCGATCCAATTTGGATCGCGCACATCATTTTGACATGCAACTTGCCCATCCAAATTAACAATCGTATTTTTCCCTTCATGAAGTTTAGGCCCGACTATCACGTTGATATTCGAAACCCCACCAGACCACCCTAATTGCCCAGCAGGTCCAAAACAGGTAAATGCACTCGTGCTACCACTCCACAAAATGCAAACCAAAAAACCTACAAATGGAGATAATTTCCGCCCGTACCGGAAAGAGGGTTGCATATCATAGACAATGCTTTTCTCTGCCTGTGCTGTGATCATAATTGATTACCTGCCTGCTACACTTTAAGAATCCCTTGCCAGCCAGTGTGATGTTTTCACAACCGTCTCTCACTGATACTCCGCCATCAGGGTGGCCGTAGCGCTGAAAGTCTGCTCCGACAACTTCACCCCACTCTGCTGTACCGGTACTGCCTGCAGCATCGGCGGGCTGCCGTAGCTAATGGCAATCGGTTTATTAATCTGCATCGGTTTGCCGTCCTGTAAGATACGGATCCCCAGCCCATTCGCATTGGTCTGCAGCGCGGTGTCCTCAAACCCCGTGGGTATCCCCCGCACTGACAGCATTAACATCCAGGATGGGTCAACCTCATCGCAGCTCAGGGTATAGGGCACCGGCTGCATATAGCGTTGGCCATCCACCCGCTTGACCCCTACTTTTTCGAAGTACACGTCAATGTTCTGATCGTTGGCGATATGGCAAGGCTTCTTCTTTAATGTGCCGTGAAAGTTCACTCGTTTACTGTCGCCTGTTTGGGCCGCCTTCGCCGCGGTCATAATCGTGCTGTTCAAGAGGAGTACCACCGCCATAGAAAGTGCGGACATTTTGCCGCTAATCGGTAATCGTTTGGTTGTCATCCCAGGCATCCTTAGTTGTAAGCTACCTTGAGGGTGGCAGAGGCACTGAACTCCTGGCCGTTATTAAATTCGGCACCACCTTGCTTCACCAGAACCCCTTCCAGCTTTGGTGGTGAAGAGGGGTTAAGGTCATACCAACGTCCCGGCACCATCGGGTTGTTGTCCCGTAGCAGTTTTATACCCAAGCCTTTCGCATTGGTACTTAACAAGGTGCCGTCAAAATCCGCACCGGAGCCGTCCAGTTGCAATTGGATGGTTTTACCACCGGCATCTCCGGAACAAGAGATGTTGTAATTCAATGGTTGGCGATATTTGTCACCGACAATTTCGCTGATAAATACATCGCCGTATTCCACAGTTATCGGGCTGCCACCCGCGAAATTACAGCGGCCATTGGCGACCACGGTTCCGGTGATATTGATTTTGACGTCGGTCGCATCCATTTTGGACAACGTCGGCGGGGAGAAAAACAGACCGCAGGCTACCAGCAGCGCTCCCCCCAAGGTCAGGTGCAAGGCTCGGGTACATTTGGACAGGCATTCAGCCGACCATATCCTCTCCCACATTGCCTGTTTATTCATGAAGCTCCATCCTTAGTCATCAGTGAACCATCGCGCTCGCAACCCGATAAAGGGCAAAAAATAATCGCCCTCATAAATTCAATAATTGAATTGTTTCGTATATTTTAAATAGGTATTTAACGAAAGATAGGATGAGAAATCATGAAAAAAGAAAGAACACACCTGTTAAAGAATCATTAGAAAGGTGATTTATCGAAAAAATAAAAAATCGCACACACCCATTCACTTAAATAAAAACCCTATCCCTACTCAAAATCACCAGAAAATATTACATCACAGATAACCGCGAAAAAAGAAAATTATTCATAATGGCGTCAATTCACACGAATAAACCTGCAATAAAAGAAATAAATTAATATTGCGACGCCTTGCATCGCAGAGTTAATCTAAACAAGAGGAAAACGCTAAGTTAAGCGAGGATAGCGCTAACCTGGAACACAAAGCCTATAAATTTGAATTAATCCTCTAAAATCAGAGCAAAATGCCCACATGGCAGGCGGGATCGGTCGCCACTCGCCCCGGCAGCATGTCAACTGAAGTACTTAACCATCAGCACGGTACCCGAGGCTAACAAAATCACATTGATTAGCTTCATGAATTGCTCACGTGACATTTTCAAAGTGAAATGACGCCCTAGGGTAATCCCCACCAACATCCCCGGCAGCAGCACCAATGCCAGTAGCAATAAATCAATGTCCAGATAAACACCGGCAAAGGTGAAAATAACCACCCGCGTCAACGTACTCATGCCGATAAGTGTGGTTTGAGTCATCCGGAAAGCCTCTTTCTTCTCAATACGTCCGCTGAGATAGATGGCATAGATAAAGCCGCCGCTGCCGAATAATGCGCTGAAAATCCCGCCCACCAGGCCAAAAGGCACCGAAGCCATGGGCGAAAAGTGCCGATCGGGTTTTAAACCGCTGAGCGAATAGAGAGCATAGAGCACCACAAAAATACCCAACGCCAACAAGAGAATATCCGGCCGGGTTTTCAGCAGGATCGCCGCGCCCACAAGGCTGCCGATAATCATCACCGGGATCAGCCGTTTTAATTCTGCCCATTGTGCATTGCGACCATCACGGCTGACGTTAACAATGGCCGCGCACATGTCCAGCAGCGCCAGCAAAGGAACAATTTTCGCTACCGGAATATAAAGCGCCATCACCGGACTGGCGACCAACGCCGAGCCAAAACCGGCAATGCCGAAAATGACATAGGCCACCAGCAAGGTGGCGGCCAGTACCAGATAGCTTGAGAGCGTTAAGGTTTCTTGCATATCCATTTCCGCCTACTCCATTACCCCGAAGCGAGCTGCAGGCTAAAACCTAATACTTTAGTTGATAAACGGAGGAACGCTATTTCGCGCTTAAACCAGCAAGTTGCCGATCCTGTCGACGGCCGAACAGCAACAGTCCACATGCCGCCCCCAACAGGGCACAGAACATGTCAGACTGGGTATCCCATGGGTCGCCCTGTGTTCCCAGAAACTCATCGGCGCCTTGTCCCAACGCCAATGCGGCCCACCATTCGATCAGTTCATAAACAGCACTGATGGCCAGCGCAATGCAGCACACTACGAAACCCAACATTTTCCGGCCCTGGACATAGCCCCCACGCAACAGGATTTCCCGCGCCACCAGCGCTGGAACCAGCCCCTGGAAAAAGTGCCCGAGCTTGTCGTACGGGTTACGCCCCAACCCCAGCCATTCCTGCACATAAAACCCGGCAGGCACGCGCGCATAGCTATACATGCCACCAAAAATCAAAATTAACGCGTGGAGAAAAATCAGCTGATACAACAATGGAGTGAGCGGATAACGACGCTGGGTCAGCCACAATACTATCAGCGCTACCACAACCGGCATGACTTCCATCAGCCAGGTCACTCGATCATAAGGGTTAACACCGCTGTAAATCAGCAATGCAATCAGCAATAACGCGGCTGTTGGTAATAAATATCGGGCGGAGAAGATGAGCATGGCGAAGTTACCAAGGCTGTGAAAATTATTGGTTTATTATATCTCATAAAAAAAGCTGAAAGGCAGACACTGTTCTGCGACGCGCCTTGGTGTTGCCAAGCAGCGTTTTTGACCACATAGCCGTTGATGTTACTATACGAAGATCACTATGCCGCCGCACAGGCTCGGCCTGGCTGCATAACTAATAAGAGCGACGACGTTTAAGGACGACATTTGAGTATGGGAAGCACATTCGCTGTATGGCGGCTGATTGCCGTGTGCATAGTCTGTCTTGGGTTGATGGGCTGTGGTTCAGGGAAAAAGTCCAACACCTATGACCGCGATTACGATAGCCTGGCCAGAGGCAGCTATAGCGGCAGCACCTATACCGTTAAACGCGGTGATACTCTGTTCTATATTGCCTGGATCACTAATAGCGAAGTCAGCGAGCTGGCGCGACGCAACAAGATCCCCAAACCTTACAATCTCGAGATTGGCCAAAAGTTGGCATTGAATAATACGACGGCGCAGAAAGGTAAAACGCGTAAAACGAAATCGACAGGCCAGCTTGCAGCCGTTGCGCCACCGATCCGCAGCAGCATCAAATGCTGGCGTTGGCCAACTCAGGGCAATATCGTCAGCAAGTATTCTACCGCTGACGGTGGCAATAAAGGCATTGATATCGCCGGTAACCGCGGGCAGCCGGTATTTGCCGCAGCCAAAGGGCGAGTGGTGTACGTGGGGAACCAGCTGCGGGGCTACGGCAACCTGATTATGATCAAACACAATGACGAGTACATCAGCGCCTACGCGCATAACAACACCCTGCTGGTGCGCAACGCGCAAGAAGTGAAAGCCGGGCAAAAAATCGCCACCATGGGCAGCACAGGTACCGATAAGGTCATGCTGCACTTCCAAATACGCTATCGCGCTACCGCTCTGGATCCGCTGCGCTTCTTGCCACCGCAAGGTTCCGCACCTTCCTGTTAATTCCTCTGTGGAAAATGAACGAAAAAAAACCCGCACAAGGCGGGTTTTTTCATAAGCAAGCGCAATAGCCGTTAAGACTCGTTGACCTGCTTTACCTTGCCGGACAAGAACGCTTGTTCGTAAGCCCGCGCCTTTTTGCTGTCGAACTGGTGCTCCCATTTCGCGACCACCAATACCGCCAACGCATTACCCACCACGTTCAGCGCGGTACGTGCCATATCCAGAATACGGTCAACCCCGGCGATAAACGCCAGACCTTCCAACGGGATCCCGACGCTGCCCAGCGTGGCCAACAGCACCACAAAGGAAACGCCCGGCACGCCGGCAATGCCCTTAGAGGTCAGCATCAGCGTCACCACCAGGACAATCTCCTGCCCCAGAGACAGCTCAATACCGTACAACTGCGCAATAAAGATGGCGGCGATGCTCTGATACAGCGTCGAGCCGTCCAGATTAAAGGAATAACCCGTCGGCACCACAAAACTGGTGATCGCCTTCGGTGCGCCGTAGGCTTCCATTTTTTCAATGATGCGCGGCAGTACCGTTTCTGAACTGGCTGTGGAGAAGGCCAGGATCAGTTCATCCTTCAAAATACGAATCAACGTCCATATACGCAGATTGCAGATGCGGGCAACGGCACCCAGCACCACCAAAGCGAAAAAGGCGATCGCGAAGTAAACCAGCGCCACCAATTTGGCCAAAGGCAACAACGAGGCGAAGCCAAAGTTGGCGACCGTCACTGAAATCAGCCCAAATACCCCGATCGGTGCATAGCGCATGATCATATGAGTGACTTTGAACATGCTTTCGGAAACGGCTTTAAACACCTTCAACAAAGGCTCTTTGGTTTCTTTCGGCAATGACGACAGGCCAAGACCAAAGAGTACCGAGAAGAAGATAATCGGCAGCATGTCGCCCTTCGCCATCGAAGCGAAGATGTTCGACGGGATCAGCGACAGGATAGTGGCAACCAGGCTATGCGAGCCCGTTTGTACTTGCTCCGTGGTTTTTTCATACTGCGAGATATCTACCGCGGTCAGCGTCGACATGTCGATGCCGTGACCGGGTTGAAAAACATTAGCTAGCGTCAGCCCCACCACGATGGCGATAGTGGTGATCACTTCGAAGTAAATAATGGTTTTCAATCCGAGCTGACCCAACTTCTTCGCATCCCCTACCCCGGCGATACCGACAACCAGTGTAGATATAACGATCGGCACGACAATCATCTTAATCAGGCGAATGAATATATCTCCCGCCGGACTAAGAATATTACTGACTAACCACTCTCTTGATTCTGTCTGATTATGAAGCACCGCTCCAACGATAATACCCAGCGCTAACGCAATAAGAATCTGCCACGCAAGACTGATTTTTACACTTTTCATACCCAAAAAGTCCTCAAAGACTCTTTTCTGCATATTTAAGGCCATACACCGAAAAGAATACTTAATCATTTAATACAGGCTTATGTTGATGACAAAGCAGCGTTCACCTGCCCTTAGTGCGACGCTATTTAAATCTGTACCATCTGAACGGCATGCTCTGCAAGCCTTGTTTTACCTACGCTTTGTGTAAAATATAATCAACAATGAATTCAATATTTAATTTAATCACGCATAATTTATTGTTATTAAAAGCATAATTTTATGCGCTGAGCACGACTTAAGAGCCAGAGACTTTGCTTTTCAAACCGCGTAAAAGTGCGTTTATTTTCGTTAATCTTGCATATTTAATCCGATGTCGATGTTTTTATTTTGTTAACACAAAGTTTTAAAAATGAAAATAAAAAGGCAACGATGAATGCATTAACCCATCTATTTATTGGGATACTTCCTATGTATTTCTCTTATTAGCAAGGTCGACTGACAGCCCCGCTATTAATATCGACATAGAATATTAAAGGCCGGCGATGTTCCGAAAAGATTTAAATGAGATTTTTAACCACCGTGTTTTACATTATCTAATAGTGATAAAAGGCGGACATATGTGCGGATTGGTTATTCTTTTTGGTTCTTTAGATAGCGTTTTCTGGTGAAAACTTGGTATTTGACCGTTTTTTCCTGCCAAGCAGATAGATGCCTCACACAAATAGGGCAGAACTATTACAAATCAATATCTTCGTTGCGTGATCTGCCGCGCAAAAAAGAAACAAAGAATCGGAGCAAACTATACTTAACCTTCAGTTGACATATCATTAACAACTTCAAGGAGAAAAGCTATGAGCCAAGTGCATAAACACGCTATTCCTTCTGCAATTGCAGAACACGCCCTGATCAGTCCGACACAATATCAACAATATTATCAACAATCTGTGCAAGACCCAGAAACGTTCTGGGGCGAGCAGGGGAAAATTCTCGACTGGATAAAGCCTTATAGCCGGGTAAAAAACACCTCGTTTGATCCAGGCCATATCAGCATTCGCTGGTTTGAAGACGGTACCCTGAACCTGGCGGCCAACTGCCTCGATCGCCACCTGGCCGAACGTGGTGACCAAACCGCCATCATCTGGGAAGGTGACGATCCCACCCAGTCAAAAAAAGTGACCTACAAACAACTGCACCACGATGTCTGCCAGTTCGCCAACGTGCTGAAAAAGCTGGGCGTTAAAAAAGGCGACGTCGTGGCTATCTATATGCCGATGGTACCGGAAGCCGCGGTGGCCATGCTGGCCTGCGCCCGCATCGGGGCCGTGCATTCGGTCATCTTTGGCGGTTTCTCACCGGAAGCGGTCGCCGGACGCATTATCGATTCCAACTCAAAACTGGTTATTACCGCTGACGAAGGCCTGCGTGCCGGACGTGCCGTACCCTTGAAGAAAAACGTCGATGATGCGCTGAAGAATCCTGGAGTGAAAAGCGTCGCCAACGTTGTGGTGTTCCAGCGCACCGGCAAACCGGGCTACTGGCAGGAAGGCCGCGATCTGTGGTGGCATGAGCTGACCGAAGGCGTCTCAGCCGACTGCCCGCCGGAAGAGATGAATGCGGAAGATCCGTTGTTTATCCTTTATACCTCAGGTTCAACCGGCAAACCCAAGGGTGTGCTGCACACCACAGGCGGCTACCTGGTTTATGCCGCCCTGACCTTTAAGTACGTGTTCGACTACCACGATGGCGACGTGTACTGGTGTACCGCCGACGTCGGTTGGGTCACCGGCCACAGCTATCTGCTGTACGGCCCACTGGCCTGTGGCGCCATTACCCTGATGTTTGAAGGTGTGCCGAACTACCCTGGCGTCAACCGTCTGTCACAGGTGATCGACAAGCATCAGGTCAATATTCTGTACACCGCGCCCACCGCCATTCGTGCCCTGATGGCTGAAGGCGACAAAGCGATCGAAGGCACCAAACGCGACTCGCTGCGTATCATGGGATCGGTGGGTGAGCCAATCAATCCTGAAGCCTGGGAGTGGTATTACAATAAAATCGGCAACGGCAAATGCCCCATCGTAGACACCTGGTGGCAGACCGAAACCGGCGGCTTTATGATCACCCCCCTACCGGGCGCCACCGAGCTGAAAGCCGGCTCGGCAACGCGTCCGTTCTTCGGCGTACAGCCGGCGCTGGTCGATAATGTCGGCACGCCGCAAGAAGGTGCCTGCGAAGGCAATCTGGTGATCACCGACTCCTGGCCTGGTCAGGCGCGAACCCTGTTCGGCGATCACGATCGCTTCGAGCAAACCTACTTCTCCACCTTTAAAGGCATGTATTTCAGCGGTGACGGCGCGCGCCGTGACGAAGACGGATACTACTGGATCACTGGCCGCGTCGACGACGTACTGAACGTGTCCGGCCACCGTCTGGGCACCGCCGAAATCGAATCCGCCCTGGTCTCTCACCCGAAAATTGCCGAAGCGGCGGTAGTCGGCATTCCGCATAACATTAAAGGCCAGGCAATTTACGCCTATATCACGCTCAATCACGGCGAGGAACCTTCGCCTGAGCTTTATACCGAAGTCCGTAACTGGGTACGTAAAGAAATAGGGCCGATCGCTACCCCGGACGTGCTGCACTGGACAGATTCCCTGCCCAAAACGCGCTCCGGCAAGATCATGCGCCGTATCTTGCGCAAAATTGCCGCCGGCGATACCAGCAACCTGGGGGATACCTCAACGCTGGCGGATCCGGCCGTAGTCGACAAGCTGTTGGAAGAAAAACAATCAATGAAAGTGCCGTCATAATTTACGCCGCCTCTGGCCGATCGGCGGGAAGATAACCCAATGATCGGCTTCAAGCGCGGCGTATTCGTTCAATACCTACTGGAGACACTCTGATGAATGACACCATTTATCAAGGGATTGAGGAAAACCCGCGCTTTATCGAGCTGGTGCGAAAACGCAGCCGATTTGCCTGGCTGCTGTCGCTGATTACGCTGGCGCTCTACGTTGGCTTTATTTTATTGATCGCCTTCGATCCTCAGTGGTTGGGCACCCCGATCGCCGCAGGATCGACCATCACTCGCGGGATCCCGGTAGGCGTTGGCCTGATCGTGATCTCTTTTGTGCTCACCGGGATCTACGTATTCCGCGCCAACGGCGAATTCGATCGCCTGACTGCAGAAATCCTGCGTGAGGTGAAGAAATGAAGCGTTTACTGTCCGCCGCCGCTCTGATGATGCTACCGGGTCTGGTCTTTGCCGATGCCATTGGCGGTGAAGTGAAGCGCCAACCGTTGAACATTCAGGCCATCGTCATGTTCATCCTGTTTGTCGGCGCCACGCTGTATATCACCTATTGGGCCTCAAAACGTACTCGTTCACGTCAGGACTATTACACCGCCGGCGGGAAAATTACCGGTCTCCAGAACGGTCTGGCGATTGCCGGCGACTTTATGTCAGCGGCCTCTTTCCTGGGTATTTCTGCCCTGGTGTACACCTCCGGCTATGACGGACTGATTTACTCCATCGGTTTCCTGATCGGTTGGCCGATCATTTTGTTCCTGATTGCAGAACGCCTGCGTAACCTGGGCCGTTACACCTTTGCCGACGTGGCTTCCTACCGGTTAAAACAAAAGCCAATCCGTACGCTCTCCGCCTGTGGCTCTCTGGTGGTGGTCGCGCTATATCTGATTGCCCAAATGGTCGGTGCTGGCAAGCTGATTCAGCTGCTGTTCGGCCTCAATTACCACGTGGCGGTCATTCTGGTCGGTATTCTGATGGTGCTGTACGTCTTGTTCGGTGGGATGTTGGCCACCACCTGGGTGCAGATTATCAAGGCGGTGCTGTTACTGGCCGGTGCCAGCTTTATGGCGTTGATGGTGATGAAATCGGTCAATTTCGACTTCAACACCCTGTTTGCCGAAGCCGTGAAGGTGCATCCAAAAGGCCTCGCCATCATGAGCCCAGGCGGTTTGGTCTCCGACCCTATTTCTGCGCTCTCCCTGGGGTTGGCACTGATGTTCGGTACCGCTGGTCTGCCACATATTCTGATGCGTTTCTTTACCGTGAGCGACGCTAAAGAGGCCCGCAAGAGCGTGTTCTACGCCACCGGTTTTATCGGTTACTTCTATATCCTGACCTTTATTATCGGCTTCGGCGCCATCTTGTTGGTCAGCCCTAACCCGGCGTTCAAAGATGCCACCGGGGCGCTGCTGGGCGGTACCAATATGGCGGCGGTGCATTTAGCCAACGCCGTGGGCGGCAACTTCTTCCTCGGCTTTATCTCTGCTGTCGCCTTTGCCACCATTTTGGCCGTAGTCGCAGGCCTGACGTTGGCGGGTGCTTCAGCGGTATCTCACGATTTGTACGCCAGCGTGATTAAAAACGGCAAAGCGACTGAGCGTGACGAACTGCGGGTCTCCAAGATTACCGTGGTGATTCTGGGTATCGTGGCGATAGCTCTGGGGATTTTGTTTGAGAAACAGAATATCGCCTTTATGGTCGGCTTGGCTTTCTCTATCGCTGCCAGCTGTAACTTCCCGATTATTATTCTTTCGATGTATTGGTCACGTCTGACAACCCGTGGTGCCATGATCGGCGGATGGTTAGGTCTGCTCACTGCGGTGATCCTGATGATCCTCGGCCCGACGATTTGGGTGCAGATTTTGGGGCACGAGAAACCCATCTATCCGTATGAATATCCGGCGCTGTTCTCGATGATTGTCGCGTTCGTTGGCACCTGGCTATTCTCGGTTACCGACAGCTCTTTGGCAGGGCAACAAGAGCGTGAGCGCTTCCGTTCTCAATTTGTACGTTCACAAACTGGGCTGGGGATCTCCCAGGGCAGTTCGCACTAAACGAATAATAAGTGAAAAAAAGCAAACACACCCTAATCAAAGGCCCTTCGGGGCCTTTTCTTTTGGATAAAGATGATTAACGGTGTTGCTGGAAAAGGGATTTGACGACGAGGAATACAAGACCCAGCCTGGCTGCGCCTTTTTCTTTCGCGCATAGCAAAAAGGCCATCCTTGCGGATGGCCTCTTGGCTTAATTGATGCCTGGCA
>NZ_JALJRT010000018.1:0-54246 GCF_024519545.1 Serratia sp. Ser99 | reverse complement strand
GAGGAGCCATATTAAAGACGCCCGCTTAAGGAAACTTAAGCGGGCGTTTTGCTTTTGTTTTTCTATTTAATTTAAAGCTTCAGCTCAGAATAGCTTCCAGCCTGCCCAGCACCTCGTTCATGATACTGTCACCTATACGTTCCAGTCGTTTTCCGCTGCGAGCCCCCAGGTCAATAGTTCTGGGCTGTGCGCGATTTTCAGTCAGACTCCTATGGCATTTTCCTTAACGTGACGAGGCGTACGATAGAAAATTATTCTCATGATTCAAATGATTATGACAAATCAGATAAACAAAATGCGGCGCAGATTCCAGATCAGGCTGCGCCGGAAATATCTCAGCGATAACGCGAAGGCCTGATTTGCTCTGGTGCGATACCGAGCGCTTCGGCAATCAGCCCCCCACCTCGTCTTTATCCCCTTCCCATTGGCCTGTTCTGTTGCCCGTTTCTGCCCGCAGGATGCCGCTGCGGATCGTTAAGCCCAAGGGGTTGGCAACTCTGCCGATACCCGCCGCTGTCAGATCATGAAGATAGCTCATGTGGTAATGAAATTTAGTCGCTTTCACTCATCCGATGGCTCTGGCATAAAATATGCAACATTAACTTATTGACAACATGAAGACTGATGAGTGAACAAACCAGTAACTTCTACGAAATCAAGAAGCCAATTCAGTTTTCATCTCAGAACTTAGGGTGCAACATCGCGATGAGCAGAGACTTTACATTTACGATTAAGCGCAGCCTTTTCGATGAGGATTATAACCCCTCTGAGAATACGCGTATTACTACCAATTTTGCCAATTTGGCCAGAGGGAAAAATCGCCGGGAGAATCTGCGCAACACATTGGTAATGATTGATAATCGTTTCAATACGTTAGCGCATTGGGACAACCCAAAAGGCGATCGTTACTCTGTCGAGCTTGAAATTATTTCTGTCGAGATGAGTGTTGAAGGCAATGGCAATACCTTCCCAGTGATTGAAATATTAAAAACCAACATTATTGATAAAAAAACTCACCAGCGGATTGAAGGCATTGTCGGGAATAATTTCTCTTCTTATGTGCGAGATTATGACTTCAGTGTATTGCTGCTGGAACACAACAAAAACCAACCTGGGTTTAGCATACCAGATGATTTTGGCGACCTGCACGGCAACATATTTAAGTATTTCGTCAACTCAACGGAGTACAAACAGAATTTTAAAAAGTCACCGGTAATCTGCTTAAGCGTCTCAAGTAAAGACTCTTATCAGCGGACGGGTAACCAACACCCTGTATTGGGCATAGAATATCAGCAAAACGACTCCTCTTTGACTGAGAAGTATTTCGAAAAAATGGGATTACAGGTTCGCTACTTTATGCCGAAAAATAGCGTTGCGCCTTTGGCCTTTTATTTCTCCGGTGATTTGCTGAGTGATTACACTGATATTGAGCTTATCAGTACCATCAGCACGATGGAGACTTTCCAAAAAATTTATCGGCCTGAGATTTACAATGCGAACTCTGCCGCAGGGCAATATTATCAGCCAAGCCTGAATCAGCAGGATCATTCATTGACGAAAATTGTTTATGACCGAGAAGAACGCAGCCAGTTGGCTATTGAGCAGGGGAAATTTACTGAAGAGCATTTCATCAAACCCTACAAGAATATTCTTGAGCAATGGTCTGCTCACTACGCTCTTTGATTAATCGAAAATAAAAGGTCATTTATTATGAAAATTTTGCTCCCAACTTCTACTGCCGGCAGTTTGCCGAAACCTTCCTGGCTTGCACAACCTGAGACACTTTGGTCACCGTGGAAACTGCAAGATGAGGAATTAATTGAGGGAAAACAAGATGCCCTGCGCTTGTCCCTGGATGATCAACTGCGTGCAGGCATTGATATTGTCAGCGATGGCGAGCAAACGCGCCAACACTTTGTCACTACGTTTATCGAACACCTGAGCGGCGTTGATTTCGAGAAGCGTGAGGTGGTTAAAATCCGTAATCGCTACGATGCGAGCGTACCGACCGTGGTTGGCGCTGTGGCGCGTCAAAAACCCGTTTTTGTGGAAGATGCCAAGTTTTTACGTCAGCTGACCAAGCAACCTATCAAATGGGCCCTGCCAGGCCCGATGACCATGATCGATACGCTCTATGATAACCACTATAAGAGCCGCGAAAAACTGGCCTGGGAATTTGCCAAGATCCTCAATCAGGAAGCCAAAGAATTAGAAGCTGCGGGCGTCGATATTATCCAGTTTGATGAACCCGCCTTTAACGTTTTTTTTGATGAGGTGAACGATTGGGGGATCGCCGCCCTGGAAAGAGCCATTGAAGGGCTTAAATGTGAAACGGCGGTACATATCTGCTACGGCTATGGCATCAAGGCCAATACGGATTGGAAGAAGACGCTGGGATCAGAGTGGAGACAATACGAAGAAGCGTTCCCCAAACTGCAAACGTCGAATATCGATATCATCTCGCTGGAATGTCATAACTCGCATGTTCCTATGGATCTGCTTGAACTGATCCGCGGTAAAAAAGTGATGGTCGGGGCCATTGACGTGGCGACCAACAGCATAGAAACCCCGGAGGAAGTGGCCAATACATTGCGCAAAGCCCTTCAGTTTGTCGATGCCGACAAACTCTACCCTTCGACCAACTGCGGCATGGCGCCTTTATCGCGTCGGGTAGCCACAGGCAAACTCAATGCCTTAAGCGCAGGTGCAGAGATCATCCGTAGAGAGCTATCAGTAAAGTAACTTCGCCCAATATCCTGCTTTCGGCGGATAAATGTGCGAAGTGGTAAACCCTATTTGAGCCCGCTCAGGGAAACTTGAGCGGGCTTCTCGCATTTTTATCCGCCAACGTTGCTACGCGTTGCATCAGTTTGCGCAGTGCTGCGCCTTTTAGTCTTTTCTCCACGCGACTCACATTCATCACTTAACTTCACCCTCACTATCGCCAGTAGAGTAAGCGCTATGAAATTTTTCAGACACCTTGTGCGTACGCCAAATTTCGTACAATATACGGGGATAAGATGGGATTCAGGGACGTAAAAAAGCTCGCTATACGCTGTCTTCAGCAAGGCGCGTATGACCATGAGGTACGTGGCAACATCGATGTCAAGAATCTGTTCGCCACTGGTCAGGTTGATAAAAACGAGGTAATCGAACTTATCAGGAAAACTTACGGAGACGCATATCAGTGCCGTCCACATCATCAGGATGCCGCTACTGACGTTCACATTCTTCAACCCTGGAAGTCCGGTTGCTGCTGGTACGTAAAATTTTATTTTATGGAACCCGACGTCATCTTTATCAGCGTGCACCAATAAATCGACAAGGAGTTCAAAGTGAAAATTGTTAAAGAAGGCGATACGCGTGCCGTTCTGTGTCACCACTGCGGGAAATCTATCGCGACTTATCGTTTACGCGATGTGGACTTCAGCGATCGGCGTGGCACGGTGAAGAATATTCTGGCCGCGGTCTGTAACCAGTGCGACGCCGTGGTCAGTGTCCCTGCTCAATCCACACCGCAAATTAAAAGCGAGTTTGAGCAAAGCAAGTCGGCGCTGGAAGTCCGGGTTCCGGCGCACTATCTCGATATTCTTAACGTCGCCACGCAGAAAATAGATGCTTCACTGGGCGAAGATTTTCATAAGACGCTGATCCTGTATTACCTTCATGCGCTGACCACCGGCTACTATCATCAGGAAGGACTGAAAGCGCTGTTAGGCAGCGAGCTGGCAAATGCCAAGGCATCCAAACGGCTGTCAATGAAAGTCACTAAAAAACAGCTGGCTGAAGTCAATAGTCTAATGGAACAACAGAACCTGATGCGAAGCTCCGACGTGGTCAAAGCGGTGATCCTGAAAGTTTGTCAGGATATCGTGCAGGAGAAAAACCTGGGCGTGTTGCCTGAATTGCGCAACCTCGCCGCCGCCATTTCCTGAGAATTTTTCTGTCGCTGAAGTGCCTAACGAACCTCAGGTGCGCTCTGTCATGCTGCCATCGGGCCCCAGATTGTCAGTCAGGATCTTCAATAACGCGCGAACTTTCGGCAGCGCCTGCCGGCTCTTGAGCCAGGCCAGATTAATCGGTAATCCATCGGTTGCCAGATGAGGCAATACCTCCACCAGCGAACCCTCTGCAAGTTGCCGTTTCACCAACCAGGTAGGCAACTGCGCTATGCCGTGCCCGGCCAAAACGGCGGTAAGCTGCCCTTCTGCATCGCCGATAGCCACCCGCGCCGGTAACACCCTTTTCTCGCTGTTATTCGCCTGCCCGCCGGCAAAATGCCAGGGAGTGAGCATACCGTTGCCTTCGCCGTAAACCACGCAGCTGTGATTATCCAAATCCTGTTCGTTGTTCGGCACGCCGCGCTTTTTCACATAGGCCGGTGAAGCGCAAAAAATATGCCGCTGCGCCCCCAGATAACAGTGTCCTAAAGTATTCGGCCAAATATCCGCGCCACCGATACGCACAATAATATCGATCCCCTCTATCACAGGATCGACAAAGCGGTCGGAAAACGAAATATGCGGCATTAACAGCGGATGATCCTCAATTAGCTTAAGGATCACCGGTAAAGCATGCAGACGACCATAGGCGGCAGGAAGATCGATACGCACCCTTCCCTGCGGCTCGGCATTTTCGGCCTGCATGGCAAGCTCCGCCTCTTCCAGCTCGCCCAATACGCTGGTGCAGGTGCGGTAAAAGGTTTCCCCCGCGTCGGTCAGTGAGAGACGCCGCGTGGTCCGGTTAAACAAGCGAACCTGCAGCCGGCTTTCAAGACGGGCAATGCCTTTGCTGATGGCGGAACCGGTCAAATTCAGGCGTTCTGCGGCGGCCGTAAAGCTGCCCAGATCGGCTACGCAGACAAACAGATCGATACCTTTGAGTCGTTCGGAAGAAAACATAGTCCGTCACCATTAATGAATTTAATTCCATAAACTCGGTAATTTATAGCCTAAATAGGAAATTTATTCCCCGTAAACTCGATCTGGTAATACATCCTCAGGGCCAGGCCCGATTCAACCACAGACCATGACAAGAGTTTATTGATGAGCATAAACAAACCAAGGGTGCTGATTACCGGCGCCACCGGCCAGATAGGCGGCGATACTTTGCGTAACCTGCAGGCAGACACCACCATTGCCCTGGTGGCGGCGGTACGCTCCCCGAAAAAAGCCGAGCCTTTTATCGCTCAGGGCATCAGCACCGTCATTATGGATTTTGATCAAGAAGAAACGCTGGCGCCGGCGCTGCAGGGTATTGACCGCGCCTTTCTGGCGACCGGCTATACCGTCGACATGCTGCGCCAGAGCAAGGTGTTTCTCGATAAGGCGAAACAGGCCGGGGTACAGCATATTGTGCACCTCGGTGCTTGTGGCCGCGACGACACCACCATTGCTCACTGGGCCTGGCATCAATTGATCGAACGTTATATTGAGGCATCAGGTTTCAGCTTTACGCATTTGCGGCCGGAGTGCTTTATGCAAAATCTGATCGGCTACGGTGGCATTCCCGCGGTGGTCAACGGCGTCATTCAGCAATACACCGGTGATGCTCCCTTCAGTTGGGTTGACGGCGAAGACGTCGCGCTGGCGGCAGCCTGTTCACTGCTGCACCCTGAACAGCATGCGGGCAAAACCTATCGACTGGGTTATGACGCAAAATCCTATGGCGAGATTGCGGCCATGTTGACGGAAATACTGGGCCAGCCATTTCGCTATGAAGCGCTCGATTACCGGATTTTCCTGGAGAACATGCGGCAATCTGGCGCCGAAATGGCTTATATGAACTGCGTTGGCGACAACCTACGCCGCATTGCCGAACGCGATATTCCCGGCGTTGAAGAAACCTTTGACAACTTCCCGACAATTGCCGGCAAAGAGCCGGTTCGTTGGCCAGAGTTTATCCGCAAACACCGGGCCGCTTTCGCCTATTAATTCCTTTTTTATCTGGCCCGTTTGGGCAAAACCAGGCGGGCTTTAGCTTTACATCTGCCCTGCGCCACTTAGGCTCATCATCAAAAAAATTTTTTAAATATAAATTTATCAATCAGATAAAAACACACTCCGCCCGAAACGACATTGTGGAGATATTGTGAATTTGCACTTTCCTTACAATAAATGAGAATAGTTATCGTTATCATAATTATTCAATAATATTTGCACATACTTTCAGGGATAAGATGCATGATTTACACACACTCTTTCAAATTGAAACCAGGCGCGATTTTGCTGGCGGGATTAATTAGCGGGAGCGGCTATGCTGCCGATGATTTGGCAGCGGAAAGTGAGGAAATGGTAGTTTTGGCGCCGGCGGAAGAACAATTAAAACAGCAGCCTGGCGTTTCCATTATTACCGCCGAGGACATCGCCAAGGATCCGCCGGTCAACGATTTATCCGACATCATCCGCAAAATGCCCGGCGTGAACCTGACCGGCAACAGCGCCAGCGGCAGCCGTGGCAATAACCGCCAGATCGATATACGCGGCATGGGGCCGGAAAATACGCTGATTTTAATCGACGGCGTCCCCACCACGTCGCGCAATTCAGTTCGCTATAGCTGGCGCGGCGAAAGGGACACCCGCGGCGATACCAACTGGGTGCCGGCGGAAATGGTTGAGCGCATCGAAGTGCTGCGTGGGCCTGCGGCGGCGCGTTACGGTTCCGGTGCCGCCGGCGGTGTGATTAATATCATCACCAAACGCCCCACCAATGACTGGCATGGCAGCCTGTCGCTGTTTACCAATCAGCCTGAAAACGACAAGGAAGGCGCAACGAAACGCACCAACTTTAGCCTCAGCGGCCCGTTGGCCGGCGACGCGCTCACCATGCGCCTGTACGGCAACTTTAACAAGACCGACGCCGATGCGGCGGATATCAACACCGCGCAAAACGGATCCTATGCTGCCGGTAGCGAAGGCGTACGCAACAAAGACGTCAACGCCCTGTTCTCGTGGAAAATGACCCCGACGCAGATCCTCGATTTTGAGCTGGGCTACAGCCGCCAAGGCAATATCTATGCCGGTGATACCCAGTACAGCAACGGTAATCTCAGCCCGAACGATCTGGTTTCGTCGCTGTACGGACAAGAAACCAACCGCCTGTATCGCCAGACTTACGGCATCACCCATAACGGCATCTGGGATTGGGGCCAGTCACGCGTCGGTGTTTACTACGAAAAAACCAACAATACCCGTCTTCAGGAAGGCTCTACCGGGCGTGTCGAAGGGATGATCAACAGCGACCAATTCAACACCAGTCGGCTAAAAAATGTCAGAACCACCGGTGAAGTGACGCTGCCGCTCAACCTGTGGTTCGAACAAACCATGACCCTGGGGGCCGAGTGGAACCGTGAGCAGCTCGACGATCCGGCCTCTATGCAGGTCACCGATGCCAGCGGCGTCACCATCGGCGATATCTCCGGCGATCCTTCCGGACGCAGCGCCAAAAACAGCGCAGAACTCAGCGCCTTGTACTTCGAAGATAATATCGAAGTCCTGCCCGGCACCCTGCTGATCCCCGGCATGCGTTTTGATTATCACAGCAAATTCGGCAGCAACTGGAGCCCAAGCCTGAATGCCTCGCAGGAACTTGGCGACCATTTCAAACTGAAAGCCGGGATCGCCCGCGTCTTCAAAGCCCCAAACCTGTATCAGTCCAGCGAAGGCTACCTGCTGGCCACCCGCGGCAACGGCTGCCCGGACAACATTGCGACGGGGAGCTGCTACCTGATGGGCAATGCCGACTTGGATCCGGAAGTCAGCATCAACAAAGAAGTCGGCCTGGAGTTCACCTATGAAGGGTTCAACGCCGGTATTACCTATTTCCGTAACGATTATAAAAACAAAATCGTTTCCGGGACCGATCTGGTGGGCTACGCCTCTAACGGCTACAACATTCTGCGTTGGGAAAATGGCGGCAAGGCGGTGGTGGAAGGGCTTGAAGGCAACCTGGTGATCCCGGTAGTGAAAGATCGGCTGAACTGGCGTACCAACGCCACCTATATGATCACATCGGAAAATAAGGATACCGGGAACCCGCTTTCCGTGATCCCGAAATACACCGTTAACACCATGCTGGATTATCAGGTAACCGACAAACTCTCGACCAACCTCACCTGGACATTCTATGGCCGTCAGAAACCCCGCGAATATGCCGAGATCCGTAATGAAGTCGGTTCGCTGGCGACCAATGAAGTGGGAGCTTACACCGTGGCCGCGGTTGGCGTGAATTACGATCTGACCAAGGATCTGCGCCTGAATGCCGGTATCAGTAACCTGTTTGATAAACAGCTGTACCGCGAGAATCAAGGGGCATCAACTTACAACGAGTCTGGGCGCGCGTATTACGCCGGTATGACCCTGTCATTCTGATCGAATAAATAAGCAGGCCCGTTCGGGGAAAACCGGGCGGGCTCTTTAGGCTTTAAAAACTTCTTCTGGCCACCAGAAAAGCACCAACTACCAGCAACACGGCCCCCAGCAGCGCGGGCAAATTTTCACGCATTGCCGCCGGCCCGGCCTTATAAATATCGGCCATCAATCCCGCCACCAACTGGCTGGCAACCAGTACGGCAATGGTGGTTGCCGCCCCCAGCTTCTGGTAACCCAAAATGCCGGAAAACACAAAAAACGATCCCAACAAGCCAGGCAACAACATCCACAACCGCAGGGAACCCGTGACTTCGGCCAGAGCCGTGACACCGTTTTTGGCAAACAGCAGGCCCATCAACAACACCAGGCCAACACTGGAGTTGATCACCAGCGTAATCAGCACCGTCGACACGCTCTCTGTAATGCGCACCATCAACAGGTTCTGAATGACCAGGCTGACCCCGGCCGCAACCAGCAGCAATAGCATGATATTCATAGAGATCTCGGTTTTCAATGTGCCATTAACGCTTCGGTGGGGCGCTAGCGTCGTCGAGCTTCAGCTGCAGGAAGGTCAAATCCAGCCATTTGCCAAACTTGGCACCCACTTCGCTCATGCGGCCGACCATCTCGAAGCCCAGATTAATGTGCAACTGCACAGACGCGTGGTTGCCGGACTCAATGCCCGCCACCATCACGTGTTTGCCGATCGCCAGCGCCTGCTCAATCAGCGCAATCAACAGCGTTTTACCTACCCCGCCGCCGCGGCTGTCTCGCCGAACATACACCGAATGCTCGACGGTGTGTCGATAGCCGTCCCACGCCCGCCAATCGCCAAATGAGGCATAGCCCATCACCTCACCCGCTGCGTCAATCGCCACCAGCACCGGGTAGCCCATCCCCTGCCGTTCTGTTATCCACGCGGCGCGGTTTGCCTCGTCGACGCTAAGTTCATTCCAGATTGCCGTGGTGTTCAGCACGGCGTCGTTATAGATAGCGGCGATGCCTGCACTATCGGTTATAGTCGCGTTACGGATAAGCATGTTGACCTCTTGGTTGACCGTCTACTATCATACTACGATATGGATAATAAATTAGACAACCTAAATCAGCGCATCGGCGCGAGGATCCGCATCGAACGTGAGGCACGCCATTGGTCGCTGTCCGATCTGGCGGAACGAGCCGGCGTTTCACGCGCGATGGTGCATAAAATTGAACGCGGCGACAGTAGCCCAACGGCGATGTTGCTGGGGCGGCTTTCCGGCGCATTCGGTCTGAGCATGTCCAAACTGATCGCCCGGGCGGAAACGCAGGAAGGTCGGCTGATGCGTAAGCAGGACCAACCGCTATGGGTCGATCCCGACAGCGGCTACGTGCGTCGCCATGTGTCGCCGCAGTCGGATATGCCGCTCGATCTGGTACGCATTGAACTGCCCGCCGGGGCCGCGATCCCCATGCCGGCTTCGGCCTATGCCTTTATGCGGCAATTGATCTGGGTTTTGTCCGGCTCGCTGGTGTTTCAGGAAGGCGAAACCCGCCATGAAATGGACCAGGGCGATTGCCTGGAACTTGGCCCACCGACCGACTGCGTGTTCAAGAATGAAAGCGCTGAACTCTGCATCTATTTGGTGGTGGTGATGAACAAGGCCTGAGTCACTCAGGCCAAAGCGTGGCGGCGCTTAAGGTTATCCTTCCCGATTGTACCCCGCGCAGAAAAACTTTTCGGCCAGGCGGTTGCTGCCGCCGGTGAAGAACTCACTCATCATCTCGCCGTTAAGATCGTAAGCCCGGCAGAGCAAGCCGGCCTCGAACGCAGCCTGATTTTCGTCACCCAGGCTTTCCGCCAGGTGGTGCGCATAGCCCAATACAAAGCCACGTTTGTAGTCACAACAGAAACGGGACAGTTGCGCAGCAGGCTTGGCGTCCCGCGCGGCTAACCCGGCCATCAGCCCCTTACCGAAGTGATTGTCCATGTACCCTCCCCTAATTTTCAACAATCGCTATATAAAATATTATATAGCGATCATCGCACTCATGGACATACTCACAAAGTTTTACCTCATCTACGCAAGGCAATAAAAAAGCCCGCAGAGGGAATCCTGCGGGCCGATCAGTCTCAGAAAAAGCGATTACAGGGTAAAGTTCAGCCCTTCCACCACCGTCTGCTCCAGCGGCAAACGCCCTGAAGGGATCTCTTTTTGCTGCAGGAATTCAGGCAGCAGGGATTTGTCGCCCGCCTTGCCGATCGCCACCATGCCATGCACCTGATAGTTATCCGGCAGGTTGAGCGCAGCCTTGATTTTATCGTGGTGAACGCCGCCCATGCAGTGGGTCAGCCAGCCTTTCAGATGCGCCTGCAGCGCCAGATTGGCCCAGGCAGCACCGGTATCAAAGGAATGGCTTGGGTTATCCACTTCCTTCTCGCCGTTCAGGCTGGTCGTTTTCGAAATGATCACTACCAACGCCGAAGCGTGCTGCGCCCAGCCGCGGTTGAATTCAATCAGGAAGTCCAGGTAGCTGTCCCAACTGGCCGAACCGTGCTTGCTATAAGCGAAGCGCCACGGCTGGATGTTATACGCCGAAGGCGACCAGCGTGCCGCTTCGAAGAAGCTCAACAGGGTCGTATCGTCGATAGGATCATTCGCCAGCGCGCGCGGCGACCAGCGTTCAATAAACTGCGCATCAATCGGGTGATCGGAAACTCTTGGCTGGCTCATGGACATCTCTCTCATGGGAATGGAATACCAAATTTATCCAATATTCCCATGCCGCACGCCAGAAAAACTTTTATTTTGTGCTGTTCATCAGCCGCCAAGTTCCTGCTGTAGCCAGTCGAGGAATGCCCGTACCGGCGGGTGCCGTTCACGCCCGGGTACACACAACGCGGTGTAGGCCGATCCCGGCACGCGAATATCCGGCCGATAGGGTACCAGCAAACCATTACGCACCTGATCGGACACCATTACCGAGCTCGCCAGCACCAACCCCTGGCCGGCTACCGCCGCTTGCAGCGCATAATGCTCTTCATCATAGGCCCGCAGCGTCGTGTGGCGCTGCCACCAATCGACCCCGGCAGCCAGGCACCAATCGCGCCAGCGGGTTTCGTAGAGGGTGGAATCCCGCCAGCGCACGGTGATCAAGGTTGGTGCAGGTTGCTCCGCCGCACAAAACCCCGGGGCGCCGTAAACGCCAAAACTCTCTTCCAGCCGCGCCGCCTGGTACAACTGCGGGTAGTTTGCACTGCTGTAACGAATAGCGATGTCTACGCTGGCGTCCTGCTGCAGATCAATCACCTCAGCGCAGGCCTCCAGGCGTACCAAATAGTGCGGATAGGCCTGATAAAAACGCCCCAGGCGCGGTACCAACCACAGCGCCGCGAAGGAATGGGTAACGGAAACGCACAGCGATCCCGAGCTCGGCGTTGGTCGCAGAGCATCCAGCACCGTTGCCACGTCGAGCAATGCGCCGTGCACTCCGGCGAACAAACGCTCGCCCTTTGGCGTCAACCGCACGCCCCGCGGTATCCGATCGAATAATGCAAAACCCAGCTGCTGCTCAAGCGCTTTTATCTGATGCGATACCGCCGTCGGCGTCACCGCCAACTCCAAAGCCGCCTGTTTAAAACTACGCAACCGGGCGGCGGATTCAAAGGTGCGCAATGCGGTAACCGGCAGCGAGGCAAACATGGTCAGGGCTCCCTACAGATGAATTGAACTCATCCTGAAAGAATAGCCGTCATTTGTCACTACAGCTTTACTCACCCTAAATTGATTCTCGTGTTCTACACCACCATCAATGGAGAACGACATGAATTCATCTCATCAGTCAAAACGACTTATCGTCCTGGTTGGCAGCCCACGTCGCGACGGCAACAGTGCAACCCTGGCGCAGGCCATCATGGCAGGTGCCGCGGAGGCCGGCACCGACGCCAGCCTGTTTTTTTTAGACGATTACATCAACGGTTTTTTGGTGGATGAGCGCCACGCAACCCCGCCTGCCGACCGTTATGGCGAACTGTTCCTTGAGCATTTTCTGCCGGCGGACGCTGCGGTGTTCTGCACCCCGCTTTACTGGTACGGCATGTCGGCGCAAACCAAAGCCTTTTTCGACCGCTCTTTCAGCTACTACTCCAGCGCCTACCCCGATGCGGAACAGGTGCATCAGCGTATGAGCGGCAAACGCATCGGGCTGGCGGTAGCCTCGGAGGAAACCTATCCCGGTGCCGCGATGGGGATTGTGCATCAAATTCAGGAGTTCAGCCGCTATTCGCATTCCGAATTCGTCGGGCTGGTTCATGGCGCGGGCAACAGCCGGGGCGAAATCAGCCGCGATCCGCGTAACCCGCTGCAAGCCGCCCGCGAGCTGGGGCGCGAGATATTCACTCGTCCCTATTCAGACTACCGGATGGATACGCCGCGCAGCCCGCAGGTTTGGCAAAACTGACGCCGCCCAGGGGTAGCCTTATGCTGAAAATAAGGCGTTTGAAAAATTGGCGAACTCACTAAAACTTAACGTAATTGTGGATGAACAAGCGAAAGCTGGGCGTATACCATGACCAGGAGTGGGAATATACGGCACACCTGCTTTAAAAACTGCCCATAGTGCTCCTGCCTTGTAAAAGGCATCATTGCCGCACAAGACTTGCCTGCTATGAAATAGATATATTGCTGGGCTGAGTCTCTACGCTTCCTCAAGCTAACAACCTGTAGGGAAAATTAATAATTACGTTGGGGCGAAAACTTTCGCCTCAACGTATCTGCGTGCATTGTGAAAAACCTAGCGATCGTCGAAAGGCTCGCCGAGCGTCAGCATCAGCCGATTGGCCCAGGCGAAGAACGCGGTCGATTGCACCAGATCCAGCAACGCCAGTTCGTCCAACCCTTGCTCGCGCAACGCCGCCAGTTGCCCGGCATTGACCTGCGGCGGCGTGGCGGACAGCGCAGCGGTGAAGTCTATCTGCGTCCGCCACGGCTCCCCTTGTCCCTCGCTCAAAATGCCGCCCGGGAGCACATCCAGCAGCCGCTGTACCTCATCCGTATGCTTGGACAACTGCGCCGCCTTGCGGGCATGCACCGAAGCGCAATAGATGCAGCCATTCACCTTACTGGCCACCGTTGCCGCCAGCTCGCGATCCTTACGTTCCAACCCACCCGGCGTGTAGAAAATGGCGCGATCCGCCAACGTTCTCTGCTCCAGCACCGGATGGTTACTCGCCAGCAGGCGGAAGTAATCCGAGTCGCTGTGCCCGAAGCGCGTCAAAAGCGCCTGACCTTGCTCATCAAACTCTGCCAGCGGCTTGGCGGCAATCCAGGGCTCCCAACCCAGTTCCTGGCGGGTAAACACCGGTGGTGCGTGGCGGCCGCCAAGAGTCACGGATTCGGTACGCCAACCGCCAGCCCTGACGGGAGCTCCACCGGAGCTTTCGAGTGGTTTTCCTTCAAGCAGCCGATAACCCGTCAGCAAGCGGCTCTGAAAACTAACAAAGGCGATCAGCTGCGACAGGGTGACGATAGCGTCCAGCGTCCAGCCGGCCTGTTGCAATGCCTGCAAATGCTGCGCGTCGGCGCTGGCGGGTTTGAACGCCAGCCTTTCGGCGTGATCGAACGCTGCCTGCAAATGCGGGCCAGGCTGAACGCCCCCCTCCTGCTGCAACAAGGTGCCGTAGTGTGCAGCAAGCAGCTTGTCCGCATGCCATTCGCTGATGCGCTGCGCGAGCTGCAACCGTTGCACTACGGGGAAATCGCCGGCATCAGCGGGTGAGAACAGCGCCAGATAGCTGGCCTGAATCGCATCTGTCGCCGCTTGTCGGGTAGCTCTGGCCTGAGCCAATGCAGAATTGGGGGCGATCTCTGCCAGCTCAGCCAGCAAATCTTTAGGGAGCAATGTTGCAGTCATACCTTTTCCTCAGCGTGATGTTCGTAGGAGACGGATGCGGGATTGCGGCGTTGCCAGCCCAGCTCCGGGGCAACGTGGCGGGCGATCAACTCAATAGAACGCAGGATGGTGGCGTGCGGCGGATCGATAGAGTGCACCTGGAATGCCAAATCGGTCACTCGCGCCAGCGCGCTGTCTTTTTGCAATGAAGCAATCACCTGCTCCGGGGTGCCAAGGTGCACGTCAAAAGCGCGGATCAGCCCATCAAGCGACTCGTCGGACGGCCGGTGGCCACTGGCGCGCAGGCGCTCAAGCCCTCGGCTCAACCCTTTGGCGGCAAAGTCCCGCGCCTGTTGGCCATGGTCGGTTACCAATGCGGTGCGCGATCCCATGATGCGCGGCGCAATGCCGGGCGGCAGCGCCGCCAGATAAGCGTCGATAATCGGGTTCTGCAATTCGTCCAGCGGCAAATCCGGCGCATCTGCCGGGCGCGGCTGAGTACGCGACAGCATCAGGCCGTCACCGGCCCGCCCGGCGCGCTCGCCGCCTTCCACCGAAAAGGTCGCCTGCCAGACCCGTTCGGCCAACTGCGGTGCCGCCGGATACAGGCGGTTATCTTCACCACCCAGGGCCTCACCGCGCCAGGCTCGCAGCAGGGTGCTGAAATTGTCGGCAAACACCGCGTGACGCTGTGTGGCGTCGAAACCGAAGGCGCTGAACGAAGAAGGCGTGCCGCCTGCAGCGATACCGACTTCCAACCTGCCGTCGGACAGCAGATCCAGCACCGCAGTGTCTTCGGCCACCCGAATCGCAGACTCCATCGGCAGCGTGATCACCCCGGTGCCGAGCCGGATATGGCGGGTTCGCGCCGCCACCTGCGCCAGAAACACCAGCGGTGAAGGCAGGCCGCCCTCGTCTTCATGAAAATGGTGCTGCGCCACCCAGGCGCTGTCAAAGCCGGCCCGTTCGGCATGCACGATCTGTTCGGTCGCCAGCCGATAACGCTGCTGCGCACTGCCCTGATCCAGCAGCCGGGTGAAAAAACCGAGTCTTTTACTGCTCATAGAATGCATCCTCAATCTGGGGCTGTTCGGCATAAAGCTGACGGCCGGGAATGGCTTCAATCAGCTGACGTGTGTAATCGCTGCCCGGCATGGCGAACAGCTCACCGGTCGCCCCGCTGTCCACCTGCACGCCGCGGTGCAACACCGAAACGCTGTGGGAAATCCGCCTGACCGTGGCCAGGTCGTGTGAGATAAACAAATAGGTCAGCCCCAATTCCTGCTGCAAATCCTGCAGCAACCGCAGGATCTGCGCCTGAACCGTGACATCCAATGCCGAAGTGGCTTCATCCAGCACCAGTACCCGCGGCTGCAGCACCAGCGCCCGGGCGATCGCCACCCGCTGTCGCTGGCCGCCGGAAAGTTCGCGTGGTTTACGGCTCAGCAATTCGTTTGGCAGCGCCACGCGTTCAAACAAATCTCGCACCCGGCGATAGCGCTCAGCCTGGGTCAGCGGCTCGAAATTCAGCAGCGGCTCTTCAATCACCTGATACAACGTCTGGGACGGATCGAGCGAACCGAATGGGTTCTGATACACCAGCTGAATGCGGCGGCGGAACTGGCGCAGCGCTTCGCCCTTCAAGCGCGTAAAGTCGACGCCGTCGATAATGATTTGCCCGGCGTCCGGCCGTTGGAAACCGAGCAGGCAGCGCGCCAATGTGGTTTTACCGGAGCCGGACTCCCCCACCAGCGCATGGGTAGTGCCGCCAGGCACGCTGAACGACACCTGGTCCAGCGCCCGATAAGTTTTGCCACCGCTACCGGCCAGGGGGAAATCTTTCACCAGTCCATTGACCTGGATCGCCAGCTCCTGCGTGCGGTGACCGGGTTGCGGCACCACTGCACGGCTCAATGAGGGCACGTCAGCAAACAGCCGGCGGGTATAGTCGCTGGCAGGGACGCGCAGCACCTCGGCAGTCACTCCCTGCTCCTGTACCCGGCCATGGCGAAATACCAGCAGCCGATCGGCGCGTTCCGCCGCCACCGCCAGATCGTGGGTCACCAGCAGCACCGCAGTGCCAAACTCCTGCCGCAGTTCGTCGATCAGATCGAGAATGCGTTTTTGCACCGTGACATCCAGCGCACTGGTCGGCTCATCGGCGATAATCAACGCCGGTTGCAGCGCAATGGCAATGGCGATCAACACCCGCTGTTTCATGCCGCCGGAAAGCTCGTGCGGATACTGACGCGCCCGCAGCTCCGGATGCGTCAAACCGACGCGGGTCAACAATGCCACCACCCGCTGCTGCAGCTGCTTGCGCGGCAGCCGACGGTGAATGTTGATGATCTCTGCCACCTGATCGCCAATGGTTTTCACCGGATTGAGTGAGCTGGAAGGATCTTGTGGGATCAAACTGATTTGCGCCCCGCGTACCGCATCCAGACGCTTTGATGACCAGTGGCTGATGTCGGTGCCGTTCAGCCGTATTGCCCCCTGCTCCAGGCGACCGTTTTCCGTCAGCAAACCAATGATTGCCTGCGCGGTGGTGGTTTTGCCGGAACCGGACTCGCCGACCAGCGCCACCACTTCCCCAGGCTGAATGGCAAACGACACCTGATGCACCACCCGCTGATTGCCAGCCGCGCCCTGATAGGCGATCGAAACCTGTTCCAGCTCCAGTACCGGTGGTGTGGCGCTCGCCCGTTGTAATGCGCTCTGAATACTCATACTGGCGTTCTCCCCAATGCGCGGCTGATGCGGTTGGCCGCCAGAACCACCGCCACGACCGCCAGCCCCGGGAAGGTGGTTAGCCACCAGGCGGTGGAAATATAGTTGCGCCCTTCGGCGATCAGCAGCCCCCACTCTGGCGTCGGCGGTGGCCTGCCGTAACCCAGGAAGCTCAAGGTGGCAATCGCCAGAATCGCGCTGCCGAACTGCAATGCCGAGAAGGCAATTACCGAGGTTAACGAGTTCGGCAAAATGTGCCGCCACAGCACCGCCCAGAAGGTACCGCCGCTGCCATAGGCCGCCTCGACGTAATCGCTGTGGCGTACCCGTACCACCTCGGCGCGCGCCAGGCGGGCAAAGTTCGCCACCGAGGTAATCCCCACGGCGATGGCGGCGTTAACCGTGCCGAAGCCCAGCAAAATAATGATGCTCAACGACAGCAGCAGACCGGGAATCGACAGCAACACGTCGACAAGGCGCATCACCGCGTCATCCGCGATGCCGCCCACCGCACCGGCAATCAGCCCCAGCGCGGTGCCCAACAGCAGGCCTAAAGCGACCGCCACCAGCGCGGCGGACAGCGTCTGCGAAGCGCCATAAACAATGCGCGCATAGAGGTCGCGCCCCAGTTGATCGGTGCCCAACCAATGTTCGCCCCCCGGTGCCAAACGCTGCGCCCCGGCAATGCCTTCGGTGCCGCTGTAGGCCGTGAACAGCTGCGGTGCCAGCGCCCACAGCACCGCGATGGCAATCACCGCCCAGGCCAGCAACAGCGTCAGCGGTACACGACGGCGGCGCGGACGGTGCGTTGGCAAAGTGCCTTCGCTTTCCACCGCGCCCAGATCGCGCTCCGGCACGCTGGATTTCTCAAAGGAGATACTGCTCATACGGCGGCTCCTGTATGGGTTTTCAATCGCGGATCCAGCAGCGGGAACAGCAGATCCACCAGCAGATTGAGGGTGACGAAAGCGGCGGCGGAAATCACCACGATCGCTTGCAGCACCGCGACGTCCTGATTCAGCACCGCCTGCAAGGTGAGTTGCCCCAGCCCGCTGCGGCCAAACACGGTTTCGGTAATCAACGCACCGGCGATCAGTTCGCCAAGTAAAATACCGGCGATGGTCAGCACCGGCAGCATGGCGTTACGCGCCACGTGCCGCCACAGCACCCGGCTGCGGCTGGCGCCTTTGGCACGGGCCACGGCGACAAAGGGTTGGGTTTGTACCTGGTCGATACTGCGGAGCAGGATCTGCGCCAGCGGAGCGGAAATCGGTATTGCCAGCGTCACAATCGGCAGGATCAACCCTTCCCACTCCCCCGGATTGATCACCGGGATCAGCTTGAGCCGAAAAGAAAACAGCTGGATCAGCACAATGCCCAACCAGAAAGTCGGCACCGAGACAAACAGCGATGGCAGCGACTGCAGCAATGACCTCAGCCAGCCAAAACGGGTCAAATTGGAGATAAAGGCCAGCGCCAACGCCAGGATCAGCGCCAGCGAAAACCCCAATAGCGCCAGTTGCAACGTAGCGGGCAGGTTGGTGGCCAACAGCTCCGTCACCGGCACGCCGGCCTGAATGGAATAGCCGAGGTCCCCGCGCAGCACGTTGCCCAGCGCATGCAGATACTGCTGCCACAGCGACACATCGGCGCCATAGGCCGCGCGCATATCGGCGATCTGCGCCGGGCTGAGGCCCATGTCCGGGTTCTGAAACTTAATCAGAATGGCATCACCCGGCAGCACCTGCAGCAAGATAAACGACAGGCTAAAGGTCGCCCACAGCACCAGCAGCGCCTGCCCGATACGCCGTGCCAGATATCGGCTCATCATGGTCTCCTCAGCGTTTTTCCAGCCATGCGCCGTAGAAACTCGGGCGGCCGACCGCTTCAAAACTTACGCCCTTGAGATAAGGCGCTCCGGCAAACACCTGCGGCTCTTCGAAGAACGGGATCACGTAGGCCTGATCGAGCAGGTAGTTTTGCGCCTCGCCGGCAATCTGCAGGCGTTTTTGGGCATCCACCTCTGAGGCGATGCCCAGCAGCAGCGCGTTCAGCTTGTCATCTTTAAATGCGCTGTTTTTGCCCGTCCCGCCTTGCTGTAACAGCGCATCGCGGTTGGTCGGGTAAAACTGACTTTTAATCACATCCGGATCGGCCCGTCCTACTTCCACCACCGCCGCCGGGGTTTTCTGCGGATCCAGGTTATCCGCCACCTTGCTGCCGGCGTCGCCCGCCAGAATGTTCAAGCGCGCGCCAACTTTGCCCCACTGCTGCGAAACCAGCTGCAGCACCGCCTTGTTCTGCGGTTGCGGCAGCGATTCATAAACGTTCAGCAACAGTTTTTTGCCGTCCTTCTCACGCAGGCCGTCGCCGCCCTTTTTCCAGCCCGCTTCATCCAGCAGGCGGTTAGCCAGCGCCGGGTCGAATTTCAGTTTGGCGGAAAGGTCGACAAAACCGGCGGCGGAAGAAGCAATCACCGATTTGGCCTGCGGATAGTTAACGGAGAACAGCGTCTCGACGATCTGCTTGCTGTCGGTGGCGTGCAGCAATGCCTGACGCACGCGCAGGTCGCTCACCAACGGGTTGTCCGGCCGGAAGGCCACGCTGTCATTGACGCCGCGCGTTGGGGCGGCGTAGATAGTGAAACCCTGATCCTGGGTTTGTTTCTCGTCATAGGCCTGGATCTGCCGAATAAAGTCCGCCTGCCCGGCCTGCAATGCGCCAATACGTACGCTGTCTTCGCCGGTCACGATCACCTTGATACCGTCCAGATTGGCGCGCCCCTGCTGCGTCAGCCTGGCCGGGCCCCAGCGGTAATCTTTGCGCACGCTGAGATCCACTTCGCGCCCCAGCGTTTCGGCACTGACCACGAACGGGCCGGAGCCGATGATATGGCGCGCGTCACCCAATTCGTCATAATTACGGTTTAAGGTGCTGAGAGAAACCAGCCCTGACCCTATGGTGGCGGTACCCTGCAGGAAACCCGGCGAAGAGCGCTTGAAGTAGAACTTCACGGTCAAGGGATCGATCACTTCACTGTGGTCATAGTTATTGATCACCTCGGAGACCGGCAGACGTTTCTCTTTGTTGCCCAGGCCATAGGTATCGAAGTTCTTCGCCACCGCGTTGGCGTCCAGCGGCGTACCGTCCGAGAAGGTCACGCCCGGCCGGAGCTTGAAGGTGTATTCGGTTTTGTCGGCGTTACTGCTCCAGGATTCGGCGATCCACGGCTCAATCTCCAGCGTTTTTGGGTTCTGGTAGGTCAGCTTGTCGGTGATCTGGTTGAGGATGCCGCCGTTGGGGTAGAAGCCGCCGGAAGGCGGATAAAGGTTCGTGTGCGCCTGCTGTTCCAGGTAGATCAGCGTGCCGCCCTGCACCGACGCCAGCGCCGGAGTAGCCGCCACCGTCAAGCCCAATGCCACTGTTATTCCGCTGGTTAATCTATTGAAAGAGAACTTAAACATAGTGTGCCACGCCTTCTTTATTTCGGAATGTTATGGATTAGATAACAAACCAAATCGGCGGGGAGTTGAACGAACTAATTTCGCTAACCTATGGCGGAAAATGCACAAGGCAGCGACGGTTGGCAGAATGGGCGTTTTGTTATAACGTATCAGAAATCACATCGGGGAGACGAAAATGAAAATTCAGCTTTCGCTGTTGTTCCTTGGCCTGTTGGCCGGTCGGGCCGCCGCGTTTCAGTCCAAGGTGCCCGAGCCACGGCCTGAACAGGCGCGCGCAGCGGAAAACAGCCTGGAGAATATGTTTTACGGTTTTCACGCGATGGACGCGCAGGCGGTCAATATCGGTACCTGCGCGGCGCTGCCGCAGGCGGGATGCCAGTGCGCGTTCTGCACCATGCTGCGGCAGGCCGGGCCGGCGAAATAGCCACCCGGACGACGTTTTAATCTAGCGCGTACTGAACAATCAACTGGCCTTTTTTCACTTTGAGCGCCGTGATGTTTACCGCGCCCAGCTCCGCCAGCGAGGGCACATGGGTGCCACCGCAGCCATAGGTCGGCAGTTCGCCAAATCCCACCTGCCGCAGGCCGTCAACCGCCACCTGTCTGCGCGGAAGGTCTGCCGCAATCAGCCTTGCCAGCTCCGCCTGAAGAAAATCCTGATCCAGCGTTTGTGGCTCAGCGCCCGGTGTGAAAGTGATCCGCCCTTCGCCCGGCCAGTGGTGCGCCTTCACCGGTTGCCAGCCGCGGGTTTCCCCCAGCCAGCCGATCAGATGCCCGGCGGAGTGCCAACGGGTATGCAACCGACGCTGTTCACCATCAACCTGCACGCTCACCGGCCCTGCGGCCAACGGCTCGGCGGTGAAATGCAGCACCTTGTCGCCCTGCTGCGCCACGCGTAGCACCGGGATGCCGCCAAGCTTACCGCCGTCGGCCGGTTGTCCGCCGCCCTGCGGGTGAAACAATGTGGCGTCCAGCTCTATCGCGTATCCACCCTCTTCCATCGGGGTACAGGCCAGCACCTGCGCTGCGCCCTGTAATTCGTCGCTGTAATAATAAAGCCGTTCGGTCATGGTTTTTCTCCTGATTAGAGAGCCCATTATATTCATGCCATAATCAAAGGATAATCCGTCAATAACACAATGGACCTTTGCGCTGTGAGCACAAATCTCTCTCATTCGCTGCTGGCCGAAATGGCCGTGTTTGTCCAGGTGGTGGAGAGCGGCAGTTTTTCCGCCGCCGCCCGTCGACTGGGCACATCCCCCTCTGCCGCCAGCCGCAGCGTGGCTAAACTGGAACAGGCATTAGCATTGCAACTGCTACACCGCACCACGCGCAAATTGCGGCTAAGCGAACAGGGCGAAGAAGTATTTCAACGCTGCCGCAGCATGCTGGACGCCGCGCACTCGGTGATGGAGTTCAGCGGGCGCGGTGCAGTAGAGCCTGAAGGCTTGGTCAGCGTCAGCGTGCCCAAGGCGGTGGGGCGTTATGTGCTGCACCCGCACATACCGGCGTTTTTACGCCGCTATCCCAAAGTCGACGTTCGCCTGCGGCTGGAAGACCGCTATATGGATTTGATTGATGATCGGGTCGATCTGGCGCTGCGCATTACCGAACGCCCTTCCCCTGGGCTGATTGGCCGCCAACTGATGACCATCGACCACCTGCTGTGCGCCACACCGGCTTATCTGGCACAGCAGGGAACGCCGCGGCATCCGCAGGATTTGGCGCAGCACAGCTGCATTTATCTGGGTGAAACGCCGAACGACGCCCGTTGGAAATTCCGCCAGGCCGGGAAAACGGTGACGGTCAACGTACGTGGGCGCTACGCCGCCAACCATACCGGCGTGCGGCTGGATGCGGTGAAACAGCACATTGGCATTGGCAGCCTGCCGTACTTTACCGCCCGTCAGGCGCTGGACGACGGCGAAGTGGTGCAGGTGCTGCCGCAATGGGATTTCCTCAGCAGTTACCACGGCGGGCTGTGGTTGCTGTATGCCCCCAATCAGTACCTGCCGCCCAAGCTGCGGGTGTTTATCGACTATCTGGTGGCCTGCCTGGCGAAAGAGCCGCAGCTAAAGCGCCTTGCGTAAGGTGATATTGATACGGTGCGGCCCCACCAGCGAATGGTAGCCTTCCTTGATCGGCATAATGCCGTGAAAACACAGCCGCGACGGGCCGCCCCACACCACCACGTCGCCGTGCGCCAAAGGAATGCGCTGGGCCCGATCGCTACGTTGCATGCCGCCGAACTGGAATACCGCCGGCAGCCCGAGGGAAACGGAAACGATCGGCGAGCCGAAATCATGCTCGTCTTTGTCCTGATGCAATGACAGCTTGCTGCCCGGATCGTAGCGGTTCATCAGGCAGGAATCCGGTACAAACGGGGCAAAGCCCGCCTGCTGTGCCGCTTCATCCGCCAGCGCCATCAGGATATCCGGGATCGGCGGCCAACGTTTGCCGCTGCGCGAATCGCGCTCCGAATAGCGATAACCGCGGCTGTCGCTGCTCCAGCCGTTGCCGCACCAGCTCATCGCCACCGACATCACATGACCGCCCGGCGTAGTCATGTGCCGCCAGGGCACCTGAGCAATCACCCCATGCACCGCCGCCAGCAGTTCTGGGCCGTGATCGCGCACAAAACCGTGCATCACCACCGCGCCTGGCGCAATCTGTTCCCGCCACGGCGGCGGCACGGAGTCTTCAAAAAGATCGAGGGTCATGACAGAAAACCTGTATTAATACACAGTATTTATTTTAACTTGCCGTTGGCGATTGTCCAGCCTGATGCGCCGCATTGTTGTTAGCGCTAAACTTCTCTAGAGTACCGACAATAAAATCAATAACTTTTCAGGATCGCATGTGATTAAAGGGATCGTTCTTTCCGTCATCGCCTCGGTATTGTTCGGCGTGATGTATTACTACACCTCTACCCTGACGCCGCTTGACGGTGAGCAAGTCTTTGGCTGGCGTACCCTGCTGACGGTGCCGTTTTTGACGCTGTTCATGGTGCTTTCCGCCGACTGGCGCAAGGTCAGCGAGACCTTGAGTTGGATAAAACAGCGGCCGCGCCGCCTGCTGTTTCTGCCGCTGAGTTCGGCGCTGCTGGGGGTTCAGCTCTGGCTGTTTCTCTGGGCACCGCTGCACGGCAAGGCCTTGGAGGTATCGCTCGGCTATTTCCTGCTGCCGCTGACCATGGTGCTGGCAGGACGCCTGATCTTCCGCGATCGCCTTTCGCTGCTGCAAAAACTGGCGGTCAGCTGCGCCATTATCGGCGTCGGCAACGAGTTGTATCAGGTCGGCGGCGTGTCCTGGACCACCTTGCTGGTGGCGCTGGGCTACCCGGTGTACTTTATCCTGCGCCGCCGTTTCGGCACCGACAACCTGGGTGGCTTGTGGTGTGAACTGACGCTGATGCTGCCGGTCGCCGCCTGGTTCGCCTTCGGGGGCAACGGGCCACTGGCGGCGCTGAGCATCAGCCCGGCACTGTATTGGCAAATCCCGCTGTTGGGGGTGATCAGCGCCGCTGCGCTGGTGTGCTATATCCTGGCCAGCCGTCTGCTGCCGTTCAGCCTGTTCGGCCTGCTGAGCTATGTGGAGCCGGTGCTGTTGGTAGTGGTAGCCTTGCTGCTTGGCGAGAGCATCGGCCGGGATGAATGGCTGACCTATATTCCTATCTGGCTGGCGGTGCTGCTGTTGGTGTCGGAAGGGGCCAGCCACCTGCTGCGTCGCAGGCGAATCCACCGGCAAATGTGACAGTGCAACGTCGAATTTTTAGCTTTATTTGATTGATTTATAAATAAATAAAAGTTGTGACATCGTCACCTTGTTGCCAGTAACGGCCGCAGAAACGGCGACCTGCATGGCACTGCGGCGTAAGGGTTTTGAGCAGTTCCAATTCGAACGTCTGTCGTTGCGTATCCAGCGTGACCAGGCGTGCGTCTAGAAAGTCAAAATAGCAGCGCACCTGCGGATATAGCGCTTTGAACAGGCTCTCTTTGGCGGAAAAGGCCAAGGTCAGCAGGTGGTTAAATGGCTGTGAATGAGTGCGCAGTTGGGCAGATTCCGCCTCGCTGACGATAGCTCGCTGCAGCTCCTCCGCACGCCCGGCGGGAATGAACGTTTCAACGTCCAGCCCCACGCCGCCCAACCCGGTTTCCGGATGCACCGCGCAAAGCGCAGTGTCCGCATTATGACTGAGCGCACCGGCGATACCCGGCGGCCACTGCGGTGCCCGGTCTTCGCCGCGCAACAGCGTGAAATCCGCAAACCCCAGCGGTGCCAACAAGGTCCGCGCCAGATAACGCCCGGCCAGATATTCCGCCCGCCGCTTTGGCACCGCACGCGCCAGATGTTCGGGGAGCGCCATGCCAATGGAAGCGAAACAGTCATCCTGGTAGTGCGCCACAGAAAAGCGGCAACGGGCAACCTGCCCCGGGTAATCGTCCAGGTTCAACCGTTCAAAGGTGGGGATAAAAGAAGAGAACACGGGTTGTCCATATTGGGTGTGCAGAACGCTAATTTTAGACGCCGAGCTCCTGAGCAACAATGATTATTCCTCTCCCCCGTTACCGAAGGAGAGGCACAACAGAATTACAGAATCCCTTTCATGGTTTTTTCGAAGTCGCTCCAGGCGCAGTAGCCCTGCTTATCGATTGGGCAGCCTTTTAACGCCATCGTCACGCGCTGTGGCGGGGGTTTCAGCGTCAGCGGAGTGGCATTGCGCAACTGGTCGGTGGATTGATACACGTACTCGATTTTCAGCAAATCGCGATCGTTTTTCTTATCGTGCCAGCGCTGGAACACCAGCTTGCCGCCAATCGGCGTTTTCTCATATTGATGCGGCAGTTGGTACGGCTTGAACTCCATCGCCGACAGCAGGGAGGCAATGTTGGAGTCGTGCCCCACCAGCACCGTTACCTTCGGTGAATCCGGGTTGCGTTCGCCAATCAGTGCGCCGTTGATATATGTCAGCAGCGGTTTGGCCACGTTTTGCGCCACCACCGGCGAGGTAAAAAGCGAATCCTGATAGCCGTCCTTCAGCTGCGCCAACTGTTTCCACTGCTGTGGCGTGGTGATTTTGCCCCAGGCCACGTCCTTCATCGGGAAGCCTTCGTAATATTGCAGCATAAAGGCGTCCACCAGCGAGTTCCCTACCCGCAGCGGCCCAGCGACACCCGGCTCTTTGCCCGGCACTGCGCTCATTTTGCTGGCTTCTTTGGTCAAATCGCAGTGCTTGTCGGTTTTACAGGCGCTGGAATCTTTGTAATCGATGATTTTTTCTAATTGCTTGTAGGAGGCGTCCAGCTTCAACGAGGCCAGTTCGGCGTTCATTGCCCCCAGAGCCTGCTGATTGAAAGCTTCGCTGTTGTCAGTGATGATCGGGTTGAAGGTGGGATCCATCTCCCCCATTTTGTCCTGATGATGCACGCTGACGTCACAACCGGGGAAAGCACCGTTGGTAAAGAACTGCGCGGTCGCCACCGTGCGTTGCAAACTGTTGGCATAGACGTAAACGCTGCCGGCGGTCGGGCAGCCTTCCTGCGGCAATACTCCGGTTTGCTTGAGCCACGCATTGAAGTAGTGGCCCATATACACTTCCAGCACCCCGCCCTTGGTGGTCAGCAGGCCACCCGGCGTGTCCCAGGCCGGCCAGGCTTTGGGGGTGGACTGCGCCAATACGCTGCCGTTGTTGGCCAGCGGCGCACGCAGGTTATGGCGGCTCATCACCAGCACCTGATCCAATTGATAGTCGTTGGTTTCCGCCAAGGCAGTCCCGGTCATAAATAACGGCAAGCACAGCAATAAAGTTTTTCTTTTCATCCGCAGAGGCTCCAGGATTGTGATTATTTTTAATGTGTTAGCTATTGCTTCGCTATCATGGAGAGGTTAACGCCGAAAGTGTGTGATGAACATCACAGGGAAAGGTCTGCTCAGCGGCCCTTCGCCGAGGGCCGCTGATAATTTAGAAAATCACATCCACAAACGCATGATCGGCCAGCCGATCAACAACAGCGCGGCGATGTACACCACGCCCAAAATACCGCCCATCCGCCAGTAGTCTTTCGACTTCACGTAGCCACAGCCGTAGATGATAACCCCAGGACCGGTAGCGTACGGCGTCAGCACGCCCATGATGCCGATCGACAGCACCAGCAGCATCGACAGCTGCTCCATAGGCACGCCCGGCAGGCCTTTACCGACGGCAAGGATCACCGGCAGCAGGGTTGCCGTGTGCGCCGACAGGCTGGCGAACAGGTAGTGAGCGAAGTAGAACACCAGGACCAGCGCCACGACCGTCATATCCGGCGAGAATCCGTCCAGATGGGTGCTCATGGTCAGCGCGAACCAGTCGATAAAACCGGAGCGCGTCAGGCCGTTGGCCATCACCACCAGCGTCGCCAGGTTCACCAAGGTGTTCCAGGCGCTGGAGTATTTGGTGATGTCCTTCCACGACACTACGTGCAAGGCCAGCATCAGCGATACCGCCAACAAACAGACCGTGGTGGCATCCAATATCTTGCCGCCAAACACCCACAGACACAGGCTGAGCAGCACCAGGCCAATCAGCGTGTACTCCTTGCGCGTCAGCTTGCCCATTTCCCCCAGCGCGCTATTGGCCCAGGAAGCGACTTCGCTGCTGTGCGTAACGCCCGGTTTGTACAGGTAATAGGAAATCAACGGCGCAATCACCAGCAGCAGCAGACCGACCGGCAGGAAGGCCAGGAACCACTGCATCCAGCTGATATGCACGCCGGCGATTTTGCTGACGAACTCGATGCCCAGCACGTTAGGTGCGGCGCCGGTGACGAACATCGAGGAGCTGATGCTGGTCCCGACCACCATCATCCACATCAGGTAACCGCCGATGCGCCGTGAGGAGGGATCGTTGGGGAAGGAATCAAACAGCGGCGGCAGGTTTTTCACCACCGGGAACACGGTGCCACCGGTACGGGCGGTGTTGGACGGGGTAAAAGGTGCCAGCAGGATATCGATGATCACCACCGCATAACCGAGCGTCAGGGTACGCTTGCCCATAAACTTCACCAAAAACAGGGCAATGCGTCGCCCCAGCCCGGTGGCTTCGTAGCCGAGCGCAAAGATAAATGCGCCGAACACCAGCCAGACGGTGGTGCTGGAAAATCCGGCCAGCCCCCATTTCAGCGCCTCTTTACCGGCCTTGAAGCCCGGCTCCGCTAATTCCTGCGCCCCGAACAACACCCAGTTGGCGCTCAGCACGCTGAGGGTCACGGCGATAAAGCTGATCGCCGTCGCCGGGATCGGCTCCAGGATCATGCCGACAATCATCGCCACAAAAATGGCGAAGTAGCGCCAGGCCTGCGGCGGCATGCCTTCGGGCGTGGGTATCCAGAGCAGGATCGCCAGCACCAACAGTGGCGCCAGCGCTTTCCAGATTTTTTCCTTGGTTTCGGACATAAGTTTCTCCTGAAGACGGGTTATTTTTTTAGCTATGCCCTAGGGATTCCAAGTTGTGGCTTGAAAGGCAGCGGGCTTAGTGGAATTCGGTAATTGCGCCAGCAGCCAGGTGACGATCAACAGATCGGCACTGCCGCCTGGGCTGAGATTGCGGTGAATGCACTCGGCGTCGAACTGCCGCAGGCGTGCTATGCCCTGCTGACCCTGGGCTCCCCCCTGCGCCAGCAGTTCGCCGGCACGCCGCTGCAACCAACGCAGGCCTTCGAGACCGCCGCGTGAGGCGACATTGGTGTCATCGTTGTTGGCCATTAGCCACAGCAGGCTGTCCATCAGCGCCGTTTGCTCATCGCACCCGGCGTTCAGCCGTTGCAGGTACAGCGGCAGCGCACCGTTAATCACCCGCTCGAAGCCGGACTCCGCCTCGCCGCGCGCGCCGCTCAGGCCGTGTTGGGCAAACAGCCTTTGGCCGGCGGTCTGCAACGCATTGCGCTGTTGCAGCTCGCGCGCCACCAGTCCACGACACATCGACGCCACTTCGGCGCACAGCGTGGCGGCGTCAATAGACTGCGGCCTCTGGGACAGGCGACCGAAAGCGGTGCACAGCAGGCCGAGGGAAAATACGCTGCCTTTATGGGTGTTGACGCCACCGGTGGCCTGAAACATGTGGTTTTCGCAGGCCAGCCCCAGCGGACGCAGCCTGACCAACTGCTCGGCAGCCGGGCAACGGGCGTCTTCCTGCCCCTGACGGACAAAGCGCGGCAGCCAGATGCCGATAGCGCGGGCGCTGCGGTAAAAATGGCCGATGTTCATGTCCCGGTGGGCACCGTTGTTGTGGCGATCCACCAGCCCCGGTTTGGGCGTCAGATTCACTTCGACCAACAGGGCGCGGTAGGCGGCATGGGCAAAGCCACTGACCGGCGCCGGTGGGCTACACCGGGCGAGTTCAACGGGTTGAGAGCGCATCATTGAGCATCCTTTCCATTTCCTGCAGCAGCTGTTCGCTGCTGTGTCGCCGCTGACGGGCGCAGATTTTGGCCGGCTGGCTGCACAGCAGGCAGCGGCGCTCCGCCAGCCCCAGATCGCGGCGCGATAAAATACGGCCCTCGGGATCCAGCACGTCGATATCCCACAGCCGACCTATCGGCTGCTGAACCTCCAACTGCATGGCGCAGTCTTTCACCCGTTGGGCATCGGCCTGCAGCGCCATAAACCCCTCGCAACCGGTGGAAAGCGCCAGCGCTTCCGCCTGCAGGCAATGCCAGTTTTGCTCACGCCCCATTTGCTGCAGCGCCTGCCAGCCGAGGTTGAAGATGTTGCGGGTCAGGGCACTGTCTTTTACCGCACCGGGCACCACCAGCGTCAGCACCAGCAGCGTGGAAGCGTGCTGAGCCTGCCACGCCTGCTGCCGTGCCTGGCGGCACTCGCGGCTGGTCAGCAGTTCCGGCAGGCTGACGGCGCGGTTGGCGGCCAGTTCAGGAGGGACGCAGGTCATCACGTTACTCCGCCACCTGATGCACCACGTCGATCACCGAACCGTCGCGATAACGCACGACCGCCACCACTTTGTCGGTGAAAGCGATCGGCTGCGGTTCGCCGGTCAGCAACAGCGCACGCTGGCGCAGCCAGTCGATGCCAACCACCGGCAGCCCTGCCTCTTGCAGCCGCTGCGCCAACTCCGGCCGCGCCGGGTTAACGGCAATACCGTGATCGGTAACCAAAATGTCGATGCTGGAGCCCGGCGTGACGCAGGTGGTAACCTGCTCGACCAGCGTTGGAATGCGCCCGCGCACCAGCGGTGCGACGATGATCGCCAACCGTGCCGCCGCGGCGGTGTCACAGTGACCGCCAGAAGCCCCGCGCAGCACGCCGTCGGAACCAGTCAGCACGTTGACGTTGAAGCCGGTATCGATTTCCAGCGCGCTTAGCACCACCACGTCAAGCCGGTCGACCGAAGCGCCCTTCGAACTGAAGTTGGCGTACTGATTGGCGCTGATTTCAATGTGGTTGGGATTGCGCGCCAACGACATCGCCGCCGCACGGTCAAAACTCTGCACGTCCAGCAGGCGAGCAATCAGCCCTTTTTCATGCAGATCCACCATGGTTGAGGTAATACCGCCGAGGGCGTAACCGGCGCGAACGCCACGCGCGCGCATTTTGTCTTCCAGAAAACGCGTCACCGCTAACGAAGCCCCACCGGTGCCGGTTTGCAGCGAGAAACCTTCGGTAAAGAAGCCGGAACCGGCAATCACTTCGGCAGCGCGGCGGGCAATCAGTAATTCACGCGGGTTAGAAGTCATGCGGGTGGCATCGGCACCGATCTTGTCGGCGTCCCCCACTCGCTCGAGTTGAACAATCAGATCGACCCGATCCTGCGCCAGGCTGGCCGGATGATGCGGATAAGGCAGGATCGCTTCGGTCAGCAACACCACGGTGCCTGCGGTATCGGCATCCACTTTGGCGTAGCCCAACGAACCGCAGCAGGCTTCGCCGCTGTAGCCGTTGGCATTGCCAAATTCGTCGCAGGCCGGAACCCCGAGGAAGGCGACGTCTATCGCCAGTTCACCGGACTCGATCAGGTTGACGCGGCCACCGTGGGAGTGAATTTGTACCGGTTCGGCCAGCAGGCCGCGTGAGATGGCATCCGCCAGCGGGCCACGCAGGCCGGAGGTGTAAATGCGGCTCACCACCCCGTTGCGGATATGGCCGACCAGCGGCGCATGGCATTCGCTCAGCGAGCTGGAGGCCAGCGTCAGGTTGCGGAACCCCATCGCCGCCAGCGTTTCCATCACCTGATTCAGCGCCAGATCGCCGCCGCGAAATGCATGGTGGAAAGAGATGGTCATTCCGTCCTGCAAACCGCTGCGGCGTACCGCCTGTTCCAGCGTGTCGCAGCGTTTGATATCGCGCGGCTTGCGCGCCTGCAGGTTGGCCTTGGAGGCATCCTGATAGCAGCGCAGGTCCGCCAGGTTGTTCAGGGTCATCAGTCGTTGTTGGCGTTTCATTATGCTTCCTCTCCGTGCTGAACCGACGTTTCGCGGATGCCGGAAAGCGCTGCGCGTTGCAATACCAGCCGCGCGCGTTCAATCACCGGGCTGTCGACCATCTTGCCGTTGAGCGACACTACCCCGCGCCCTTCCTGCTCCGCCGCCGCCGCGGCATCCACCACCCGCTGGGCGTGAGCCACTTCCTTGGCGGTTGGCGCATACAGGTTGTGCAGCAGTTCAATTTGCCGTGGGTTAATCAGGGATTTGCCGTCGAAACCGAGCTGTTTGATCAGCGCCGCTTCCTGCAGGAAGCCGGTTTCGTTATTGGCATCGGAATACACGGTGTCGAACGCCTGAATGCCCGCGGCCCGCGCCGCCTGTAATATTGAGCAACGCGCAAACAGCAGCTCAATACCCTCCGGCGAACGTTCGGTACGCAGGTTGCGCACGTAGTCTTCCGCGCCGAGCGCGATGCCAATCAACCGCGGTGAGGCATGGGCGATGGCGACCGCCTGGGTGATCCCCGCCGCCGACTCAATCGCCGCAAGCAGGCCGGTACTGCCCACCGGACGCCCGCAGTCGGCTTCGATGGCGGCAATTTCGCGATCCATATCCACCACGTCCTGCGCGCTGTCGGTTTTCGGCAGCCGCACGATGTCCGCCCCGCCGCGCACTACCGCCTGCAGATCCGCCAGCCCGTAGGCGGAATCCAGCGCGTTGACGCGCACAATGGTTTCCACTTCCTGATACAGCGGGTGTTGCAACGCGTGATACACCAGCCGCCGCGCGGCGTCTTTTTCGCGCAGGATCACCGAGTCTTCCAGATCGAACATCAGCGCATCGGCCTGATAGATAAAGGCGTTGCTCACCATGGCCGCATTGGCACCGGGCACGAACAGCATGCTGCGGCGCAGACGGTGTTTATTCAGCGTTTTCATGATGCGCCCCCCATGGCAGTAGGCCGTTGTCGCTGGCGCGCATCAGCGCGGTTTCCAGCCGGGCACGCAGCACGCAGTCGAGCGCGCCTTTGTCGTCCACCATCACCTGCACCGGCTCCACCTGATAACGTTGCAGCACCTCCAGCAACGTTTGGCGGATGGCTTCGCCGAACTGTTTCTCTACGCTGCTGGCGATCAGCAGATCGTGTTCCGGCCCCTCGGCGGGGGCGATGCGCACCATGACATCGCTGGATTCCAGCGTGCCGGCCATTGCTTCTCGGATAATTTTCATCTTTCACCTGATTGTGCGGATTCAAAGGGGTGTGCCGCCGGCTTGGCCCGGCGCTGCGTTTGCAAATCTTGCAGGTAATACAGGGTGTCTGGCGGCACCAGCGGCGCGGCGGCGTGAAAGTCCCCGGCGGCCAGCAGCTTGCGCACCCAGGAGGCGGAGATCGCCGTGCCCTGATATTGCAAACGTTCGATTTCTACCAGCGCGATCGGCGGGCTGGGTAGCGCCGGGGTTTCCAGCCAATAACGCATATCGCGGTTGTACTTGGCGGTGACCGCGCAGAAAGGCTCGTTGCCGACGAAGCGGTGGGTAATGCCCAACGCGGGCGCCAGATACTGACGGAAGATCTTCAGATCGATTTCGGTGTAGCAGTCGTCGGCAATACCTTGATCTTTAATGAAGTAACAGGGGAAGGTGGCGCGTGAAATGACGTATTGCGACCCTTCGTGCACCGTCAGGTTAGGAATGTCTGCGGTGCCCGCCAGCACCAGCCGCCGCCGATCTTCATAGCTGAAGCGCGAGGTATTTTCCTTGACCAAAAACAGGTGCAGCCAGTCGCATTGCGCAGCGGCCTGGCGCACCAGGTATTGGTGGCCGCGGGTAAAGGGGTTAGCGTTCATCACGATACTGCCGATGGTGGTGCCCGGCCGGCGCTGGCCCGCTAACTGAGCGGCATAGCGTTTCAGCCGGCACGGGCTGTTTTCCATCAACACCACGATGCCCGGCACCCGGGCGATGGGGTAGAAACCGCATTGCTGGAACAACGGCTCATTTTGGATTTTGGTGTAGATAAACAGCTGGGTGTGATGGCGTTCATAAGCCAGATTCACCAGCTCCGTTGCCAACGTCAGCCCCAAACCTTCGCCGCGCATTTGCGGGCTGATGGCGACGCATTTGATAATATTGTCGGCAATGCCGCCGCAGGCGACCAACTTATCGTTTTGCGTCACGGTAATAAATATTTCAACCGTGGTGTCAATATTCAGATCGTTACTGCGCAGGAAAGCATTAATCTGCGCGATACTTTTATGATCGGACCTTTTGACTCGATTAAATAGGGTGTCGCCCAACATAACACGCCCTCTGGGTTAACTATTAAATAACAAAATAAATACAAAAAAGAGTGTCAATTAACATTTATCACAGGAATTAAAACCTTAGAAACCATGGAGATAAATCCAACAAGGACACTTAATGAAACAATGGTAAACAGAAAAAAATAGCGAATTATTGACCTATTTCACAAACCCCTTTCGGTTAATAAGTTATTTAATGTTCTTTATTTACTTAATTATTTTTATGGTGTTTATTATTGAGATAATCTTTATTTTACGCGGCAATTAACTTACATTTTCGTAGCATATTAATCGCAATCTGCAAGACGACGGGGAGACGGGATTCACTATGGAATGGCTGAATATACTGATCGTCGAAGACGAAACGCCGCTGGCAGAAATGCACGCGGAATTTATCCGGCAAAACGGCGGCTGCCGACAAATCTGGTTGGCGGGTACCCTGGCGCAGGCCCGTACCATGGTCGAGCGCTTCAAGCCGGATCTGATCCTGCTGGATAACTTCCTGCCCGACGGCCAGGGCATTGAGCTGCTGCGCGAACTGACACTGAGCGGTTATGCCGGCGGTATCGTCTTTATCACCGCCGCCAGCGACATGGACACCGTGGCCGAAGCCCTGCGCTACGGGGTGTTCGATTACCTGATCAAACCGCTGGCCTATGATCGGCTGGCCCACACGCTATTGCGCTTCAGCCAGCGGCACCAGGCGCTGAAGGATAAGGCACACCTTAACCAGCGCCGCATTGATCAGATGTTCAATACCTACGCCCGCGGCGAGCCTATGGCGACATTGCCGGCAGGCATCGATGAGCTGACGCTGGTTAAAATACGCGGCCTGTTCGAACAGCCCTCGGTCAGCCACACCGCTGAAAGCGTTGCGCAACAGATGGGGTTAAGCCGTACCACGGCACGCCGTTATCTGGAGTTTTGTACCGCCGCCCAGCAGCTGCGCGCCGAAATCATTTACGGCAAGGTAGGCCGTCCGCAGCGGATTTACCGGCCTGCTCAGCCAGAATAAGCGGTTATTTGATCGCCCCTGCAAGCTTGAATGTAACCGCTTTACTTTTTGGGTTCTCCTCAGCATCTTATTCGGCATGATGCCCCTCTACTCTGCCGACAGGACGATCGCCGATGAGTGCTCTGCCCTCTCCTTCCCTGAAAGACCTTATTGCCCGCCGGGACTGGCAAAATCCGGCCTGCACCCATTATCAGCGGCTGGCTGCGCATCCGCCTTTTGCGAGCTGGCGCGATCTGAATGCGGCGCGTGACGACAGCCCCAGCAGCAGCCAGAAAACGTTAAACGGCGACTGGCAGTTCAGCTATTACCGCAGCCCGCAGGCGGTGCCCGAAGCCTGGCTGCGGCAGGACCTGCCCGATGCCGACCGGCTGGCGGGGCCGTCCAACTGGCAACTTGCCGGTTATGACGCGCCGATCTACACCAACGTCCGCTACCCGATCCCGGTTAACCCGCCGCTGGTCCCGGAAGAAAACCCGACCGGTTGCTATTCCCGCCAGTTTACCGTCGATCCCGCCTGGCTGGCCGAGGGGCAGACGCGCATTATCTTTGACGGCGTCAACTCGGCGTTTTACCTGTGGTGCAACGGCCATTGGGTCGGCTATTCGCAAGACAGCCGCCTGCCCGCCGAATTTGACCTCAGCCCCTGGCTGCAGGCCGGTGAAAACCGACTGGCGGTGATGGTGCTGCGCTGGTGCGATGGCAGCTATCTGGAAGATCAGGATATGTGGCGCATGAGCGGGATTTTCCGCGACGTCAGCCTGCTGCATAAACCCGCCATCCACCTGAGCGATATTCGCATCACAACCCCGCTTTACGACGGCTTCCGCCGTGGCGAACTGGTGGTGGAAGCGCACGTCAATCGACCGACACAGCACCGGGTACAACTGCAGCTGTGGCGCGATGGCCAGCTGATTGGCGAAAAAATCCAGGCGCTCGGCAGCGAAATTATCGACGAGCGCGGTGCCTATGATGACCGCACAACGCTGCGTCTGCCGGTGGAACAGCCTGCGCTTTGGAGCGCTGAAACCCCAACGCTGTACCGGGCCACGCTGGCACTGTTGGCGCCAGACGGGGAAATTATTGAGGTGGAAGCCTATGACGTTGGCTTCCGTCAGATCGACATCAGCAACGGGTTGCTGAAGCTGAACGGCCAGCCGCTGCTGATCCGCGGCACCAACCGGCATGAACATCATCCGCAGCACGGTCAGGTGATGGATGAAGCCACGATGCGCCACGACATTCTGTTGATGAAACAGCACAACTTCAATGCGGTGCGCTGCTCGCACTACCCCAATCACCCGCTGTGGTACCGGTTGTGCGACCGCTATGGGCTGTACGTGGTCGACGAAGCCAATATTGAAACCCACGGCATGCAGCCAATGAACCGGCTTTCCGACGATCCACTGTGGCTACCGGCGATGAGCGAGCGCGTGACGCGCATGGTGCAGCGGGATCGCAACCACCCCTGCATTATTATCTGGTCGCTGGGCAACGAATCCGGCCACGGCTGCAACCACGACGCGCTTTATCGCTGGGTGAAAAGCCAGGACCCTACTCGCCCGGTGCAGTATGAAGGCGGCGGCGCCAATAGCGCCGCGACCGACATTATCTGCCCGATGTACGCCCGGGTGGATCAGGATCAGCCGTTCCCTGCCGTGCCCAAGTGGTCGATCAAGAAGTGGATCGGCCTGCCGGATGAACAGCGGCCGCTGATCCTGTGCGAATACGCTCACGCGATGGGCAACAGCTTCGGCGGTTTTGACCGCTATTGGCAGGCCTTCCGCCAGTATCCGCGACTGCAAGGTGGCTTCGTCTGGGACTGGGTCGATCAGGCACTCACCCGCCGCGATGACAACGGAGATGAGTTCTGGGCGTACGGCGGCGACTTCGGCGACACGCCTAACGATCGGCAATTCTGCCTTAACGGCCTGGTGTTCCCCGATCGCACGCCACATCCGGCGCTGTTCGAGGCGCAACGCGCCCAGCAATTTTTCCAGTTTGCCTTCGATGCCACAACGCTGACGTTGACCGTCAGCAGCGAGTACCTGTTCCGCCATAGCGATAACGAACGGCTGGACTGGCGACTGGAGCTGGACGGCGTAGAACGCGCCAGCGGCAGCTTTGACCTCGCGCTACCACCGCAGGGCTGCGCCAGCTTCCACCTGCTCGACCGCTTGCCGATACTTCATCAGCCCGGCGAGCTGTGGCTGAATGTGGCGGTGGTGCAGCCCAAGGCCACCGACTGGTCCGAAGCCAACCATCGCTGCGCCTGGGATCAATGGCCGATACCGCGCACGCTGCATTTGGCGCCGCCGGCAACGAAAGGCCTTGCCCCACAGCTGAACCAGAATGAGCGGACGATTGAGATCAGCCATGGCGAGCAACGCTGGCAGTTTACCCGCGAAAATGGCCTCCTGAGCCAATGGTGGCAAGATGGCGAAGCGCTGCTGCTGACGCCGCTGCAAGATAACTTTATCCGTGCGCCGTTGGATAACGACATTGGCATCAGCGAAGTGGAACGTATCGATCCCAATGCCTGGGTCGAACGCTGGAAGCTGGCCGGCATGTACCGGCTGGAAGAGCACTGCGTGCTGCTGCAGGCCGATCTGCTGAGCGACGGCGTAAGGGTGGTGAGCGAGCACCGGTTCGGGGTAGATGGGGAAACGCTGTTATGCAGCCGCAAACAGTGGTTGTTCGACAGCCAGGGCGCGGTCAGCGTCAGCGTTGACGTCGCAATCGCCGCCAGCTTGCCGCCACCGGCGCGTATCGGCCTGACCTGCCAACTGGCGGACACCCATCCGCAGGCACAATGGCTGGGCCTGGGGCCGCATGAAAACTATCCGGACCGTCGCCTTGCCGCGCAATTCGGGCGCTGGCAACGACCGCTGGAAGAACTGCACACGCCGTACATCTTCCCCGGCGAAAACGGCCTGCGCTGCGACACCCGCCAGTTGCAGTACGGCGACTGGCACGTCGACGGGCAGTTCCACTTTTCACTCAGCCGCTACGGCCTGCGTCAGTTGATGGACTGTAGCCACCAACATCTGTTGCAGCCGGAAGCCGGTACCTGGCTCAACCTCGACGGCTTCCATATGGGGGTCGGCGGCGACGATTCCTGGAGCCCGAGCGTCAATGCGAACTCCCTGCTCAGCCGCAGCCATTACCACTATCAGCTGCGGTTAAAACGCGCGGAACTGGGCTAAATCTGCCAAAACCTCAACGGGTTGCGCATTCTGTAAGCAAACAGTCACAGAATGCGTAATCCGCCTTTGACATGCTGCCAACACCCCGTTATGATTCCGGCCGTTCACACGATTCCTCTGTAGTTCAGTCGGTAGAACGGCGGACTGTTAATCCGTATGTCACTGGTTCGAGTCCAGTCAGAGGAGCCATATTAGAGAAGCCCGCTCAGGGAAACCTGAGCGGGCTTTTTGCTTTTTGCTTTGAGCGAGGAGTGGACGTTGAGTGCTCTGTTCAACATCGCCAAACTCAGCCTCAAACATTCAGTTTTTCGCGAGTTGGACCTTCAAAGTAGATGCTACTGATATGGCAACTACGCGGTTGAGCCAGCACAAAACGAATTGTTTCCCAGATCGAGCGCCCATTCATTAGACGTTCCCCCATTCTGGGCTGGCTATCGACAAATGTATCTAATCCGGTTAGTTCAAAATCCGGGGGATACAGCCCGGTCACACGTATATTCTCTTCGGACAACTGGTTAGAAAGTTTAGTTGTAAAACCGCTAAGCCCGTGTTTGCTAGCAAAAAAAGCGGGGTGCGCAATTGAATCTGTAAAATGCGGGATCCCACATGAAGATATAATTGAGACGATATCCGCGCTTTCAGAACGTCTTAATCCGGATAGCAAAGCCTGAGTCAGTAGAATTGAACCTGTCAGGCCTGAACTGACGGTATTGATGATTTCTGTATCGGGTTGATCGTCTAACGTGCCTGACAGCCACTGAGCGGCATTGAGAATTAAAATGTCTATGGGCTTGTCGGAAAATAACAGCTGTGAAGAAAACTGAGAAATGGATTCAGGCTGGGTTAAATCACAGATATACCCTTTTGCACTCCCACCTTCAGCCGTGATGATGCTGCAAGTTTTTTGAATATCATCAGCACGCCTCGCGGAAAAATGCACCTCGACGCCTTCTTGCGTCAACCACACGCACAGCGCTTGCCCAAATCCCGCGCCTCCACCAGTAATCACAGCTCTTTTACCTCTCAGCATCTCCATCCATCCTTTCATAATGACTATGTGTGGATGTAGATATACATGAGAAGATGGACTGGCATCTTTCAGTTAGTGCCCTTTTTCATGAGAGGCAGGAATAAGCCGCACCGCAATTTGTTTAATCGCGTTCTAGGGGACATGCAACATCCGCTCCTGGCACAAAACAGACCTATCATCTTACCAACCACTACCTCATCGCCATAGTTTGGTTAGAAATTCCTCTATCAGCACACCAACAATTAATTAGCTTATTATTGGATAAGTTATTTTCCCTCATATAAATCATTTTACAAAAACCCACCAAAGAAGCATTAATCAAGAGCTCCCCTTTATTAACGCAATGAACGCAACGCTGCCCTCTTTCCCTTCCTCCTAATAACCCTATCAATAAAATAAAATTCAATAGCCAAAAACTATCACAACATTCAACTATTCCTATTTTATCTATCTGCATCTACTGACTACGCTTAATGCTGAGTATCGGTAGGCTCCCCGCTGCGAGCCTGACGAAGAGAGCTCATTTTTTATTTTTGTAAATCAGTTGATTAGATAACCCCTTAGCGCAACACCCGATGTGGGCTTTTGCCCGCGATAGCAAGCTAACGGCTCCCTCAGGCATCAGACATTTCGGGCCTGGCGAGCAACCTACGAAGCAGAGAGCGCAACATGACAACTGAAAGCAAATGCCCCTTTTCGGGCGGCGGTAAACTGAATGCACCGCGCCGCGGCCCTTCGAATCAAGACTGGTGGCCCAACCAACTTAGCCTGAAGCCGCTGCACCAACACTCCCCCCTCTCCAACCCGATGGACCCGGACTTCGACTACCCCAAAGCCTTCAACAGCCTTGATCTGGCGGCGGTGAAACAAGACCTGCATGCCCTGATGACCGACTCGCAGGAGTGGTGGCCGGCAGACTTTGGCCACTATGGCGGCCTGTTCATCCGCATGGCCTGGCACAGCGCCGGGACCTACCGCATCGGCGACGGTCGCGGCGGTGCGGGTGAAGGCCAGCAGCGTTTTGCGCCGCTCAACAGTTGGCCCGACAACGTCAGCCTCGATAAGGCCCGTCGCCTGCTGTGGCCGATTAAGCAAAAATACGGCCGTAAAATTTCCTGGGCCGATCTGATTATCCTGACCGGCAACGTGGCGCTTGAATCCATGGGCTTTAAAACCTTTGGCTACGCGGGCGGCCGCGCCGACACCTGGGAACCGGATGATGTTTACTGGGGCTCGGAAAAGATCTGGCTGGAACTGAGCGGCGGTCAGAACAGCCGCTACTCGGGCGATCGCAACCTTGAGGACCCATTGGCCGCAGTGCAAATGGGCCTGATCTACGTCAACCCGGAAGGCCCGGACGGCAACCCCGATCCGGTCGCTGCGGCGCGCGACATCCGCGAAACCTTCGCCCGCATGGCGATGAACGACGAAGAAACCGTGGCGCTGATTGCCGGCGGCCACACCTTCGGCAAGACCCACGGCGCGGGCCCGGCGTCGCACGTCGGTGACGATCCGGAAAGCGCAGGCCTTGAACTGCAGGGTCTCGGCTGGCATAGCAGCTTCGGTACCGGCAAGGGTAAAGACGCCATCACCAGCGGTTTGGAAGTCACCTGGACCACCACCCCAACCCAGTGGAACCACGACTTCTTCCGGCACCTGTTCGAATACGAGTGGGAGCTGACGCAAAGCCCGGCCGGTGCACACCAGTGGGTGGCCAAAGACGTCGGCGAAACCATTCCTGATGCCTTCGATCCCAACAAAAAGCAGCGCCCGACCATGCTGACGACTGACCTGTCGCTGCGTTTCGATCCGGCCTATGAAAAGATCTCACGCCGTTTCTATGAACATCCCGATCAGCTTGCCGACGCCTTCGCTCGTGCCTGGTACAAACTGACCCACCGCGATATGGGGCCGCGCGCTCGCTATCTCGGCCCGGAAGTGCCGGCCGAAGAGCTGATTTGGCAGGATCCGATCCCGGCGGTCGATCATGGGTTGATTAACGATCAGGATATTGCCGATCTTAAAACCCGGATCCTGGCCTCGGGCCTGCCGGTATCGGTGCTGGTTTCCACCGCCTGGGCATCCGCCTCCAGCTTCCGCGGTTCCGACAAACGCGGCGGCGCCAACGGGGCGCGTATTCGTCTGGCGCCACAAAAGGATTGGGCGGTGAACGAGCCTGCTCAGCTGGCACAAACCCTGGCCACGTTGGAAGGTATTCAGCAGGCCTTTAACCAGGCACAGTCAGGTAATAAACGCGTCTCGCTGGCGGATGTGATCGTGCTGGCCGGTGCGGCCGGCATCGAAAAGGCGGCGATCAGCGCCGGGCACCCGGTGAGCGTTCCCTTCACGCCGGGCCGCATGGACGCAACGCAGGAGCAGACCGACGTCGAATCCTTCGAAGCGATGGAACCGGTGGCCGATGGCTTCCGCAACTACCTGAAGCAGCAATTCAGCGTGCCGGCCGAGGCGCTGTTGGTCGATAAAGCGCAGCTGTTGACGCTGACCGCACCGGAAATGACGGTATTGGTGGGCGGGTTACGGGTGCTGAACGCCAACGTCGGTCAAAGCCAGCACGGCGTGTTGACCCAACGCCCACAGGCGCTGACCAACGACTTCTTCGTCAATTTGCTGGATATGGGCACCACCTGGAAAGCGGCCAACGAAGACGGCGTGTTTGAAGGGCGCGACAGCCAAACGGGTGCGCTCAAATGGACGGCGACGCGTGCCGATCTGATCTTCGGTTCGCACTCTCAGCTGCGGGCTTTGTCGGAAGTCTACGCCAGCTCAGACGCCCAGGGCAGCTTCGTACGCGACTTTGTCGCCGCCTGGACTAAGGTGATGAACCTCGATCGTTTTGATCTCGCCTAAGAGATGTAACGGGCGCAGCATGCAGCGCCCCTATGCCAAACACCAGTGAAGGCTTTGTCAGTAGCCTGAAAGCCCGCTTAGGTCAGTTTAAGCGGGCTTTTTATTTCACAGGATCTCACGCGAGTAGTACTCAAATATTTTCCAGATCGATACCGCGCGTTTTCGGGCCAAACACGCCGATCACCACCATCACAATCAGCATGCTGGCCACGATAAACGTGATAACCCCCACCGAGCCGCCGTATTGCAGAATGATGCCGATGATCAGGCTGCTGAATACCGTCGACAGTCGGCTGAACGAATAGCAGAAGCCGACAGCGCGGGCACGTATATAAGTCGGGAACACTTCCGATTGATAAGAATGGTAGCTATAGGTCAACCAGGCATTGGACCAGGTGATGAAGAAACCGCAAAGGATCAGCCAGACGGGGTTGTTTTGCAGGGCAAACAGCGAGCCGAAGATCACCGTCACCAGGCAGGAAAGTACAATCTGCCACTTGTTTTCCATCTTGTCGGCATAGCGGCTGCACAGCAGCGAACCCAACGGGTAAGCCAGAGTAATAAAGAAGGCATACAGCAAGCTGTGGGTGATGGAGGCTCCCTTTCCGGCCAGCAAAGCGGGCAGCCAGTTGCCAAAGCCAAAGAATCCGATGGCCTGGAAGAAATTCATCACCACCAGCATCAGGGTACGACTGCGGTAACGCGGCGACCAGATATCCTTAAAACTCCCCTGCGCCGGCATTTCGCTGTGTGCTTGCGCGTCATGCGCGGGGAAATCCGCCGTATGGGTGACGCCGCAGCGTCGTTCCATCGCCTGCATCACCTGCCGGACCTCCGGGTAGCGCCGCTGCTGTGCCAGCCAGCGCGGCGATTCCGGCAGGCCTTTACGCACCAGCCAGATCACCAACGAAGCCACCGCACCGGCGATCACCACGTAACGCCAGCCGCTCAGGCCCAGGATGGTTTGCGGCACCAGCCACCACGACATTAACGCCACCGTCGGCACCGAGAGAAACTGAATGAAGAAGGAAAAGGCAAACGCCCGGGTGCGCAGATGTGCGGGCACCCATTCGGTCAGGTAAGTATCGATCGTCACCAGCTCAATGCCCAAGCCGACGCCGACCAAAAAGCGAAGGAAGATCACCCATTCGGCCTGATGCTGAAAAGCCAGACACAGCGAAAAGATGCCATACCAGGCCAGGGCAAACATAAAGGTGGTGCGGCGGCCAAAGCGGTCGGCATAGGGGCTGAGCAGGCTGGCGCCGATAAACAGGCCAAGGAATGTGGCGGAGGCGAATGCCGCCTGGTCGGAGACACCGAACACGCCCTGCGCTCCGGTATGGAAGATGCCTTCGGCGATTAAGCCGGTGCTGATGTATCCGGTCTGGAACAGGTCGTAGAGTTCAAAAAAGCCGCCTAACGCCAGCAAAGCAATAAACCGCCACAGCCCGGCGGAGGTGGGCAATGCATCTATTCTTGCCGACAGATCCCGTTCATGGATCGGCGACTGGGCCGCCCCCACGCTTCCCGCAACCAAAGACTCACTCACCATTAACCTCGCCATAACATAATCGATAGTTTTCTATGCTATCGGCTCGGCGTCGGAGTTAAATATTTAATTAGCAGACTATGAAAAAATTTTAAGCATAAAAAACTGCAGCAATCTGTTTTGCTGAGAGAAAATTCAACCGGAGTAGCAATGCACGACAGCGAACTGATGGCCCGCTGTCGTGCGGTGGGGCTTAGCGGATGTGGTGGTGTTGCAGGCGTTCGCCGCGGTAAAAGTTCAGCACACACCAGCCGAGGGCAATCAGCGCCAGCGGTGCAGCGACAAAACCGATGTTGCCCATGCCCAGATGCTGGCTGACCTGGTTACCCAGCAGCGCGCCGCCGCCGATACCAAAGTTGTACAGCCCGGAGTAGATCGACATCGCCACGTCGGTGGCGTCCGGCGCCAGGTTTAACACCTTGGCCTGCATCGACAGGCCAATCGCCATAATGGCCATGCCCCACACCGCAAACAGCAGCGTCAGGTGATTTTCATTGCCGGAGGCCGGCAGCAGCAGCAGCAGGCTCAGCATCAACAGCGCGATGGCGCCGATGAAAAAGCCCGACGGAAAACGTTCGCTGAAGCGGCTAAACAGCAGGCTGCCAATGATACCGGCGGCGCCGAACAGCAACAGCATCAGGGTGGTGAAGTTTTCCGACAGCCCGGCCACGGTCTGAATAAAGGGTTCGATATAGCTGTAGGCGGTGAAATTCGCCGTCACCACGATGATGGTCAGCATATACAGGCTGACCAGCGCCGGACGCTTAAACAGCATCGGTACGCTGGACAGTGAACCGGAATGCTCGCTTTTCAGCACCGGCAGCAGACGCCACAGCAGCACCAGCGCCAGGGTGGCGCAAACCGCGATGCCGATAAAGGTCATGCGCCAACCGAGGATCTGACCAATCACGCGGCCCAGCGGCAGGCCGAGCACCATGGCCAGCGCGGTACCGCCGGCCAGCAGGCTCAGCGCCTGCGCCTTTTTGCCCGCCGGGGCGACCCGGATCGCCAGCGAGGCGGTGATCGACCAGAATACCGCGTGAGCCAGCGCCACACCGGCACGGGAAATCACCAGCGTGGTGAAGTTCCAGGCCACGGCGGTCAGCACATGGCTGGCGATAAACAGTATGAACACCCCGATCAGCAGCTTGCGCCGTTCAATTTTGCTGGTGAGCAGCATGCACACCAGAGAGGCGGAGGCGACAATCCAGGCGTAAATGGTGATGATCAAACCCACTTGCTCGGTTTGCATTGAAAAACTTTTGGCGATGTCGCTCAGCAACCCCACCGGAATAAATTCGGTGGTATTGAAGATAAAGGCCGAGACGGCAAGGATAACCACGCGCAACCAGGCGGTTGAGCGAGATACCTGGGTTTGTTCCATGTTAAACGGGATCCGGACAGGTGCGGGAAGTAGCGATATTTTAACCAACTGGCGGGGTAAATGCGATATAGATCACACTTTTATTGGCCTGTTTTTTTCGACAGTCTTTTGCCGCGCACAGGCCTGCAAACCTGCAGGCCTTTGGCAGAAATAAACAGGCGTTATTGGCTGATGCAGCGTTGTAACGCCTCAACCGAGGTATTAATACCGGCATCGACCGACATGGTCAGATCCTCCATCTCCAGCGAGACCCAGTCGTTGTAACCCATCATGCGTACCACCGAGAAGAATTCCTTCCACCACTGCAAATCCTGCCCACACCCGACGGCCACATAGTTCCAGGCACGTTGTGCAACCTGTTCCACCGGCCGGGTTTCCAGCAGCCCGTTGACCGCCACTATCCCCCTTTCCAGCCGCACATCTTTGCCGTGCACGTGGTGGATTGCGTCCCCCAGGCGCCGTGCGACGGCAATCGGATCGGCCCCCATCCAGATCAGATGGCTGGGATCGAGGTTCAAGCCCACCATCGGCCCCACCGCGTCGCGCAGCCTGAACAACGTGTCCGGGTTCCACACCAGCATCGAGCTGAAATTTTCCAGCGCGAACTTCTCTATGCCGAACGCCTGCGCCTTATCCACCAGCTTCTGCCAATACGGGATCGCCACCTCGTTCCACTGGTAGTCCAGGCAGTTTTTCAGCGTCGGCGGCCAACTGACGGTATAGGTGATCCAGTTAGGGATGCTGTCGCCGGGCGCCGCAGGTGGCAATCCGCTCATCATAACAATTTTTTTCACCCCCAGGCCGGCGGCCAGCGCCAGCGTGTTGTCGGTCTCATGGCGGTGTTTTTCGCCCAGCACGCCGGGCTCCAGCGGATTACCGGAAACGTTCAGCGCCGCAATTTTCATGCCGCGGCTTTCCAGCGCCGCCATCAGCCGCCGCCGCTTGCCCGCGTCCTGTAACAGCGCCACGGTGTCCAGATGCGGTGCCGAAGACCAGCCGCCGGTGGTCATTTCCACGCCAAACACCCCCAGTTCGCCCAGGCGATCCAGCATGGCTTCAAACGGCAGGTGGCCCAGGCTATCGGTACAAAAAGAAAGTTTCATGCTCTTGCTCCGGGTAAATAGGTTTATTCAAAGGCCACCCACCGGGCGCCCTGGTTGGCGGAACGCACGCAGTTTTCAATCCAGCGCACGCCCTCGATCCCGGCGTCGATATCCGGATACACCAGTTGCGCCAGCGCCTGCCGATCGCCGCGGCGGGTAGCGTCGATAGCCAGAGCAAATTTCAGGTAGATGTTGGCCCAGGATTCGGTCAGGCCTTCGGTATGCAAAGCCCCCAGCCGTTCCCAGGCGTTGCAGGTATCGTCCAGATACGCCATGCCGCGATACAGCATCTGGTTTGGCTGCCCCTGCACCTCGTAGCGCAGCTCGCTGGGGTTGATGTCGCTCCACTCCAGGCTGGCCTTCGACCCCACGATGCGAATGCGCTGGCTGCTCATCGCGCCAGCATTCACCGATGAAGCCCACATCCGCCCAACCGCGCCGCTTTCATAGCGCATCATCACCAGCGCGTTGTCTTCCAGCGGCGCACGCGAGGGAATAAAACTTTGCCGATCGCAGAGCAGCTCGCGGATCTGCATCTGCGGCATGACCAATTGGGAGAGGTAGTAGGTGTGGGTGGAAATATCCCCCAGCACAAAGCTCGGGCCGGAGATCTTGGGGTCAATGCGCCATTTCTGCGCTTCGCTGAGGCGATCCACTTCGTCCGTGGCATTAAAACCGTGGGTATATTGCAGGTCCACCATCCGTACTTCGCCAATCTGGCCGTTGGCGATCATCGCGCGCATTTGCAGCAGCAGCGGGTGGCCGGAGAAACCGTAAGTCACGCCGACGATCAGATTTTTTTCCGCCGCCAGCGCTTTAATTTCATAGGCTTCCTGGCTGGTGAAAAACAGCGGTTTCTCGCAGATGACGTGCAACCCGGCCTGCAGCGCCGCACGGGTAATTTCGTAATGCGTGCCGTTCGGCGTCGCTACCGACACCACTTCAATGCCGTCCTCACGCAGCGCCTCTTGAGCGAACAACGTGCGGTAATCTTCATAGCAGCGTTCGGCCGCTACCCCCAGGTTCACGCCAAACTCGCGGCCGCGATCCGGCACGATATCAAACGCGCCGGCCACCAGCTCAAAAGCGGTATTATCCCGTAGCGCCCCGCAGCGATGCTTGTATCCCACCTGCCCCAACCGCCCGCCGCCGACCATTGCCCAGCGCAGAGGGCGCGCCGTTTTTCTTTCGCCATTTAGCATAGTTGCTCCCGAAACCTTGGATTTCACTGTTTTCGTCGCATTGCACCCGGGTGCAAACTTTAACTGCAACCGGGTGCAAAATTAGGTAGCAACTTGACCGCTCAACAAATGCCACTTGCGATGGACTATTGGAGAGGGTTAAAAATAAGTCAAATGCGCCATAATAAATCTGCCAATCAGGATCACAAAATACCGCTAAAAAGATCCGCTGCGTTGTGCCGATGGCCCGCAGGATCCTCGCGCCGACGTCGGCAATTCCCGCATTCGACCACGCTGTGCTAATCTGTTGAACCCATACCGTTTTTTCATCACGAGCGAAAGATGATGGCGAAGAAACCCGGCTCTACCCCGGCGCCCGCAGCACGCAAGGCGACGGCCAGCGATGTGGCCGCCCGCGCCGGCGTGTCTAAATGGACGGTATCGCGTGCCTTTACCGACGGCGCGTCGATCTCACCGCAGGCCATGCAACGGGTTCAAACCGCAGCGCGTGAATTGGGTTATCGCCCTAACCTGCTGGCGCGCAGCCTGTCGAAAAAGAGTACCCGCATCATCGGGCTGGTGGCGGACGAACTGAAAAACCCGCATATCTTTACGCTGCTGGATGAAGTGACCCGGCAGTTGCAAAGCCGCGGTTATATGGCGTTGCTGCTCAATATCACCTCTGAGCACGATTACGAGTCGGTGCTGACGCTGGCGGACCAAATGCAGGTGGACGGGCTGCTGTTCCTCGGCACGCTGCTCAATGACCGGCTGATCAGCCTGGCGCAAGACATTCACCGTATTCCGCTGGTAGTGCTGTATCGCTACAGTGAAAGCCCCTATATCCAGGTGCTGGCGACCCACGGTTATCAGGCTGGGTTCGACATTGGCGAGTTGCTGCTCCAGCAAGATTACCCGCGTATGGGCTATCTGGCGGGGCCAATCAGCGAATCTACCCAGTTGCGCCGCCTGGACGGTTTCCGTGCCGCGCTGGCGCAACAGCAGCGTGAGGTCAACCTGGTGCTGCAGGCTCCGCACTACCAGCGTCTTTGCGGGATGGAGGCCTTTTCGGCCTACCTGGCCGCCACCCCGGCAGAGCAACGGATAGACGCCATTTTTTGCGAGAACGACATTCTGGCAGTCGGCGTTATCGATGCCATACGTGCCACGCCGGGCTGTGCGCCGATTGCCGTGGTGGGCTTTGACGACATTGAGCTGGCGGCCTCCCCCAGCTACCAGCTAACCACTTACCGCCAGCCGATGCAGCAGCTGATAGCCGATGGCATTCACTGCCTGACGCAGGCCTTCGAACCCGGCGGACAACGGCTGTACACCGGCGAATTGATCGTCCGGCAATCACATCTAAAACAACCCTAAGACGGCGAGAAATCGGCTCACTGCTATTGAGGTCACTATGTCAGCTATCTACGATTGGTCTGTGCTTGCTCTTCGCCGTATTTACGATCGCCGCATCAGCAGTTCACCGGTCCTCGACAGCAACCGGCTGTTTCCCGACGCCCAACGCTTTACCGCTCACTGGCAGCAGATACGCGAGGAAGCGCTGACCGTAGCGCAAGATCTGCGTAATATCCCACGTTTTCACGAGATCATGAGCGAACAGGCGTCGATCTCCGCCAACGACGCTCGCGACTGGCGGATGTTTATCATGCAGGCCTATGGGCAGCCAATAGCGCGTAACCTCGCCCGTTGCCCGCAGCTTGCACAATTGATCGCCTCTTCCCCGGATGTGCTTTCAGCCTCATTGTCATTTCTGGCGCCCGGCAAACAGGTGCCCGCGCACCGTGGCCCATTCCGCGGCATTCTGCGCGGCTATCTGGTGTTGTCGATGCCCAAACGCGCCGACGGTGAACCCGCTGCGGTGTTGAAAGTCGACGGACGGGAGTACCGGCTGAACGAGGGGGAATTTATGCTGTGGGACGACACCTTCGAACACGAAGTGTGGAACGACAGCGACCAGGTGCGCACCGTGTTGTTGCTGGATATCCGCCGCCGCGATTTGCCCCGCGGCCTGCGGATCTTGTCCAGTGGCATCATCGCTCTGGTACGGCTGAACGTGCGCGTGATCCAGCGTCAGTTTTAAGCGCCGCCCAGATAAGCCTTCCTCACCTCCTGATTGCTTAACAGCTCCGCGCCGCTGCCGGTCAGCCGGATTTGGCCGTTGACCATCACATAACCGCGATCGGACAGCTTGAGCGCATGGTTGGCGTTCTGCTCCACCAGGAACAGCGTCATGCCGCCACGGGTCAATTCACGCAGAATGCTGAAGATCTGTTTGACGATAATCGGTGCCAGCCCCAGGCTCGGCTCATCCAGCAACAGCAGCTTCGGGCGGCTCATCAAGGCTCGGGCAATCGCCAGCATCTGCTGTTCGCCGCCGGACATGGTCATCGCCCGCTGGTTGCGCCGCTCCTTCAGGCGTGGAAACAGCTCGAACATGCGCTGCAGGTCTTCATCCACATAGCGATTGCCGACAGTGATGGTGCCCATCAGCAGGTTTTCCTCCACGCTCATGTCCGGAAAGATCCGTCGCCCCTCCGGCGCCTGGGCGATACCGCTGCTGGCAACATAATGGGTAGAACGCTGGCTGATATCCTCTCCGCGAAACAGGATCTGCCCGCCGCTGATGCGCGGTTGGCCGAAGATCGACATCAGCAGCGTGGACTTGCCCGCGCCGTTGGCGCCAATCAGCGCCACCGTTTCCCCTTCATTGACCTGTAACGAGACCTGCTGCAACGCCTGGATCGGGCCGTAAAACACGTCCACATTGCGAAATTCCAACATCACATTGCTCATCCCGCCAGCTCCTCTTCATCCGCGCCAAGGTAAGCGGCGATCACCGTGTCGTTATGCTGTATTTCTTTCGGCGTGCCTTCGGCGATCACATCGCCATGGTCGAGCACAATCACCCGATCGGAAATTTCCATCACCATGCCCATATCGTGCTCGATCAGCAGCACCGTGATGCCGTGGTGCTGACGCAGGAAACGGATAATGCGGCTCAGGGTCGCCGTCTCCACCGGGTTCAGCCCGGCGGCGGGTTCGTCAAGGCAGATCATCTCCGGCGTAGTGCACATCGCCCGGGCGATCTCCAGCCGCCGCTGCTGGCCGTAGGACATCTCCCCCGCCAGCCGGTTGGCGCAGTCCACCAGCTCCACCACTTCCAGCCAGTAAAAAGCGCGATCCAGCGCCTGGCTTTCCGCCCGGCGATAGCCCGGCGTATTGAGCACCCCGGCGACCAGATTACGGTTGCTGAGCATGTGCTGCGCCACCAGCAGATTCTCCACCACCGACATTTCGCGAAACAAACGGATATTCTGGAAGGTGCGTGCCAGCCCGGCGCGATTGACCAGATGGGTCCCGCCGAACATTTTGTAGTACAGGCGCGATCCCAACCGCTTCGGGTTTACCCAGTCGCCGGCGCGAAACTTCTGCCCCAGCACCTGGATCACGTCGGTTGGCCGTTTGTGGGTGTTAAGCAAGATGGCGCCGCCGGTGGCGCGGTAAAAGCCGGTCAGGCAGTTGAACACCGTGGTTTTGCCGGCGCCATTAGGGCCGATCAACGCGGTGATCGAGCCACGTTCGACCGCCAGATTCACGTCGTTGAGCGCCTTGATGCCGCCAAAATGCATCATCAGATGCTCAACCTGCAAGATTGCGTCGCTCATGGCGCCACCCCCTTACGCGGCGCAAAGCTGGTTCGGCTGATCCGCACCAGCCCACGCGGTCGCCAAATCATCATCGCCACCATCAGCACGCCAAACAACAGCACGCGGTACTCGGCGAAGCTGCGCAACAGTTCCGGCGCCACCGTGAGCACGAACGCCGCCAGCACCACGCCAATGGTCGATCCCATCCCGCCCAGCACCACGATCGCCAGGATCAACGCCGATTCGAAGAAGGTAAACGAGGTGGGGTTGACGAACCCCTGATAGGTGGCGAAAAACACCCCGGCCAGCCCGGCGGTGGACGCGCCCATCATAAAGGCCGACAGCTTGACCAACACGTGGTTTAAGCCGAGCGAACGACAGGCGATTTCATCCTCGCGCAGGGCTTCCCAGGCGCGGCCGATCGGCATGCGCGTCAACCGGTGCTTGATATACAGCACCAGCAGCACCACCAGGAACAGCACCGCATAGATAAAGATAAATTTCAGGTTAGGGTTATAAGTGATGCCGAGGAATTCATGAATCGGCACGCCGCCGTCCTTCGCGCGTCGGCCAAACTCCAGGCCAAAAATCGTCGGCGCCGGGACCGAGACGCCGTTCGGCCCGCCGGTCAGCGACATCCAGTTGTTCAGCACCAGCCGGATGATCTCGCCAAACCCCAGCGTGACGATCGCCAGATAGTCACCGTGCATACGCAACACCGGGAACCCCAGCAGCGCGCCGGCCAGCGCCGCCATCAGCGCCCCCAATGGCAACATCGCCCAGAACCCGAGGCCGAGATACTGGTAGCCCAGCGCCAACCCATAGGCGCCAATGGCGTAGAACGCCACGTAGCCCAGATCGAGCAGCCCGGCGAGCCCGACAACGATGTTCAAGCCCAGCCCGAGCAGCACGTAAATCAGCCCCAGTATCGCCACCGTCAGCAGGTATTTGGTGGCGACAAACGGAAACAGCAGCGCGATGACCGCCATTAACGGAATAATCCAGCGCAGGCTGGTCTTGGCGCCGATCGGCCGGACATACACCCCGTCGTTACCGCCGTCAAAGCGCGTCAGCAATTTACGGCCCGGTGTGGTTTGCAGAAACAGGCTCAGTAACAGCCGCCCGGCCATCACCACCGCGATAATCCACACCAGACGGTGCGGCTCGAAGTTAAAGCTGTAACCGTTCAGAACGATGCCGACGATCGGCCCAAACACGATCAGGGCAATCAGCCCGGCCAATACGGCGTCCAGCAGGCTGCGCTTAACGTTCAGCCCTGGGTGAACCTCAGAGTGCGACATAAGTTTTCCCCTCAAACCTTAGCGACCATTGGCCGTCCGAGCAGGCCCTGAGGGCGGAAAATCAGGATCACCACCAGCAAACCGAAGGAGAACACGTCTTTGTAATCCGAGTTCACCATGCCGGCGAACTGCGCCTCCGCCACGCCCAGCAGCAGGCCGCCCAGCATCGCGCCGGGTAACGACCCTATTCCGCCCAATACCGCGGCGGTAAAGGCTTTGATGCCGATGATAAAGCCGACGTAGAAATCGAAGGTGCCGTAGTTCATGGTGATCAACACCCCCGCCAGGCCGGCCATGGCGGCGCCGATCACGAACACCAGGGAAATGACCCTATCGGTGTTGATGCCGAGAATTGACGCCATTTTGCGGTCTTGCTGAGTGGCGCGACAAATGCGCCCCAGCCGGGTGTGTTGAATGATGTAAGTGAGGATCGCCATGCCCAGCAGCGACGCGAACAGGATAAACACCTTGGTGTAGGTGATTTGAATCACCCCGCCGTCAAAGTTGAGGCGGAACACTCCATCCAGCAGGGTTGGGATCCCTTGCTGGCGTGGTCCCTGGCTGATTTGCGCGTAGTTTTGCAGGATCAGCGACATGCCGATTGCGGAGATCAAGGGGGCTAAACGGGTAGAGTTGCGCAAGGGTTTGTAGGCGATACGTTCGATCACCCAGCCATACACGCCGGTGATCACGATGGTAAACACCAGCGTACCGAGGATCAGCAGCGGGAACGACTGCAGGCCGAAGAACGACAGCAGCGCCAGCCCGATGGCGCACAGGTAGGCGGAGATCATATACACCTCGCCGTGGGCGAAGTTGATCATGCCGATAATGCCGTAAACCATGGTGTAGCCGATGGCGATCAGGCCATAAACTGCGCCGAGCGTCAGGCCGTTGATCAATTGTTGCAGAAAGAAAACGTCCATAATGAGCAGTCTCGCCTGGTGGGACCGCAAGCGAAAGCAGGCGCGGCCCAAGGGAAGAATCGGCGCGGATCCGCAGCACATGCGGATCCGCTTGCAGGTTAATCCTCAATGGATTTCAAACTGCAGCCAGGCGGCAAGTACGTGAATCCCCAGGAGCTTAGGTCCACTAAGTGACTGGGGCGAACGTAGGCAGCCAACAACGCTGCGGCTTGAAAGACGCCGAGGATTGTTTAGAGTTGGTGATATTTGCCCTTGTCGTCCCACTGATAGACCACGTAATCCGATACCTTCAGGTCACCTTTCTTATCCCAGGCCTTTTTGCCCATCACGGTATCCACATCATGAGATTTCAGCCATTCGCTGGCCTTGGCGCTGTCTTTGCCGCCGGTGGCGTTAAAGGCCGCGGCGATCGCCTGAATAGAGGCGTAGGAGTAGAGGGTGTAACCTTCCGGCTCGAAACCGCTGGCGCGGAATTTGGCGATCACCGCCTTGCCTTCCGGGATTTGGCGCGGGTCGTTACCGAAGGTCATCAGCACGCCGTTGGTGTACTGCGGCCCGCCGGCAGCGGTCACCAGCTCTTCGGTCACGATACAGTCGCCGGAGAAGAACTTGGCGGTGACGCCCTGCTCACGCATCTGGCGCACCAATGGTCCGGCTTCTGGGTGGCAGCCGCCGAAATAGACCACGTCGGGTTTGACCGAGGCAATTTTGGTCACCAGCGCGTTAAAGTCTTTTTCACCGCGCGACAACCCTTCATACAGCACCTCTTTCACGCCGCGCTTGTTCATTTCCGCCCTGGCGGCATCCGCTAGCCCCTGGCCGTAGGTGTCCTTGTCGTGGATCACCGCGATACGCTTGGCCTTCAGGGTATTCAGCATGTAATTGGTGGCGATCACCCCTTGCTGATCGTCACGGCCGCACATGCGGAACATGTTGGTCATGCCGCGCTCGGTGATTTGCGGGTTGGTAGAGCCAGGGGTGATGGCGATAATACCGGCTTCGTCATACACCTCGGAGGCCGGCATGGTGGAGGATGAGCAGAAGTGTCCCACCACCGCAGCGACCTTGTCCTGATCGACCAGGCGGTTGGCGACCGAAACCGCCTGTTTGGGTTCACAGGCGTCATCCCCCTGCACCAGCTTAATTTTTTCCCCTTTAATCCCGCCGGCGGCGTTGATATCCGCAGCCGCCTGCGAGGCACCACGCCAGTACTGATCGCCATAGGTCGCATTCGGCCCGGAGAACGGCCCGGCGACGCCGATAACGATATCGGCCTGAGCATAAAAAGCAGAACCTAAACAACCGATAAGCAGAGCAGCGAGCGGACTTTTAATCAATTTCGATGACATTGTTGTATTCCTCAGCACTGTTTTAGCGAAACGCCCAGAGGCGTGGAGCAGTCACTTTATGTGTAGACGGGGAAAATAATTTGCGCGAGAGCGCAGTCGCATTACCCGAATTTAAGCAAGCAAAAATCCAGCCATTGTGACGGCCAATACATATTTTCTGTTTATTCATCCTACATATCAGAGGGAAAACACGGGGCAATCACTGCCGTCAGGTGGCTCTGTGGGGGGCTCTGGCGGCAATTGTGCGAAAAAACTTCTCGGCGATGTTGGCCACATGCAAATCAACCGCGAGATCCTTCGCACCGTAAATGTGCAAAGGCCGGTGCAACATCACGCCAGGGGTTTTACAGTGATAATCAGAGCTGACAGGGGGGGATAAATGCCGAAAAACAACGCAACATGTTCATTCTGACAGCAAACGCACTTTTTTCGCAGTTTAGTGCTTTGACAAAGCCGCACCACCCCGCTATTATTCGCCCCGTTCACACGATTCCTCTGTAGTTCAGTCGGTAGA
>NZ_JALJRT010000017.1:0-68572 GCF_024519545.1 Serratia sp. Ser99 | reverse complement strand
GGCCGGATTTGAACCGACGACCTTCGGGTTATGAGCCCGACGAGCTACCAGGCTGCTCCACCCCGCGTCCGATGGAAGCGCACTATACTCTCCGTGCGTTTTGTTGCAACCCTTTTTGCATTTTATTGAACTAAAACAGCCTTTCTGTCGAATAAGTCCGCAACTTGCGTTCTTTTTCATCATTATCCGGCCGAGGGCTTTTTTTATAGGGGGCGATTCCTTTATCTATGGGCGTTTGTTATCGTTCGCCGGTAGATCATATCAGTTGAGAGTGTGCGCGATGAAAGGACGTTGGGGCAAATACCTGCTGGGCGGGTTGATGGTAGCGATACTGGCAGGCTGTTCGTCAAAGCCGACCGATCGGGGACAGCAATATAAGGATGGACGTCTGGATCAGTCGCTGGAGTTGGTGAATCAACCCAACGCGAAAGGTGTACCGGTTAATGCCAAGGATTATTCAGATCAGCTGATGGAGATTAAATACGCCTCTCCTTCACTTTTTAATCGCAACAACACCACCTATCAGGCAGTACAGAACTGGATGGCCTCCGGCGCCGATACGCGCAATCTGAACCAGTACGGCCTCAGCGCTTACCAGATGGAAGGCGTAGACAACTACGGCAACGTTCAGTTTACCGGTTACTACACGCCGGTAGTGCAGGCGCGCTATACCCAGCAGGGTGAGTTCCGTTATCCGCTGTACCGCATGCCGCCAAAAGGAAAAGGCCGCCTGCCCGATCGCGCGGGCATTTACTCAGGCGCGTTGGATGACCGTTATATCGTGGCGTACACCAACTCCCTGATGGACAACTTTATGATGGAAGTCCAGGGCAGTGGCTATGTGGATTACGGCAACGGCCAACCGTTGGTGTTCTTCGGCTACGGTGGCAAGAACGGCCATGCTTATCGCAGCATTGGCAAGGTGCTGATCGATCGCGGTGAAGTGGCGAAGGCAGATATGTCGATGCAGGCGATTCGTCAGTGGGCGGATACCCACAGCGCGGCAGAAGTGCGTGAGCTGCTGGAACAAAACCCTTCCTTTGTCTTCTTCCGTCCGGAGGCCTTTGCACCGGTACGGGGTGCCAGTGCGGTGCCGCTGATCGCCAAAGCCTCGGTGGCCTCCGACCGTTCACTGATCCCGGCTGGCACCACGCTGCTGGCGGAGGTACCACTGCTGGACAACAAGGGTAAATTCACGGGAAAATATGAGATGCGTCTGATGGTGGCGCTGGACGTGGGTGGGGCGATCAAAGGCCAGCACTTCGATATGTACCAGGGCATCGGGGCTGACGCCGGTCACTCGGCGGGTTATTACAACCACTATGGCCGCGTTTGGGTGCTCAAAGGCGCCAACGTAAACGCGCCGCTGTTTACCAGCCAGACCAGCTCCGCCTCCGGCGGTTCGCTGTTGGTCACCCGTTAACGGCATCAGGCTTTACCCGATAAATTTCAGGCTGGTCGTATGACTGTGGCTTGAAAGGCGACGGGTATACCGATATTGACCCGCAAGGGCCGGATCCTCCGGCCCTTATCATTTGCAAAGTTAAGGTAATAAAAGCGTTATGAGCACAGCCTATTCTGAAGCCTATCTGCAGCGTTTTGGCGGCACGGCACGTTTATACGGTCAGCAGGCGCTGGCGCTGTTTGCCCAGGCGCACATTTGCGTGATTGGCATCGGCGGCGTGGGCTCCTGGGCGGCAGAAGCGCTGGCGCGTACCGGCATCGGCGCTATTACGCTGATTGATATGGACGATGTCTGCGTCACCAACACCAACCGTCAAATTCATGCGCTGCGCCAACATGTCGGGCAGTCAAAAACAGAAGTGATGGCGGAGCGTATCCTGGCGATCAACCCAGAGTGTCGGGTGACCTGCATTGACGATTTCATTACGGCGGACAACGTTGCCGAGCTGCTCGATAACAATTTCAGCTACGTCATTGACGCGATTGACAGCGTGCGGCCGAAGGCAGCACTGCTGGCTTATTGTCGACGCTACAAAATACCTGTGGTCACCACTGGCGGTGCCGGTGGACAGATAGACCCGACCCAGATTGCGGTGGTCGATCTGGCGAAAACCATACAGGATCCGCTGGCGGCCAAGCTGCGTGAGCGGCTGAAAAATGATTTCAACGTGGTGAAGAACAGCAAGGGCAAGCTGGGCATCGACTGCGTGTTTTCCAGCGAACCCCTGGTTTACCCGCAGCCGGATGGCAGCGTTTGCGCGTCGCGCAGCACCGCAGAAGGGCCAAAACGAATGGATTGCAGTGCGGGATTCGGTGCGGCAACCATGGTTACCGCGACCTTTGGCTTTGTCGCCGTTTCCCACGCGCTGAAAAAGATGGTAGCGAAAGCCGCGCGTCAGGCGTAGCGGGCGCCGATCGCTTTCACTGCGGCAGCCAGCGCTTCCAGTCCACTGGCTCGGGTGGCGCTGAGCTGGGCGCGTAGCGCCAACCGATCAAACAACCCCAAGGGGTCCATCGCCGCGATTTGTTGCGGCGTTTTTCCTTCCACCGCCGTTAGTAGCACCGCCAACAGGCCGCGTACGATGCGTCCTTCGCTGTCGCCATAAAAATGCAGCGTCCCGTCCGCCTGCAACTGATGCCCCAGCCAGACCCGGTTTTCACAGCCGCTCAATTCCATTTCCGCTGCACGTAATGCTTCCGGCAACGGGGGCAACTGTTTTGCCAACATAATCAGTTGGCGATAGCGATCTTCCCACTGTTTCAGCGCGGTAAATTTTTCGATTAGCGCCCCGGCGGTGATTTCACGGCCAAAGGGATGGGGGGCAAGCATAGCGTCTCCGGTGTTCATTCAGTCTAGTCGGCCAGTAGATCGATGGCGTTGATCAGGGCTGCGACCAAAGCATCGACATCTTCCTGGGTGTTATAAGGTGCAAAGGAGGCGCGCAGCGTCCCACTGACCCCGAGCGCCGCCATCAGCGGTTGGGCGCAGTGCTGGCCGGCACGTACGGCGATGCCTTGTTCTGCCAGCAGGGTGACGATGTCGCTGTGGTGGATGCCGGCAATATCGAATGCCAGCAGGCTGGAGCCTGAGCAACGGAAGCTGCGAAAGCCAGGTAATCCCCCCAACCTTTGTTCGGCGTTATCGGCCAGGCCACGGCTGTAGCGTTCGGCAGCCAACATATCCTGGTTGGAAAGCCATTCCAGTGCGGCGGCTAACCCCAACACGCCGGCGATATTGGGCGTTCCAGCTTCAAAGCAGTGAGGAGGTTTTTGCGGCGTGAACCCCTCGAACGATGCCTGGGTCAGCATCTTGCCGCCGCCCTGCCACGGTGCCATTTGCGCCAATAACTCGCTCTTGCCGTACAGCGCCCCTATGCCGGTTGGGCCGTAGAGTTTGTGGCCGGAGAAAGCGTAGAAATCAATATCAAGCCGCTGAACATCGGCAGGGCAGTGCACTATGCCTTGCGCGCCGTCGATCATCACGCGTGCGCCGGCGCGGTGGGCCAAAGTGATGGCATACGCCAGATCCGGGCAGCCGCCGGTGACGTTGGACATTTGCCCCAGTGCCAGCAGACGGGTTTTGGCGTTGAGCAGGCCAGGCAACAATGTCAGGTCCGGCAGGCGATCTGCACCAAGGGGCAGTTTTACCACCCGAGCTCCGGTTTGCTCTGCCACCATCAACCAGGGGATCAGATTGGCGTGATGCTCGGCCTCGCTCACCAGAATTTCGTCACCCGGTTGCAGCAGTGGGCGAGCATAGCTCTGCGCTATCAGGTTGATGGCTTCGGTGGTGCCGCGGGTCCAGATAATATCATCGGCTGAAGGGGCGTTGATCAGAGTAGCGACCTGTTGGCGCGCCTGCTCGAAACGGGCGGTCAGGTCCTGTGCGGCCCTATGTTGGCTACGATGCACCGTTGCCGCATCGTCACGATAAAACTGCTGCGTAGCGGCGATGACCGCCAGAGGTTTTAATGCGGTGGCGGCGCTGTCGAGATAAATGCCCGCCTGCTGCAACGCAGGAAACTGATTACGGAAGTCGATGGGATTAAAAGGTGTCATACCCTGATTATCACTGGCTGGAGTCAATCACTGATCCTGTCTTATTTTACGGCTGGAGACAAGCTATCACGACCATTAGGACTTATCGCCTGGCAATCTTGGGAAAGTTTGTTATGCTAATAAGTACGCGCTAAATAATGGCGTTGAATAATAGAAAGGGTTTTTTACAGCATTTAAAACTACAAGGAGTCCACAATGAAGAAGACAGCCGCAGTTATCTCTGCTCTGATGCTTACGTTCACCCTGGCAGCATGCTCCAGCAATTACGTGATGCACACCAATGATGGGCGCACTATTGTCGCTGACGGCAAGCCAAAAGTGGACAATGACACCGGGATGATCAGCTATAAAGATGCCAACGGTGTTGAGCAGCAGATCAACCGCTCCGACGTGAAAGAAATGGTTGAAAGCAACCAGTAAACGTCAGGCAAAAAAAAGCACCGCAAAGCTTGCGGTGCTGCATAAAATCACTATGGACAGACAGGGTAAATGTACAGGAAGTGAAAAAACAGTAGCTTAGCTACCACGTCTGGATTGCCAGACAATTTGCAAACACAACATCACAACCACAAGCCAAAAGTTCATCGGCGTCCTCGACACCCACTCCCTTTTCGTTCCGGCCCGGGAAGTGCCGCCACTATAGGTATTTGCTGGCGCATGCTCAACGGACAATTTATAATGGCTCGGATTAAAAAAACTAATGGTAGCGCTTTGTTGTTCTGTGCCTTTTGCACCGCACACCACGCCGCCTGATTTTTTATGCCGAATCACTCGGAATATTGTTACACAAAAGTAGCTAATAAATGTCTAAACGCTTACCACCTCTTAATGCACTGCGGGTATTTGACGCGGCTGCCCGTCATCTGAGTTTTACCAAAGCGGCTGAAGAACTGTTTGTCACCCAGGCCGCGGTGAGCCACCAGATCAAGTCGCTGGAGGACTTCCTCGGCCTGAAGCTGTTTCGGCGCCGCAACCGCTCGCTGTTGCTGACGGAAGAAGGGCAAAGTTATTATCTGGATATCAAGGAGATCTTCTCCTCGATCAACGAAGCGACTCGCAAGCTGCAAGCGCGCAGCGCGAAGGGGGCATTAACCGTCAGTTTGCCTCCGAGTTTTGCCATTCAATGGTTGGTGCCGCGTTTGTCTGGCTTTAACTCAGCTTATCCGGGAATTGATGTGCGTATCCAGGCGGTGGATCGTGAAGAAGATAAGCTTGCCGACGATGTCGACGTGGCGATTTTCTATGGCCGTGGCAATTGGACCGGGTTGCGTGCCGAGCGTTTATACGCGGAATATCTGCTGCCGGTGTGCTCCCCTAGCTTGCTTACCGGGGAACATGCGTTAAAAGTGACGAGCGATCTGGCTTATCACACGCTACTGCATGATACTTCACGCCGCGATTGGCTGGCCTACACGCGCCAATTGGGGTTGCAGCACATTAATGTGCAACAGGGGCCGATTTTCAGCCACAGTGCCATGGTGGTTCAGGCTGCGGTGCATGGGCAGGGGATTGCGCTGGTGAATAACGTGATGGCGCAGACCGAGATCGAAGCCGGGCGGTTGGTATGCCCGTTCAACGACGTTCTGGTCAGTAAAAATGCTTTTTATCTGGTATGTCATGACAGCCAGGCAGAACTGGGTAAAATAGCCGCCTTTCGTCAGTGGATCCTGGCGCGGGCAGCCAGCGAGCAAGAAAAGTTCCGCTTTCGCTACGAACAATAAGGCCGGTCGCCGTTTTTTCGCCGCCGGTTTTCTTCAATAAAGGTAAATAACGATGAGCAGTCGTTCAATGCTGATTTTTGCTGCTATCAGCGGTTTTGTATTTGTTGCTCTGGGCGCGTTTGGCGCACACGTATTAAGTGGCACGCTGGGCGCTAACGAGATGGCCTGGATCCGTACCGGGCTGGAATATCAGGGCTTTCATACCCTGACGATCCTGGCACTGGCAGTGGCGATGCAACGCCGTGTCAGCCTGTGGTTTTACTGGAGCGGGGCGTTATTGGCGCTCGGCACCGTACTGTTCAGCGGCAGCCTGTACTGTCTGGCGCTGTCGCACCTGAAGGTCTGGGTCTATATCACGCCGATTGGCGGCGTGTGTTTCCTGGCCGGTTGGGTATTGATGTTGATTGGCGCTTTGCGTCTGAGGAAAAAGGCCGAGCGCCATGAATAAGATTGCGTTGTATTGCCGCCAAGGTTTTGAAAAAGAGTGTGCGGCGGAAATTACTGCTAAGGCTGCCGAGCTGGAAGTGTTTGGCTTCGCCAGAGTGAAGGACAACAGCGGCTACGTGCTTTTTGAGTGCTATCAGCCGGACGATGCCGATCGCCTGGCGCGGGAAATTCCGTTCCGTGAATTGATTTTTGCCCGCCAGATGTTGGTGGTGGGCGAGCTGCTGCGTGATTTGCCGCCGGAAGATCGCGTATCACCGATTGTCGGCATGCTGATTGGCGTGGTGGATCGCGGTGGTGAGCTGCGAGTAGAAGTGCCGGACACCAACGAAAGCAAAGAGCTGATGAAGTTCTGCCGCAAACTGACGGTGCCGTTGCGCGCCGCGATGCGTGAGCAGAAAGTGTTGATGGCCCGTGAGAATGCAACCCGTCCGGTGGTGCACGTATTCTTTATCGCGCCGGGTTGCTGTTATGTCGGTTACTCCTTCAGCAACAACAATTCACCGTTTTATATGGGCATTCCGCGCCTTAAATTCCCTTCCGACGCGCCAAGCCGTTCTACGCTGAAGCTGGAAGAGGCATTCCACGTGTTTATCCCCGCCGATGAGTGGGACGAGCGTTTGGCCAGCGGCATGCATGCGGTCGATCTGGGGGCCTGTCCGGGCGGTTGGACCTACCAACTGGTGCAACGCAGCATGATGGTGCACGCGGTGGACAATGGCCCGATGGCGCCAAGCCTGATGGATACCGGACAGGTAACCCATCACCGCGCCGACGGGTTCAGATATGAACCTTCCAGCAGCAAGATTTACTGGCTGGTGTGTGACATGGTGGAAAAACCTGCGAAGGTGACCAGTTTGATGATCCAATGGCTGGTGAAAGGCTGGTGTCGCGAGGCGATCTTCAACCTGAAGTTGCCGATGAAAAAACGCTACGAAGAGGTTTCGCAGAACCTGCAGTCGATTAGGGAAGCGCTGGATGCGGCGGGCATCAGCTCGCAAATCCATGCCAAGCAGCTGTACCACGATCGTGAAGAAGTTACCGTGCACGTCCGCCGTATGTGGTCTGCCGTGGCTGGTCGTCGCGACGAGCGTGATTAATTGAGAGGGCGCTTTCTGCAGCGCCCTGGTTTATGCCGGTAACCGCAGTTGCTGCAGGTTACCGGTTAACGTCAGGTCGGTGCGCAAGGTGGCGACCTTTTTACTGATATAAGCCATGTCGCGGTGTTGTTGAAGTTTACCGCGCCATTTCTCCGGCACCTGCTCCAGGGCCTGGTAGAGCCCGTCCAGCGAACCTGCCTGCTGCAACAGCAACACCGCTGTTTTCGGTCCGATACCGGCTACACCAGGGATCTTGCTGCTACTGATCCCCGCCAATCCCCAGTAATCCGCCAACTGCTGTGGTGATACCCCAAACTCCTGCTGCACAAACGGCATATCCAGCCAGCGCTTTTGAAAGTAATCGCGGATTTGCACGCTGGGTGCCAACAACTGACAGTAACCTTTGTCGGTGGACACAATAGTGACCTGATGGCCGCCGCCTGCGATTTTGGCCGTCAGCGTTGCCGCCAGATCGTCCGCTTCATTGCCTGGCGAGTGCCAACAGGCGACGCCGAGGGCCTCGAACGCCTGGCGAAGCTGCGGCATTTCCTGCTGCAGATTCTCCGGCATCGGCGAACGTCCGGCCTTATAGTCGGGCAGGATCTGATGACGCCAGCTTTCGCTGCGATCGTCCTCGTCGAATACCGCCACCGCGTGCGTTGGGCGGCTGTGCTGGATCAACTGTTGCACGGCGTGCTGGCAGGCGTTGACACAGGGAGACCCCTGCACGGCGTGAATGCGGCGGATGAGGTTGAGGGCGTCGACAATCAGTAGGTGTATAGGCATTAACTCGTCGTCTTTCAAGCTGCAACGTTGCTGACTTCACGTACTCCCCCAAGTAAGCTCTGGGGATGAACACGCTTACCGCCTGGCTGCAACTTGAAATCCATATAGAGTAAAGGCGGAAAAGTCAGGTAAAAAGAAGGGCGGTTATTAGGCCGCCCCGGAGAGTTCATTAAGCGACTATTTCGTAGCAGGGCACATAGGCGCTGCCCGGCAGCTTCATACGGTGTTGAGCAACGAAGCCCTGCAACAGGCTGTCCATCTGTTTCATCATCTGCGGTTCGCCGTGCAGCTTGTACGGGCCGAACTGCTCGATGGCATGAATGCCATTTTCCTTCACGTTGCCGGCGACGATGCCGGAAAACGCGCGGCGTAGCGCAGCGGCCAACTGTTCGGCCGGCTGGTCCGGATACAGGTTGAGATTCGCCATATTTTCATGGCTCGGCTCGAATGGTAATTGCAGATCCGGCGCGATGCGAATAGACCAGTTGAAGCTGTAGGCATCGCCGGTATTGCGGCGGTTTTCTTTCACCAGCGGCATGGCTTTTTTCATCTGCCGCGCCACTTCCGCCGGATCGTCGATGATGATGGTGTAATGGCGGCGCGCTTCGTCCCCCAGCGTGTTCATGATGAACTCATCCAGCACGCGGAAATAGTCGGCGCTCTCTTTTGGCCCGGTGAGGATCAGCGGCAAGACCTGTTCGCTGTTTTCCGGGTTCATCAGAATACCCAGCAGATACAGCAGTTCTTCCGCCGTGCCAACGCCGCCCGGGAAGATGATGATGCCGTGGGCAATACGGACGAAGGCCTCCAGGCGTTTTTCGATGTCCGGCATGATAACCAGCTCATTGACCAGCGGGTTTGGCGGTTCTGCGGCAATGATTGAAGGTTCGGTCATGCCGATAAAACGGCTGTTGCGGTAGCGCTGCTGGGCGTGGCCCACGGCGGCGCCTTTCATCGGCGCTTCCATGGCGCCCGGTCCGCAGCCGGTACAGATATTCAGCTCGCGCAGGCCCAGCTGGCTGCCGACCTTGCGGGCATAAAGGTATTCATTTTCATTGATCGAATGGCCGCCCCAGCACACCACCAGGTTAGGATCCTCATCGAGGTGCAACGCACGGGCGTTGCGCAGGATAGAGAACACCAGGTTGGTAATGTGGGCCGAGTTTTCCAGATTCAGATGCTGGAAACGGCCGGCGCTGTCGATCTGCCCGTGAACGAACAGAATATCGCGCAGCACGGCGAACAGGTTGGCCTGCAGCGAGCGGATAATTCGACCGTCGACAAAGGCGTCTTCCGGTGGGTTAACCAGTTCGAGTTTCACACCACGCTCACGGCGCAGCACGTTGATATCAAAGGTTTCGTAGCGTGACAGCAGCTGTTTGCTGTTGTCGGTCTGGCTGCCGGAGTTCAAAACGGCCAGCGAACAGTTGCGGAACAAACGGTATAGATCACTGCTGGCGGTACGCTTCAGCATGTCTACTTCCAGCTGCGACAGCAAATCCATAGAGCCAAGCGGGCTGATGTGTGTAATCAAGGTAACTCCTTTGCACCCGGAACGGGGCAGTAGTAATCCATACGCAGCAGAACAGCATCTCGTTATTGTCAGGGCACGGCGGCAAAACCCGACCGGAATGCCCGGCGCACCTGATTTAACCTTACCGCCGTCCCCCGATTTTTACCAACACAAACCACTCGTTAGCTCAGTTGTTGAGCAATGTTTCGCACTATTGGCGTGTCGGACGACCTCGAGACGGGACAAAGTCCGTTTTGCTGCGCCAGGGATTGATGTCCTGCCCGCCGCGACGGGGGCAACGTGCGTAGTGCGTAGATTGTCAGGCTTTGCCCAGCGTCAGTTCCGACAGGGAAGGGGCTTGGTCGGAGGACATCTGCTGTCACCTTGGTGAGAGATAGGTACAATGGTCGCCAGTTTACCGTATGCGAGAAAAAATATGGACCACGATGTACCGCACGCCCTGCGTGAATTTACCCAGCGTTATGTTGAGCTTTGGCAGCAGGAGCGCGGTCATGCGCCGGCAAGTCAGGAGCTGTACGGCGTGCCGTCGCCCTGCCTGGTCGAAAACCGCGATGACCAGGCGCTGTGGTTGCCGCAACCCTTCACACCGGCCGCAACGCTGGAAAAGGTAGAGACTGCGCTTGAGCTTCGTCTGCAGCCGGACATCAATCTGTTTTATACCCAGCAGTATGCTGGCGATATGGGTGCGCAGTTCGGCGAACATTATTTGACCTTGCTGCAGGTATGGAGCGAAGACGATTTTATCCGCCTGCAGGAAAACCTGATCGGTCATCTGGTAACGCAAAAACGTTTGAAACTGTCCCCGACGCTGTTTCTGGCAACCACCGAATCAGAAATGACCCTGGTCTCTTTGTGCAACGTCAGTGGGAATGTGGTGCTGGAGCAATTTGGCAGCGATAAGCGCACCTTGCTGGCCGCGTCGCTGGGCAATTTCCTCGATGCATTGCGCCCGCGGATAGAAGATTGATGCTAATTTAACCGCGTTGCGTGTGCGAGATCTCTCACAAGCGTTGTGAGAGATCGCTTTTAATTTTTGGCTCACTGCCGGTTAGAAGCATTTTATTGTTATCCAGATCAATTGGTTAGTTTTTCTTTAGGATAACTCTTAGCATTAATTTGTAGCACGCCTGCCAGTAAGCCCTTGTGAACCCGGGATAATTAAGCGATCTTATGTTCACCGGAAGGGATACGGTGGAGCTGGAAAGCATCAGGATGATGCAGCTTCAGGATGAAGAAGTGGATGCGCTCAGTGAAGAGCGAAGGACGGCGTCAGGAGATGCCAGGATGTTTCAGGACTGAAACCAGGGACACCTCCAGGATGGAGATTGAGAGCCAGCAAAGGATGGTTGGCGGGTCATGAAGACTAAGGAACCGCATCAGGACGATGCTATGGGACAACGCCAGGAAGGTTTGGTCAGGATGACCGCAGGAAAAGTTTTCAAGGATTGAGCAGGGAGCACACTGTGTAGCGGGATAGCTATAAAACGAACCGAGGGCACTGTTAGCGCAGTGCCCTCAACTTTTACGACTTCCTGTTTAAGCATCCATCAGTTTAACCCTGCTCAAACTTAATCCGCCTCAAATTCATCTCAGTTGTTAACCAATCGTCCCCAGCGTATCGCTATCAATCCTGTTTAAGAACTCAATCCCATTTCGATACTGATAGCCGGCAGTATAAAGCCGAGGATCAGCAGGTCAAAGCCAGCATGGCTTTGCCGGGCGTGGCGTGGTTTTTTGTCGTTGTGATCGCAGGCATGTGTCTAATCTGTTTGGTTTAGTCGGTGGGCCTATTGTGCCGTGGGGCGCTGGACGCCACCAGATAAAAACGGCCGTGCTAGTCAAGTCAGCCGAATTTGGACTATAAAAATGCTATGCTTTGCCGCTTTTCAGCCATACGGCTGAATCTTCATCATGAAAATAGATCGGGAATGCAGATGAGTATAAATAATCAGGTTCGCCACAGTTTGCAGGCGATTGAGCAGTCAATGCGCGATTTGGCTCTATGGCAGGCCGCGCCGCCTGAGCCTGAGGCTTTCTCCAGCTCCGAACCTTTCTGCGTAGACAGCATGTCGGCCGAAGCCTGGCTGCAATGGGTGTTTCTGCCGCGCATGTACGCGCTGCTGGATGCGGATGCGCCGTTGCCGACGCGTTTCGCCATCACGCCTTATTTTGAAGAGGCGCTGAAAGATAATGAACCCAACTGCATGCCGCTGCTGGTTGTGCTGCAGAAATTGGATAACATGCTGAATAAAGAGTCGTAATTATATTCCGACGTGGCCGCTGATTTTCGCCAGGCGGCAGATGGGTGTATTAGCGCAGACGCCAGGACAGGGTATTTGGCGGCGTCTTTCGAACCCGATAAACCTTGGCCGTTTATCCGGGGATCTGCAAAGGATTATAAGGTGCTGCAATAATGGATTTATTAAAGTTTATCCTTCGTCTGCCTTTTACGTTAATCAAGGGCGCATTTCGCCTGCTGGCACTGAGCCTGGCGTTACTGGGCCGGTTATTCAGGCCGCTGATCGGTAATCTTGCCTGGAGTGCGCCTGCCTGGTGGACTGCGCTGTCCGCCGGTGTGAAACGGGCGTTTTTGCGGCTGGAAAGCGGCGTAAACAAATACCCGAAAGCCATCAGTCTGGCGTTGCTGGTTTTGTTGTGTATCGCCGGTGGCGCTGTCTACGGCTGGCACTGGTGGCTGAACCGACCGCAACCGATCGAACCGGCACCCATGGTGTATCAGCAAACCGACGTGCAGGCCGCTGGCCCTGAAGCGATAAACTACGCGGTTCAGAAGCCGACACCGCAGAAGCTAAGCCTGACGTTCAGTCACTCGGCGGCGCCTTTGACCGACGTTGGTAAAGCGGTGACCAAAGGCGTGACGCTTAAGCCGCAGGCCGAGGGCCAGTGGATCTGGAACGACGCCTCAACCCTGGTCTTTACGCCGAAAAAACCGCTGCCGATGGGCACGCAATACCAGGTTAATCTCGATTCTGCCACGTTGCTGGCGCCGCAGATCAAGCTCGCCAATACTCGTTACACCTTTAACGTGCCCGCTTTTAATTACCAACTGGGGCAGGCCGAGTATTACCAGGACCCGCAGGATCCGAAGAAGCGCAGCGCTATCTTTAATCTGAAGTTCAATGCGCCGTTGGACGTCACCAGCTTTGAAAAACAGGTCTCGCTGGGATTGAAGGAAGGCAACGCCAAGTCGGAGAAAAAGCTTAACTTCTCGCTGGTCTACGACGAGAAAAAACTCAACGCCTGGATCCACTCAGAGCCGCTGCAGGCGCTGGATCAGGGCGGTGTGGTGCACCTGACCGTCGGCAAGGGCATCAAAGCGACGGTGCCCGCCAACGCCATCGACGAGGTGAAAAGCAACCGGGTCACGGTGCCGACGCTGTACAGCCTGGCGCTGAGCGATGCCAGCGCCCAGGTGGTCGACGCCGAGGGTGCCAAGGGGCAGCGGGCCCTGATCGTCGCTTTCAGCGACGCCGTCAAGGATAAAGAGCTGGTGCGCGCGACCAAGGCCTGGTTGCTGCCACAGCACGATCCCAGCGATGCTGAAGCCGCTAAAGACCCGAATGATTTTTATCAGTGGGATACTGACAGCGTCGCCAAGAATGTGCTGGCGCAGTCAACGCCGCTGAATCTGACGCTCAACGAAGCTGAAGAGAGCTACCAGCCGCAGTTCAGCTTCAAATTCGATGCCCCGGCACATCGCTTCATGCTGCTTGAGATCGACAATCAGCTGGTCTCCAACGGCGGTTACAAAATGCCGAAAAAGGCCTACCGGGTGATTGAGGTGCCGGAGTTCCCGAAATCCCTGCAGTTCATGTCGCAAGGGTCGCTCCTGTCGGTCAACGGCGATAAGCAGATCAGCGTTGCCGCGCGCAACGTGGAGGGCTTGCGCCTGGATATCAAACGGGTGATCCCAAGCCAACTGCAGCACATCGTTTCTTTCAAAAGCCGGGAATACTCTTCCGCCGAGTTTAACCGGCTGGATGACGAATATTTTACCGAGCATTTTAAATACCAGACCGCGCTCAATAATGACCAGCCGGGCGTGGTGAATTATCAGGGCATCGATCTTTCCCGCTACTTGTCCACCAATCCTGATTCTCACCGCGGTGTGTTTTTGCTGACGCTGTCCGAATGGCAACCAAACAGGAAACCGGCGGAGGAAGAGGCTGGAGCGGATGAGTCTGAGGAAGAAAGCGACGATCAAGCTGAGGTCGGCGATTCACGTTTTGTGGTAGTGACCGATCTGGGCATCGTCGCCAAAAGCTCCCAGGACAAAACGCGCGATGTATTTGTCCAATCGATTCACAGTGGCGCACCGGTCGGCAGCGCGAAAGTGTCGGTGATCGCGAAAAACGGCGTAACCTTGCTCAGTCAAATCACCGATACCAACGGCCACGTACGTTTCCCGGCGCTTGACGTTTACACCAATGAACGCCAGCCGGTGATGTTCCTGGTGGAAAAGGAGGGCGATGTTTCCTTCTTGCCGACCGGCAGCTATAACGATCGCGGGTTGGATTTCTCGCGCTTCGATATTGCCGGTGAACAGACCCCGACCGATCCGCGTGCGCTCAGTAGCTATCTGTTCTCCGATCGGGGCGTTTACCGGCCGGGAGATACCTTTAATGTTGGCCTGATCACCCGTGCTGCCGATTGGAGCGTGGGACTGGCCGGCGTGCCAGTACGTGCTGAAATCCGCGATCCGCGCGATAAGCTGATGACCACGGTGCCACTGACGTTGGGCGCCAGCGGGTTCAACGAGCTGAGCTACACCACCGATGAGAATTCACCCACCGGCGAGTGGAACGTCTATCTGTATCTGGTGGGGAAAAACCACGACACCTCAACGCTGCTTGGTCATACCTCCGTCAATGTTAAAGAGTTTGAGCCGGATCAGTTGAAGGTGAAGCTGGAGCTGACGCCAAACCGGCAACAGGGTTGGGTGAAACCTTCTGAATTGAAAGCCAATATTGACGTGCAGAACCTGTTTGGCACGCCGGCGCAAGACCGTCGCGTCACTTCCAGGTTGACGCTGCGCCCCATGTATCCGAGCTTTGACCGCTTCCCGGACTACGCCTTCTATGAGAATCGGCAGAACAGTGACGGCTTCGAAACTGAGTTGGAAGACCGCACCACCGATGAGCAGGGTACGGCTAACATCCCTCTGGATCTAAAAGGTTATGCCGACGCCACTTATCAGTTGCAACTGTTGTCGGAAGCCTTTGCCGCAGGTGGCGGGCGTTCGGTGGCGGCTACCGCCAGAACCCTGGTATCGCCTTATGATTATCTTGTCGGCGTGAAGGCGGATGGGGATCTTGGCTATATTAACCGCGATGCGGCGCGTCATCTAAATGTGATTGCCGTAGATCCGTCGCTCAAACAGATTGCCCTTGCGGATCTGAAGCTGGTGCTGATCGAGCAGAAATATATTTCCGTGCTGACCAAGCAGGACTCCGGTGTTTACAAATATCAATCCAAGTTGAAGGAAGTGTCGCTGTCGGAGCAGCCGTTGGCACTGAGTGAACAGGGGAATGACCTGCAGCTTGCGACCGACAAGCCGGGCGATTTTGTATTGGTGATTGAAGATGCGCAGGGCAAGGTGCTCAATCGCGTAGCCTACAGCGTGGCCGGGAATGCCAACCTTAGTCGTTCGCTGGATCGCAATGCGGAACTGAAATTGAAGCTGAACCAGGCGGAATATCAACCTGGCGAAGAAATAGAGGTGTCGATCAACGCGCCTTACACCGGCAGCGGTCTGATCACCATCGAGAAAGATCACGTTTACGCCTGGCAGTGGTTCCATAGCGATACCACTAGTTCGGTACAAAAAATCCGCCTGCCAGCCGGCATGGAGGGCAACGGCTATATCAACGTGCAATTTGTGCGCGACGTCAACTCCAGCGAAATCTTTATGAGCCCGCTGAGTTACGGTGTTATGCCATTCAAAATCAGCACCCGCGCACGGCAGAATGGGCTGGAAGTGACAGCACCAACGGTGATTAAGCCAGGCGAAGAGCTGACCATGACGGTGAAAACCGATGGCCCGCAGCAGGTGGCGCTGTTCGCCGTCGATGAAGGGATCCTGCAGGTCGCTCGCTACCGCTTAAAAGATCCGCTGGAGTTCTTCTTCAGCAAGCGTGAACTGAGCGTCACCAGTTCGCAAATTCTTGACCTGATCCTGCCGGAGTTCAGTAAGCTGATGGCGTTGACGGCGGCTCCGGGTGGCGATGCGGGGGAAGGTTTGGATCTCAACCTGAACCCGTTCAAACGCAAGCGTGATAAGCCGGTCGCTTACTGGTCAGGTATCACCGAGGTGAACGGCGAGAAGGCGTTCGTCTATCCGGTCCCGGATTACTTCAACGGTAAGATCCGGGTCATGGCTATCTCGGTCACGCCGGACAAGATCGGCAAGGCGCAAACCGCCGCGACAGTGCGGGACAACTTCATCATGACGCCAAACGTACCGGCGATGGTGGCACCGGGCGATGAGTTTGACGTCAGCGTGGGCGTCAGTAACAACCTCGAAGGATTGAACGGTCAACCGGTGGCGGTAAGCGTGCACTTGACGCCGCCTCCTCAGTTGGATGTGGTGGGCAACGCCGTGCAAGGCCTGTCACTGGCGGAAAAACGCGAGGGTGTGGTTAACTTCCGCCTGCGTGCCAAATCTGCGCTGGGGGATGCGCCTTTGGTGTTTGACTCCAGCTATGGCGACAAGAGCAGCCGCCGCACGGTCAGCACCTCGGTGCGGCCGGCTATGCCGTATCGAACCCAAACGGTAATGGGGCGGATGAGCGGCGGCAGCCAAAACGTCGAAGGCCTGCGTCAGATGTTTGACGCCTATGCGCAGCGTCAGGCGGCGGTTTCCCATTCACCGCTGGTGCTGACCAACGGGCTGGCTCAATACCTGGCAGACTACCCTTACTACTGTTCCGAGCAGATCGTCAGCCGCTCCATTCCGCTGATCCTGCAGAGCCGTCATCCGGAAATGGCGGGGGGCCTGAGCCAGTCCGAGGTTAGCAAACAGCTACGCAACCTGCTCGGCGTGTTGCGTTCTCGTCAGAATGACAGCGGGGCCATTGGCGCCTGGCGGTCATCGCCGGATGCCGATCCTTTCGTTACGCCGTATGTGGTCCAGTATCTGCTGGAAGCGAAACAAGCCGGGTATGCGCTGCCGGAGGGGATGCTTGAGGAGGCCAACGGCGCACTGCGTGAATTGGCGGCCAGCGGCTTTGATGACCTGTATCGGCTGCGTTTACGCAGCTGGGCTATCTATCTGCTGACGCGGCAAGGCGAGGTGACCACCAATGCGCTGGCAATGGTGCAGGATACGCTGCAAAAACGCTATCCGGACAGTTGGAAAACCGATCTGAGCGCGCTGTATCTGGCATCGTCTTATCAATTGCTGAAGATGGATGACGAGGCCGCCGCACTATTGCAGCCAAGCTGGCAGCAGTTGAGCAAAGCCTATGACAACGCCTGGTGGACGCAGAATTACTTTGATCCGCTGGTGCAGGATGCGACGCGGCTGTATTTGATTACCCGCCATTTCCCGGAAAAGGTGGCATCGATTCCGCCGCAGGTGTTGGAGAACATGGTGAAGGCGCTGAAAGAAGAGCGCTACACCACCTACTCTTCCGCGATGAGCATACTGGCGCTGGAGAGCTATTCGGCCCAGGTGGCGCAGTCAGCCAACGCGGGTTCGCTGGACATTGCGCAGATTGGTAAAGGCGGCAATGCAGCACCACAGCGGATAGCCGAGCTGCAGGGGCTGTTTGCCAAAGGGCAGTTTACCGCTGATGCCGCCGCTGTCCGCTTTACCAACAGCGGTGATGCGCCGGCCTGGTACTCGGTGACGCAGGCCGGTTATGACCTTGCTGCGCCACAGAAAGCCCTGGCACGCGGGCTGGAAATCACCCGCGATTACACCGATGAGCAGGGTAAGCCGGTCATGCAGGTAACGCTGGGTCAGAAGGTCAATGTACATCTGAAAATCCGTGCTAACGCTAAAGAGGGGCTGAGCAATCTGGCGATCGTCGATCTATTGCCGGGCGGGTTCGAAGTGGTGCAGCAAACGCCGCCGGAACCTACCGCTGACGAGGACAGCGAAGCGGAAGCGCCAAGCAGCGGTTGGCAGTCACCGCTGGCGGCTTCAGGATCCAGCTGGGCGCCGGATTACAGCGACATTCGTGAAGATCGGGTGATCATTTACGGCAGTGCCAGCACCGACGTACAGGAGTTCGTTTACCAGATCAAAGCGACCAATACCGGCAGCTTTATTATCCCACCGGCCTATGGCGAAGCCATGTATGACCGTGAAGTACAGGCCATGTCGGTCGGCAGCGGTAAACTGGTGGTGGTGCCGGCGGAAAATAAATAAGCCGTGACTGGCGTCGGGCGGATATCCGCCCGACGCCAGCGCGTTGAGATCCGATGAAAATCCTGAAAACACCCTGGCTGCAGAATAGCCTGATGGCGGTCTTTCTGCTCGCGCTGGTGCTTGGTGCCATTCGGTTATGGCCGCACCCGCCGTTGGCGCAAGAATTACCGCTGTCCTCCACCTACTATGATCGCCAAGGTACGCTGATGCGCATCACGCTGGCCAACGACGATCGTTACCGGCTATGGACTCCGCTGGAGGATATTTCACCTTTGGCGGTGCGTGGTCTGCTGCTGCATGAGGATCGGTGGTTTTACTACAACCCCGGTTTTAACCCCGTTAGCCTGGCGCGCGGCTTCTGGCGCAGCTATGTTTCCGGTGGCAGGATGCAGGGCGGTTCGACCATCAGCATGCAACTGGCGCGCATGCGCTGGCATCTCAACACCCGTACGCCGGGTGGCAAACTGCTGCAGGTCGCGCGTGCGATACAGCTAGAACTGAGCTACTCCAAGCACGATATTTTGGAAGCCTACCTGAACTACGCTCCTTACGGTCGCAATATCGAAAGCATCGGTGCCGCCAGCCTGATCTACTTCGCCAAGCCACCGCGAGACCTGACCCTGCCGGAAGCGTTAACCCTGGCCGTATTGCCGCAGTCACCCAGTTACCGTCTGGAACCTAAAACGGGCGTGCTGGGTGTTGCCCTGACGCAGGCGCGCGACCGCTTGTTCCAGCGCTGGCAGCAAGTCTACGCGACCGACAGCAGTCAACAGGCCCTGTTTCGGCTCCCGCTAGCGCTGCGTCAACCCGAGCAGATGCCCTATATTGCACCGCACTTTATCGAGCAACTGCGTCAGCAGACTCAGCAGTTGGTGCAGCATAATAGCCGCGTCGACACCACGCTGGACGTGGGGCTGCAACGTTTGGTCGAACGACAGGTAAATGCCTTTATCGCCCGTAATCAGAGCCGTGGGATCCACAATGCTGCAGTGCTGCTGGTGGACAGCCGCGATATGGGGGTCAGGGCGCTGGTGGGGTCAGCAGACTATTACAACCGCCAGATCCAAGGGCAGGTGAACGGGACCCATGCCAAGCGTTCGCCCGGTTCGACCCTGAAGCCCTTTATCTATGCCCTGGGCATGGAGCAAGGCGTGCTGCATCCGATGACCATCCTGAAAGATGTACCTTCCTCATTTGGTGCCTACGCGCCGGAGAATTTTGACCGGCGTTTTCTTGGGCCGGTAACCGCCACCGATGCGCTGAATTTTAGCCGCAATATTCCCGCTGTGTACGTGGCGTCGCAACTGCGGCAGCCGACGTTCTATCAGTTCCTGCGCCTGACTGGCGTCGAGAATATGGCCAGCGAGAATCACTATGGCTTGTCGCTGGTATTGGGGGGCGGTGAGGTTACCGCTCAGGAACTGGCGAAGCTCTATGCTCTGTTGGCGAATCGCGGCGCATTGCGTCCGTTACGCATGCTGAGTAGCGATGCGGAGACGCCGGCGGTGCGCTTGCTCAGCGAAGAAGCCAGTTTTATTACGCTGGATATGCTGCGGCAACACCGCCGCCCGGGAGATACCTTGGCGCAGCGTTCATCGTCGCTGCCGGTCTATTGGAAAACCGGGACCTCATGGGGATTTCGCGATGCCTGGAGCGTAGGGATTTTCGGGCCCTATGTGCTGGTGGTGTGGGAGGGGAACTTCGACAGTCGCGGCAATAATGCCCTGGTGGGCGCCGATGCAGCGGCTCCGTTATTCTTCAATATTATCGACAGTGTGCATGCCAGCTATCCCACGCTGCGGGAGCCCCGACATCCATTTCCGAAGCGGCTGCGGCGGGTGGATATTTGTCTGGCCAGCGGCGATTTACCCACCCCCTGGTGCCAGCAAAAGGGCAAAACCTGGTTTATTCCCGGCAAGTCACCGATCAAGGTCGACAGCGTTTATCGGCCGGTGGTGCTGGATATTCACAGCGGTGAGGTGGCCTGTCCGCCCTATGACCAGGCGCAAACCCGCACTGAAGTGTTTGAGTTCTGGCCTTCCGATCTGGCCAACGTGTTCGCTCAGGCCGGGTTGCCTAAGCGTTCGCCGCCGATAAATCGCTGTAAGGACAACGGCATTGCCGTCGGGGGTAATGCGCCGCGCATCACCTCGCCGCTTAAGAACACCACCTATACCCTGCGGCAATCGCAGCAGGGACGCGATAAAATTGCCTTCAACGCAGTGACCGATGCCGACAGCAAAACGGTGTACTGGTTTGTTGACGATATCTATCTCGGTAGCAGCGCCAGCAAAAAGGCCATCGACTGGCGGCCGATCAACAATGGGCAGTACCGCATTCGGGCGGTGGACGATCGCGGCCGGGCCGATAGTCGTCTGGTGACCATCGAATGGGTTAACTAGCCCTGACGCACTGCTGTATACTCGCGCCGGAATCTGGGCTTTTACGTAGGAAAAGAGATTGTGATTGAGGTTTTGTATCAGGATGAGCACCTGGTGGCGGTGAACAAGCCGTCCGGTTGGCTGGTGCACCGCAGCTGGCTGGATCGCCATGAAACCCGGTTTGTGATGCAGACCGTACGCGATCAGATTGGCCAGCACGTGTTTACCGTGCATCGCCTTGATCGTCCTACTTCCGGGGTATTGCTGATGGCGTTGTCCAGCGAGGTGGCGCGGCTGTTGTCGCAGCAGCTTGAACTGCACCAAATGCAGAAAACCTACCATGCGGTGGTCCGCGGTTACGTGCTGGAAGGCGATACCCTCGATTACCCGTTGACGGAAGAGCTGGACAAAATTGCCGACAAGTTTGCCTCGGCGGACAAAGGTCCGCAGCCGGCAGTCACCCATTATCGGCCGCTGGCGCAGGCAGAGATGCCGGTGGCGATTGGCCGTTACGACAGCGCGCGCTACAGCCTGGTTGAACTGAAACCGGAGCATGGCCGCAAGCACCAGTTGCGGCGCCATATGGTGCATATCCGCCATCCCATCATCGGTGACAGCAAGCACGGCGATCTGCGTCAGAACCGCGGCATGGCGGAGCATTTCGGCTGTTCACGCCTGATGCTTCACGCCAGTCACCTGCAGCTGAATCACCCGGTGACCGGTGAGCCGCTGCAGATTTCCGCTCGCTGGGACGAGTCCTGGCAGGGCGTTATGTCACAGTTTGGCTGGGCGGAGAGTATCCCTGAGCTTGCCAGGGTTGAGTTTCCTTCAGCTAGCGGTCAGGATAACTGATCATTTCTAAAGGTATTTAAGGGAGTAGGAGCAATGGCTCAGGTTGGAATCTTCGTGGGAACGGTTTACGGCAACTCACTGCTGGTGGCGGAAGAAGCGGAAAATATCCTCAGCGAACAGGGGCATGAGGTCAAACTGTTCGAGGAGGGCACGCTTGAAGCCTGGCAGTTTTACCGTCAGCATTACGCGTTGGTAATTACCTCCACCACCGGTCAGGGCGATTTGCCGGACAGCATTGCACCGCTGTTCCATGCTATTCGCGATCGGGTCGGCTACCAGCCAGAGCTGCGTTACGGACTGATCGCGTTGGGTGACAGCAGCTACGATAACTTCTGCGGTGCAGGGCGCGCATTTGATGCATTGCTGCAGGAACAAGGAGCAACTCGCGTAGGTGAGGTGTTGGAAATCGATGCGATGGAACAGCCGGAGCCGGAAGTGGTTTCCTGCCCGTGGGTCGAGCAGTGGGCCACATTGCTGAAATAGAATTACCCGTTGCCTTTCAAGTTGCAGCGTTGTTAGCTGCAACTTGAAATTCATAGGGTAAAAATGAAGTCCAGTAGATCCAGTTCGCTGAACCCTTACTTACCGCGGGTCAGTTTTTCCAGATCGGATTCGATCTCGGCAATCTTGTGGGAAACCACGCCTTCCAGATGACGCAGGTCATCAAGAATTTTGCGTTTCAGATCCACTTCAACCTGGTCCCGCTGGCACAGCTGATCCAGCTCATCAATCACGTAACGCAGGTTCGGGTTAATTTCGTGGATTTCTTTGTAACCCTGGCCGGCATTGTCCGCAACCACGGTCTTGCGTTGGCGCGGGTATTTGAACTTCACGCTTTTGGCAAAGAACTCGCCTTTATCCTTGCGGAAATAAATCTTAAGAATGTCGTTATTGGCCTCCTGACGCAGGCTATAGCGATCGACATCTTCCGGTTGATTGATTCCTAAGCTTTTCAGGTTGTCATACATAATAGCGCCACCTTATAAATAGACTTTATTCCACGGTCTGGGATTATGGCGAATAACCACGCCAGAGACTGTGACTGCTCACGTAATGAAGACAAAAAAATAGCGGGTGATTCACCCGCTATCTTAATTTAGTCGATGGTGCGCAATAACTCATTAATGCCGACTTTGCCGCGCGTCTTGGCATCGACTTTTTTGACGATCACTGCGCAGTACAGGCTGTAAGAGCCATCTTTGGACGGCAGGTTACCGGAAACCACCACCGAACCGGCAGGCACGCGGCCGTAGTGCACTTCGCCGGTTTCGCGGTCGTAAATGCGGGTGCTCTGGCCCAGGTATACGCCCATGGAAATCACTGAACCTTCTTCTACGATCACGCCTTCAACCACTTCTGAACGCGCACCGATGAAGCAGTTGTCTTCAATGATGGTCGGGTTGGCCTGCAGAGGCTCCAGTACGCCACCGATGCCGACGCCGCCGGACAGGTGAACGTTCTTGCCGATTTGCGCGCAAGAGCCGACGGTAGCCCAGGTATCCACCATGCTGCCTTCGTCAACGTAAGCGCCGATGTTCACGTAGGATGGCATCAGAACCGTGTTGCGGGCGATGAATGCGCCCTGGCGAACGGTCGCCGGTGGCACTACGCGGAAGCCTTCTTTCTGGAAGCGCGCTTCGTCGTAATCGGCGAATTTCATTGGCACTTTGTCGTAATAACGGGTTTCTGCACCGTCCATCACTTTGTTGTCATTGATGCGGAAAGAAAGCAGCACGGCCTTTTTCAGCCACTGATGCGTTACCCACTGACCGTCAATCTTCTCGGCAACGCGCAGGGCGCCGCTGTCCAGCAGGCCGATCACCTGGTTTACCGCTTCGCGCGTTACGGTGTCTACGTTCGCCGGGGTGATTTCCGCGCGGCGCTCGAAGGCGTTTTCAATAACGTTTTGTAATTGCTGCATGCTGTTCTCTGTCCTGATGTTGTCTACGAAAAGGTTACTTGTATCACAATTTATCGTTTGGATTGAGGGCCTCTGTCAACCGTTGTTCCAACTTTCTGCGCGTTTCCGGGTTAAGGGCGCGTCGATCGCTGTCGGCCAGAATAAATAAATCCTCAACCCGCTCGCCAATGGTGGAGATGCGCGCGCCATGCAGTGACAAACCGAGATCGGCGAACACTTCGCCTACCCGGGCCAGCAGGCCTGGCTGATCGAGCGCGGTCAGTTCCAGATAGCTGCGGCGGTCGGTATGGGTTGGCAGGAAGCTGACTTCGGTCGGCACGCTGAAATGACGCAGCTTGGAGGACGGCCTGCGCACGCGCGGCGGCTGATATTCCCGCTGGGTAATGGCCTGTACCAACGCGTGGCGGATCGCCGCATGGCGGTCCTGCGCCAGCGGGCTGCCATCCGGCTCCAGTACGATAAAGGTATCCATCGCCATGCCGTCGCGATTGGTGAAGATCTGTGCGTCGTGCACGCTCAGGTTGCGACGATCCATCTCGCCGGCCACGGCGGCAAACAGGTATGGGCGATCCGGGCTCCAGATGAAAATCTCGGTGCCGCCGCGCGTCGCCTGACGACTGACCAGCACCAGCGGTTGGGTGGAGTCATGGGCCAGCAGATGGCGTGCGTGCCAGGCCAATTGGTTCGGCGAATGGCGCAGGAAGTAATCGGCACGACAGCGGCTCCAGATGCGGTGCAGCGCTTCTTCGTCGATATTGTCCATGCGCAGCAGCGCCAGCGCTTGCAGGCGGTGGTGACGCACGCGTTCGCGCAAATCCGGGCTGTTCTGCATGCCGCGGCGCAGCTGTTTTTCGGTGGCGAAATAGAGCTCACGCAACAGGCTCTGTTTCCAGCTGTTCCACAGGGTCTCGTTGGTGGCGCAGATGTCCGCTACGGTCAGGCAAACCAGATAACGCAGGCGGGTTTCACTCTGCACTTCGGCGCTAAACTGCTGAATCACCGTCGGATCCTGAATGTCGCGCCGTTGGGCGGTGACCGACATCAGTAAATGGCAGCGAACCAGCCAGGCCACCAGTTGAGACTCACGGGAATTCAAACCGTGCAGCTCGGCGAACTCCAACGCGTCCTGCGCGCCGAGGATCGAGTGGTCGCCGCCGCGGCCTTTGGCGATATCGTGGAACAGCGCCGCCAGCAGCAAAAGTTCCGGGTTCGGCAGGCGCGGATACAGCTCAACGCACAGCGGGTGACGTGGCCGCGTTTCGGCATCGGCAAAGCTTTCCAGTTTTTGCAGGACGCGAACGGTGTGTTCGTCGACGGTGTAGGCATGAAACAGGTCGAACTGCATTTGCCCGACAATTTTGCCCCACTGCGGCATATAGGCCCACAGTACGCTGTGGCGGTGCATCGGCACCAGCGCCCGCGAAACGGCGCCCGGATGGCGTAGGATGGCCATAAACAGATCGCGCGCTTCCGGAATGGTGCACAGTGGTTGTTTCAGATGGCGGCGCGCATGACGCAACTGGCGGACGGTGGTGGAGTAAATGCCTTTGATTTCGCGGTTGCGCACCATCAGGTAGAACATCCGCATGATCGATTCCGGCTGACGAATAAACAGCGTTTCGTCACGCAGGTCGATCAGGTCGCCACGCAGTTGAAAATCTTCGTTCAACGGCCGGGGTTTTTCCGTGGCGTCCAGCGCCAGAATCGCCTCATCGAACAGTTGCAGCAGCATGTGGTTCAGTTCGCCGACGCGGCGCGTCATGCGATAAAAATCTTTCATCATGCGCTCGACCGGCTCGTTGCCTTCCCCCTCATAACGCAGCAACTGCGCCACGTTAAGCTGGCGATCGAACAGCAGTCGGTTATCGTAGCGGGGCAACACCAGATGCAGCGCGAAGCGAATGCGCCACAGGAAGCTTTGGCATTCGTTAAGCTCGTTGCGTTCGGCCTGGGTCAGAAAACCAAAGCCGACCATTTCGTCCAGCGAAGTGGCGCCGAAGTGACGGCGCGCTACCCACAGCAGGGTGTGAATGTCCCGGAGGCCACCGGGGCTGCTCTTGATGTCCGGCTCCAGATTGTAGCTGGTGCCGTGGTAGCGTTGGTGGCGCTCTTGCTGTTCGACCAACTTGGCGTGGAAAAATTGGGGGGAGGGCCAGAAGCCGTCGCTGAAAATGTGCTTTTGCATTTGCAGGAACAAGGCCACATCGCCGCAGATCATGCGTGATTCAATCAGGTTGGTGGCGACGGTCAGATCCGCCAGGCCCTCCAACAAGCACTCTTCCAGCGTACGTACGCTGTGGCCCACTTCCAGCTTAAGATCCCACAGCAGGGTGATAAATTCCCCCACGCGCTGGGATTGCTGTTCATTCAGCCGGCGCTGGCTCAGCACCAGCACGTCAATGTCCGAAAGCGGGTGCAATTCGCCACGGCCATAACCGCCGACCGCCACCAAAGCGGTTTCCGGAATATCTTCGAAACCGTAAAACACCCACAGGCGACGCAGCAGGCGATCGATAAAGTCGCTGCGGGCGGCGACCAGGCTTTCGGCGCTGGAGCCGGCATTGAACGCTTCGGCCAGCCACAGTTGGAACTGTTCGAGGCGCTGTTTCAGCGCGACGCAGTTGAGCTCCTCATCGCCATAGGCGTTGGGATATTCAGGCTGCTCCGGCACGGCCTGTCGTGGAATGACCGAGGTGTCTTGTTGGCGAAAGTTTTCAGACATAGTACGCAGCCCATAAAAAAGGCCGGCAAAAGCCGGCCTGTGACATCATGCATCGCGGCAATACGCCGCGGCGCTTACATCTCGTGCGTAATGATGTTGGGGATGGTGTCATCCTTGCGCAACGTCATTATCTCGCAGCCGTTATCTGTGACCACAATAGTATGCTCATACTGCGCCGACAAGCTGCGATCCTTAGTTTTTACCGTCCAGCCGTCTTTCATGGTGCGGATGCGGTAATCACCGGCATTGACCATTGGCTCGATGGTGAAGGCCATACCGGGTTGCAGTACCACACCGCCGTCGTCGGCATCATAGTGCAGCACCTGCGGTTCTTCGTGGAACACTTCGCCAATGCCGTGGCCACAGTATTCGCGCACCACGGAAAAGTTTTCGGCTTCGACGAATTTCTGGATCTCTTTGCCCAGCGTGCGCAGGCGGATGCCAGGCTTCACCATTTTCAGCGACAGATAAAGGCTTTCCTGCGTGATGCGGCACAGACGCTCGCCCAGAATGGTCGGTTTGCCGACGATGAACATCTTGGATGTGTCGCCGTGGAAACCCTCTTTGATCACGGTAACGTCGATATTCACGATGTCGCCGTCCTTCAGTACCTTGTCATCGCTCGGGATGCCGTGGCAGACCACTTCATTAACCGAGATGCACACGGATTTCGGGAAACCGTGGTAGCCCAGACAGGCGGAAATCGCCTGCTGCTTGTTGGTGATGTGGTCGTGACAGATACGATCGAGTTCGCCGGTGGTCACGCCAGGCTTGACGTGCGGCTCGATGATTTCCAGCACTTCGGCAGCCAGACGGCCGGCCACGCGCATTTTTTGGATGTCATCAGGTGTTTTAATTGAGATTGCCATGAAATTCGTCCGCAGGTGTCGTGCTCGCCGACAACAGAAAGAAATAATAAGAAGCAGTCTCTTATGGTATCAGTCCGGCCTGAGGCTGCCAAATTTGATTTCTCGACGATGACGACTGTGGCAACAAAAGTTGGTGTCCGGGGTGGGTTTATGGTATAAAGCGCGCCGGCAGATCCGCGTCTTGGTCCTTGCGATAAGGACGGGAAAGGCCGAAAATACTTTAACTGCACTCACATTGTGTAAATAACACACACGTATCGGCACATCCGCCGGGGTGCCCTGAGGTGATTTATCACCGCCAGGGTCGGCGTTATGGGATACGTGGAGGCATAACCCCAACTCACTCTATAGAGGTTTAATCATGGCAACTGTTTCCATGCGCGACATGCTCCAGGCTGGTGTACACTTTGGTCACCAGACCCGTTACTGGAACCCGAAAATGAAGCCTTTCATCTTCGGCGCACGTAACAAGGTTCACATCATCAACCTGGAAAAAACTGTACCAATGGCCAACGCAGCACTGGCTGAACTGACCAAGATCTCTTCCCGTAAAGGTAAGATCCTGTTCGTTGGTACTAAGCGCGCAGCAAGCGAAGCGGTAAAAGAATATGCTAACACCTGCGATCAGTTCTTCGTGAACCATCGCTGGTTGGGCGGCATGCTGACTAACTGGAAAACCGTTCGTCAGTCAATCAAACGTTTGAAAGATCTGGAAATCCAGTCTCAAGATGGCACCTTCGACAAGCTGACCAAGAAAGAGGCGCTGATGCGTACTCGCGAACTGGCCAAGCTGGAAAACTCCCTGGGTGGTATCAAAGACATGGGTGGTCTGCCTGACGCTCTGTTCGTTATCGATGCCGATCACGAACACATCGCGATCAAAGAAGCCAACAACCTGGGTATCCCGGTATTCTCTATCGTTGATACCAACTCCGATCCAGACGGCGTTGACTTCATCATCCCTGGTAACGACGATGCAATCCGTGCAATCAAATTGTACCTGACTGCCGTTGCTGCCGCCGTCCGTGAAGGTCGTTCTCAAGATCTGGCCGTTCAAGCGGAAGAAAGCTTCGTAGAAGCTGAATAATAAGGCAAGCTCGTCACTGAGCCCTTATTAACCAGGTATTGAATATGTTGGTTAGGGGGGCCTTTATTGGCCCCCTTTGCTTATCTGAATGAGAACTGTCTCTACGTGAGATAACCGAGGAAAAAGAAATGGCTGATATTACCGCTGCTCTGGTAAAAGAACTGCGCGAGCGTACTGGCGCTGGCATGATGGATTGCAAAAAAGCTCTGGTCGAATCTAACGGCGACATCGAGCTGGCAATCGAAAACATGCGTAAATCTGGCGCGATCAAAGCGGCGAAAAAAGCAGGCAACGTAGCTGCTGACGGCGTGATCAAAACCAAGATCGAAGGCAACTACGGCGTGATCCTGGAAGTAAACTGCCAGACTGACTTCGTTGCTAAAGATGCCGGTTTCCAGGCATTCGCTGACAAAGTGCTGGACGCTGCTGTTGCAGGCAAAATCACTGACGTTGAAGTGTTGAAAGCACAGTTCGAAGAAGAACGTGTAGCGCTGGTTGCCAAAATCGGTGAAAACATCAACATCCGTCGCGTGGCTTCCCTGGAAGGCGAAGTGCTGGGCAGCTACCTGCACGGCGCACGTATCGGCGTTCTGATCGCGGCTAAAGGCGCTGACGAAGAGCTGGTTAAGCAAATCGCCATGCACGTTGCGGCGAGCAAGCCAGAATTCGTTAAGCCTGAAGATGTGTCTGCTGAAGTGGTAGAAAAAGAGTACCAGGTTCAGCTGGACATCGCCATGCAGTCTGGCAAGCCGAAAGAAATCGCTGAGAAAATGGTTGAAGGCCGCATGAAGAAATTCACCGGCGAAGTTTCTCTGACCGGTCAGCCTTTCGTTATCGAACCAAGCAAAACCGTTGGCCAGGTGCTGAAAGAGCACAACGCTGACGTCGTTAACTTCATCCGCTTCGAAGTGGGCGAAGGCATCGAAAAAGCGGCAAATGACTTCGCTGCTGAAGTTGCTGCAATGAGCAAACAGTCTTAATGACTGTCAATGGAGCCGCCGTCAGGCGGTTCCATTCTATCCAGCCAGAATTACACCGGTGACAGGCCCTGTGGCAATATACTCATCACAGGCGCACTTCATCGGCTGAAATCCCCAATACTAATACTGCTTCTTAGGACAGAACACCATGGCAACCAATGCAAAACCCGTATATCAGCGTATTCTGCTCAAACTGAGTGGCGAAGCCCTGCAAGGCGCAGAAGGTTTTGGTATCGACGCTAGCGTTTTGGATCGCATGGCTCAGGAAGTTAAAGAGCTGGTCGAACTGGGAATTCAGGTCGGTGTAGTTATTGGCGGCGGTAACCTGTTCCGCGGCGCGGGCCTGGCGCAGGCCGGCATGAACCGCGTAGTGGGCGACCACATGGGAATGCTGGCTACCGTGATGAACGGCCTGGCTATGCGTGATGCACTGCACCGTGCCTATGTGAACGCCCGCCTGATGTCAGCCATTCCGTTGAACGGCGTGTGCGACAACTACAGCTGGGCCGAGGCGATCAGCCTGCTGCGTAATAACCGCGTGGTGATCTTCTCCGCCGGTACCGGCAACCCGTTCTTCACCACCGATTCTGCTGCGTGTCTGCGCGGGATCGAGATCGAAGCGGACGTGGTATTGAAAGCGACTAAAGTGGATGGTGTATACTCCGCTGATCCGGTTAAAAATCCGGATGCAACGCTGTACGAACATATCACCTATCAAGATGTACTGGAGCGCGAGCTGAAAGTGATGGATCTGGCAGCGTTTACGCTGGCCCGCGATCACGGTCTGCCGATTCGCGTATTCAACATGAACAAGCCAGGTGCGTTGCGCCGGGTGGTGATGGGTGAGAACGAAGGCACGCTGATCAGCAAATAAGGCTGTTCTGCCCAATTTAGCGGGAGCGGGTAACGTTGTGCGTTATGCGCTCTCCTTGAGTAAAATTCACGGGCTATACTGTGGTATGGCCTGCCAAGTCTCCAGCTTCCAAGGGTTTGCAACGTGATTAATGAAATCAGAAAAGATGCTGATTCACGCATGGAAAAAAGCGTAGAAGCATTCAAAAACCAAATCAGCAAAATCCGTACCGGCCGTGCTTCTCCAAGCATCCTGGACGGCATCATGGTGGAATACTACGGTTCTGCAACGCCGCTGCGTCAGTTGGCTAACGTGACCGTAGAAGACTCCCGTACCCTGGCAATCAACCTGTTTGATCGCTCCCTGGGTTCAGCGGTAGAAAAGGCCATCATGGCGTCTGATCTGGGCCTGAACCCAAGCTCAGCCGGCAGCGTGATCCGTGTTCCGCTGCCTCCGTTGACCGAAGAGCGCCGTAAAGACCTGATCAAAGTGGTGCGCGGTGAAGCCGAGCAGGGCCGTGTTGCCGTACGTAACGTGCGCCGTGACGCCAACGACAAAGTGAAGGCGTTGCTGAAAGACAAAGAAATCAGCGAAGACGAAGATCGTCGTTCTCAGGACGACATTCAGAAAATGACCGACGCCTACATCAAGCTGCTCGATGCCGCGCTGGCGGACAAAGAAAAAGAGCTGATGGAATTCTAATCAGCATCGCGCAGAAAAAAAGCGTCGCCTGGGCGGCGCTTTGTTTTTTGTGGCGCAGATCCCGTTTCATCGTGCTGATTGATCATGGACAAGCGGTGGCGAAGGTTACACACTGGAGCACCTCCGATCTCATCAGACAGTTATTCAGAGTGAGCTCATGAAGCAACTGACTATTCTTGGCTCCACCGGCTCAGTGGGGACCAGTACCCTGGCCGTGGTCAGGGAAAATCCCGACCGTTTTGCGATTAAAGCGCTGGTTGCCGGCCACAACGTAGCCGTCATGGCACAGCAGTGTATGGAATTTCGCCCAACCTATGCCGCAATGGCAGACGAAGGCGCGGCACGTGAGTTACGTACCCTGCTGGCGGAAAATGGCGTTGCCACCGAGGTGATGGCGGGCGAGCAGGCCGCTTGTGATTTGGCGGCGTTGGACGACGTTGATCAGGTCACCGCCGCCATCGTCGGTGCTGCCGGTTTACTTCCGACACTGGCGGCGATTCGTGCTGGCAAGCAGGTATTACTGGCGAACAAAGAGTCGCTGGTGACCTGTGGGCGCCTGTTTATGGACGCAGTGCAAAAAAGTCAGACGCAGTTGCTGCCGCTGGACAGCGAGCATAACGCGATTTTTCAGAGTTTGCCTGAGAGCATTCAGCGTCAGTTGGGATACTCTTCATTAGACAGTCATGGTGTGTCGCGCATCGTGCTCACCGGTTCCGGCGGCCCGTTCCGCACCACGCCACTGGAACAGTTCGCCACGATGACGCCGGATCAGGCCTGTGCCCATCCCAATTGGTCGATGGGGCGCAAGATCTCGGTGGATTCCGCCACCATGATGAACAAAGGACTGGAATATATCGAGGCCCGCTGGCTGTTTAACGCCTCGGCCGAACAAATGGAAGTGATTCTGCATCCTCAGTCGGTGATCCATTCAATGGTGCGCTACACTGATGGCAGCGTGTTGGCCCAGTTGGGCACGCCGGATATGCGTACGCCGATCGCTCATGCAATGGCCTACCCGCAGCGGGTAAACTCCGGTGTGGAAGCGCTGGATTTTTGCCGTATCGGCTCGCTGACCTTTGCCGAACCTGAACGGGAACGCTATCCCTGCCTGTATCTGGCCATAGAGGCCTTTGACGCGGGGCAGGCGGCAACCACCGCACTGAACGCGGCCAATGAAGTTGCCGTGGCGGCTTTCCTGCAGGAGCAGATTCGCTTTACCGATATTGCGACGGTGAACCAAAAAGTAGTCGAACGGCTGTCACTGCAGGAACCGTCCTGCATTGATGCGGTCTTAGAAATAGATCGTCAGGCACGTGAGGTTGCGGTTGGGTTGGTTAAATCACTGCGTAACTGATAGCGGCATTTATCCTATTTTGTTCGTAAATTACGCGTGCCGCAGTGGGGTTGTTTGTTCAGGCCCGGCTGAGGTGATATAGTCTGCGCCACTTGTCAGCGGTTATACCGTTGAATTCTGGCCCGATTGATATCTCGAACGCCAATGGCGCAGCGGAAATTACCGGCTGTCGCAGGGCAGACTGAAAAGCCGTGTCGGGCACACGGCTTTTTTTGCGCGTAAGGGCCTGATGTTCCGGAAGGGCAGTTGTATTTCTATTGAGGAAATAAGTACGAGTTATGTCGTCCGCAAATCAACAAGAGGCTAATCCGTCCACTTTGGGGCCACGGCATGTTGCCATTATCATGGACGGTAACGGGCGCTGGGCTAAACGTCAGGGTAAGTTACGTGTCTTCGGTCATAAAGCAGGGGTGAAATCGGTTCGTCGCGCGGTCAGTTTTGCTGCCAACAACCATTTAGATGCGCTCACGCTTTATGCCTTCAGCAGCGAGAACTGGAACCGTCCGGTGCAGGAAGTCTCCGCCCTCATGGAGCTTTTCGTCCGAGCCTTGGACAGTGAAGTAAAAAGCCTGCATAAACATAACGTCAGACTGCGGGTGATCGGCGACATCAGCCGTTTCAGCGCGCGTTTGCAAGAGCGGATCCGCCGCTCCGAGCAACTGACAGAAAATAACGATGGCCTGACGCTCAACATTGCCGCCAACTACGGTGGCCGTTGGGATATCATTCAGGGAGTAAGGGAACTGGCTGAGCAGGTGAAGGATGGTTTGCTGCGTCCGGATCAAATTAGCGAAGAATTACTGGGTGAGCGAGTCTGCATGAGCGACTTGTCACCGGTGGATCTGGTGATCCGCACTGGCGGTGAACACCGCATCAGTAACTTCTTGCTGTGGCAAATTGCTTATGCCGAACTTTACTTTACTGATGTACTCTGGCCTGATTTTGATGAACTTGTCTTTGAAGGTGCGCTGAATGCATTTGCACAACGCGAGCGTCGCTTCGGGGGAACAACACCTATCGGCGCCAATGCGTCCTAGGGGGAACTTTTGCTGAAGTATCGCCTCATAACGGCTCTGATTTTAATCCCGATTGTTATCGCGGCGCTGTTCTTGCTGCCGCCAGTGGGCTTTGCCCTGGTAACGCTCGCTGTGTGCATGCTAGCCGCTTGGGAGTGGGGCCAACTGGCCGGTTTCACCTCCCGTTCGCAGCGCATCTGGCTGGCGATATTGTGTGGCTTCCTGCTGGCGCTAATGATGCTCAGCATTCCGGCCTACCATCAGTCGGTCCACCTGCCTCAGGTAGGTGGGCCGCTTTGGCTGTCACTGGTCTGGTGGTTGGCGGCGTTGTTGCTGGTGCTGTTTTATCCGGGGTCTGCCGCGCTGTGGCGTAATTCGCGTCCAATACGTCTGATGTTCGGCTTGCTGACCATAGTGCCGTTCTTTTGGGGCATGCTGTCGCTGCGTCAGTTTGGCTATGAGCAAAACCATTTCACCGGCGCCTGGTGGCTGCTGTATGTGATGTTGCTGGTTTGGGGCGCGGATTCCGGCGCTTACATGTTCGGCAAGCTGTTTGGCAAGCATAAGCTGGCGCCTAAAGTTTCTCCGGGGAAAACCTGGGAGGGACTCATCGGCGGTCTGATTACCTCGGCCCTGATATCCTGGCTGTTTGGCCGTTACGCGCCGTTGAATATCGTGCCGGCGACCTTACTGATTTGTTCGGTGATTGCCGCCCTGGCCTCTGTGCTGGGCGATCTTACCGAGAGCATGTTCAAACGCGAAGCGGGTATCAAAGACAGTGGTCATTTGATACCGGGTCATGGCGGTATACTGGATCGTATCGACAGCCTGACCGCAGCAGTGCCTGTATTTGCCTGCCTGATGCTGTTAGTGTTTTAATCCGTCAACGACGGGGAGTGAAGGGATTATGGGTAGCGTGCTCTGGAACTTAGTCGCATTTCTTATTGCACTCGGTGTTTTGATCACCGTGCACGAGTTCGGGCACTTTTGGGTAGCCCGTCGCTGCGGCGTCCGTGTAGAACGCTTTTCCATCGGCTTTGGCCGCGCCTTATGGCGCCGTACTGACCGTCAGGGGACGGAGTACGTGATTGCCCTGATCCCTCTGGGCGGTTACGTGAAGATGCTCGATGAGCGGGTTGATTCGGTTGCACCGGAATTCCGCCATCAGGCATTTAACAACAAAACCGTGTGGCAACGCGCCGCTATCGTCAGCGCTGGACCTATCGCCAACTTCCTGTTTGCTATTCTTGCTTACTGGCTGGTATTTATTATCGGCGTTCCCAGCTTCCGTCCTGTGATTGGTGAAATATCGCCTCAGTCGATTGCCGCCCACGCTGAAATTTCACCTGGAATGGAACTTAAGTCCGTTGACGGTATCGAAACGCCTGATTGGGAATCAGTTCGTCTGGCGCTGGTGGCGAAGATCGGCGACGCACAAACCGAAGTCGGTATCGCGCCGTTTGGCTCTTCTCAGGTGGTGACTAAAACCCTGGATTTACGCCAGTGGAATTTCGAGCCGGACAAACAAGATCCCGTGGTGGCGTTGGGTATTATTCCGCGCGGCCCACAGATAGAATCTGTCCTTGCCGAAGTGCAATCGGGGTCGGCGGCACAAAAGGCGGGTTTACAAGCGGGGGACAGGATCGTTAAAGTCGACGGTCAGCTATTGGGTCGTTGGCAAACGTTGGTTAAACGGATCCACAACGGCCCTGGGCAACCGCTGGTTTTAGAGATTGAAAGAAACGGCGCCCCCTTGTCTTTGACGCTGATACCGGATACAAAGCCGGTGGGAAAAGACAAATCGGTGGGTTTCGCCGGCATCATTCCGAAAGTGCTGCCGCTGCCGGACGAGTATAAAACGATTCGTCAGTATGGACCTTTCCCGGCGCTGTATCAGGCTGGGGACAAGACCTGGCAGCTAATGAGCCTCACGGTCAAAATGCTGGGTAAATTAATAACCGGTGATGTAAAGCTGAACAACCTGAGTGGCCCGATTTCGATTGCACAGGGAGCAGGGGCGTCAGCCGGGGTCGGGTTAGTGTATTATCTGATGTTCCTGGCGTTGATCAGTGTCAACCTGGGTATCATCAACCTGTTCCCATTACCGGTGTTAGATGGTGGGCATCTCCTCTTCCTGGCGATAGAAAAGCTGAAGGGTGGGCCGGTTTCCGAGCGAGTACAGGACTACAGTTACCGCATAGGTTCGATCGTGTTGGTGCTTTTAATGGGTCTTGCACTTTTCAATGATTTTTCTCGCCTTTAGGGGCGGGGATAGGTTAGGAAGAACGCATAACAACGATGGCGATGAAAAAGTTGCTCATAGCGTCGCTGCTGTTTGGCAGCGCCACCGTATACGGTGCAGACGGGTTCGTAGTGAAAGATATTCATTTCGAAGGCCTGCAGCGAGTCGCCGTCGGTGCGGCGTTACTCAACATGCCGGTTCGCGTAGGCGATACCGTCTCTGACGATGATATCAGTAATACCATCCGTGCCTTGTTTGCCACTGGCAACTTCGAGGACGTTCGCGTGCTGCGCGATGGTAATACGCTGATTGTTCAGGTTAAGGAACGCCCTACCATTGCCAGCATCACTTTCTCCGGCAACAAGTCGGTGAAGGATGACATGCTCAAGCAAAACCTGGAGGCCTCTGGCGTTCGGGTTGGCGAAGCGCTTGACCGCACCACGATATCCAGCATTGAAAAAGGGCTGGAAGACTTCTATTACAGCGTCGGTAAATACAGCGCTTCGGTGAAAGCCGTTGTCACGCCGTTGCCGCGTAACCGTGTCGACCTGAAACTGGTGTTCACGGAAGGGGTTTCCGCCAAGATTCAACAAATCAACATTGTCGGCAACCATGCCTTCACTAACGATGAGCTGATTTCACGCTTCCAACTGCGTGATGAAGTGCCGTGGTGGAACCTGGTTGGCGATCGCAAATACCAGAAACAAAAGCTGGCGGGTGACCTTGAAACCCTGCGCAGTTTCTATCTGGACCGCGGCTACGCGCGCTTTAATATCGATTCGACTCAGGTCAGCCTGACGCCGGACAAAAAAGGCATCTACATCACCATCAACATCACTGAAGGCGAGCAGTACAAGCTCACCGGCGTGATGGTGAACGGCAATCTGGCCGGTCACTCGGCGGAAGTCGCGCAACTGACCAAGATTGAACCGGGTGAGCTGTATAACGGCAGCAAAGTGACCAAAATGGAAGACAACATCAAAACGATGTTGGGCCGTTACGGTTATGCCTACCCGCGCGTTTCTACACAGCCTGAAATTAACGATGCGGATAAAACCGTGAAGCTGCACGTAAACATTGATGCGGGTAACCGTTTCTATGTGCGTCGCATCAAGTTCGAAGGCAACGACACCAGTAAAGACTCCGTACTGCGCCGTGAAATGCGTCAGATGGAAGGTGCGTGGCTGGGCAACGCTCAGGTCGAGCAGGGTAAAGAACGTCTGAACCGTTTGGGTTATTTTGAAACGGTAGATGTGGAAACCCAGCGCGTGCCTGGCACTGCGGATCAGGTAGATGTCACTTACAAAGTGAAAGAGCGTAACACCGGTACCTTCAACTTCGGCGTCGGCTACGGCACCGAGAGCGGCGTGAGCTTCCAGGCGGGGGTCCAGCAGGACAACTGGCTGGGTACTGGCTATTCCGTCGGTATCAGCGGCACCAAAAACGACTACCAGACTTACACCGAACTGTCGGTAACCAACCCGTACTTCACCGTTGACGGTGTGAGTTTGGGTGGGCGTATCTTCTACAACGACTTTAAAGCGGATGACGCGGACCTGTCCGACTATACCAACAAGAGTTACGGCATAGACGGTACCTTGGGCTTCCCGATCAACGAAAACAACTCGTTGCGTACCGGTTTGGGTTACGTACATAACGGCCTGTCTAACATGCAGCCGCAGGTTGCCATGTGGCGTTATCTGGACTCCATGGGTCTGGATCCGAATAAGACTGACCGTGCCAGCTACTCTGCGGATGACTTCACGCTGAACCTGGGTTGGACCTACAACAACCTGGACCGTGGTTATTTCCCAACGTCGGGTAACCGTACTACCCTGAATGGTAAAGTGACCATTCCAGGGTCGGATAACGAATACTACAAACTGACGCTGGACAGTGTGCAATACGTCCCAATCAACGACGATCGCACCTGGGTGCTGTTGGGTCGTGGTCGTCTGGGTTATGCAGATGGTCTGGGCGGCAAGGAAATGCCGTTCTACGAGAACTTCTACGCCGGCGGCTCCAGCACCGTGCGTGGTTTCGGTTCGAACACCATCGGTCCAAAAGCAGCGTACTACAATTCCAACTCGTATAGCTGCAGCAACGGCACGCCGATTTGTAATTCGGACGATGCGGTTGGTGGTAACGCCATGGCTGTCGCCAGTATGGAACTGATTACGCCGACGCCATTCATCAGCGAGAAATACGCTAACTCAGTGCGTACTTCCTTGTTCATGGACGCGGGTACCGTATGGGATACCAACTGGAAGAACTCTTCCGAAACCAGCATGTACGATATTCCGGACTACAGTAAAGCGAGCAATATCCGCGTTTCTGCCGGTATCGCTTTGCAATGGATGTCACCTCTGGGGCCATTGGTGTTCTCTTATGCCAACCCGATCAAGAAATACGAAGGCGACAAATCCGAACAGTTCCAATTTAACATTGGCAAGACCTGGTAACAGGTCCCGCTTCTGGGCATAAGCAGTTATTAAGAATCGCAAATGCCAGGCGCCCGTTAAAACACAGAGATGATTCTCATTGTTTTGCGGGATAAGTCTGGCAGATTGTGTACTTCAAGTGTCATATGGCACAAATGGGTGATGGTAAGGAGTTTATAGTGAAAAAGTGGTTGTGTGCCGCAGGCCTCGGTTTAGCAATGGCTGCTTCAGCTGGCGTTCAGGCAGCAGATAAGATCGCTGTAGTTAACGTCTCCAGCATTTTCCAACAGTTGCCGGCTCGTGAAACCGTAGCTAAACAGCTGGAAAACGAGTTCAAAGGCCGTGCGGGTGAGCTTCAGAACATGGAGCGTAGCCTTCAGACCAAAATGCAACGTCTGCAGCGTGATGGCGCTACCATGAAAGCCAGCGATCGCAGCAAGCTTGAAAAAGACGTAATGGCACAGCGCGAGCAGTTCTCTCAGAAAGCCCAGGCTTTTGAGCAGGACAACCGTCGCCGCCAGATGGAAGAGCGTAACAAAATCCTGAGCCGTATTCAGGACGCTGTGAAATCTGTTGCCAGCAAAGAAGGCTATGACGTAGTGATCGATGCTAACGCCGTTGCCTACGCAGGTTCTTCTAAAGACATTACTGCTGACGTGCTGAAACAGGTTAAATAACAACATGCCTTCTATTCGACTGGCTGATTTAGCGCAGCAGTTGGATGCACAATTGCACGGTGATGGCGATCTCGTCATCACCGGCATTGCTTCTATGCATTCGGCACAGGCTGGCCAAATCACGTTTTTGTCAAACAGCCGCTATCAAGAGCAGCTGGCTTCCTGCCAGGCAAGCGCAGTCGTGCTTACCGAGGCGGATTTACCACACTGCCGTTCTGCGGCGCTGGTGGTTAAAAACCCTTACCTGACCTACGCGCGCATGGCGCAACTGATGGACACCACTCCCTCTCCGGCCCAGGATATCGCCCCTAGCGCGGTTATTTCCCCTGAAGCCACCTTGGGGCAGAACGTGGCTATCGGAGCAAATGCGGTGATCGAGTCGGGCGCAGTCCTTGGCGATAACGTGGTTATCGGTCCGGGCTGTTTTATCGGCAAACGTGCACGCATTGGCGCAGGAACGCGTCTGTGGGCTAACGTAACGATTTATCATGAAGTCGAGATCGGTCAGCACTGTCTGATCCAATCGGGCACCGTGATTGGTGCTGATGGTTTCGGCTATGCCAACGAACGCGGCAACTGGATTAAAATTCCTCAGTTGGGCACGGTGATTATCGGCGATCGCGTCGAAATCGGCGCTTGCACCACCATTGACCGCGGCGCGTTGGATAACACCCAGATCGGGAATGGTGTTATCATCGACAACCAATGCCAGATTGCACATAACGTTGTGATTGGCGACAATACTGCCGTTGCCGGCGGTGTTATCATGGCGGGCAGCCTGAAAATCGGCCGCTACTGCCAGATCGGTGGAGCCAGCGTGATCAATGGTCACATGGAGATCGCCGACAAGGTTGTTGTCACCGGAATGGGAATGGTTATGCGACCAATCACCGAACCTGGGGTATACTCTTCGGGCATTCCGTTACAACCCAACAAAGTTTGGCGTAAAACCGCTGCGTTGGTGATGAATATCGATGAGATTAGCAAGCGCTTAAAAGCTGTCGAACGAAAAGTCGGAAAAGACTAATCACTACCGCCCGCCTGACTGGGTACAAAACGAAACGCGTTGGTCATGAGACCAAAAGCGCAAAGAGTTGTTAATTTGCGGCCTGCATGATGATCTCCTTTTGGGGTCAGCGCAGGCCGTGTTGTTGATGCCATCAGTTTTTAGAGACAGGAAGAGTATTTTGACTACTGACACTCATACTCTGGATATTGCAGAAATTTTAGAGTTGCTTCCTCACCGTTACCCGTTCTTGCTGGTTGATCGCGTCCTCGAGTTTGAGGAGCACAAATTCCTGCGTGCGGTGAAGAACGTATCTGTAAATGAGCCGTTTTTCCAGGGACACTTCCCTGGTAAGCCGATTTTTCCAGGCGTATTGATTCTGGAAGCCATGGCGCAGGCCACAGGTATTCTGGCGTTTAAAAGCGTCGGCAAACTGGAACCGGGCGAGCTGTATTACTTCGCCGGTATCGATGAAGCCCGCTTCAAACGCCCGGTCGTGCCTGGTGATCAGATGATCATGGAAGTCACCTTTGAGAAAACACGTCGTGGTCTGACGCGCTTTAAAGGCGTGGCAACCGTCGACGGCAAAATTGTCTGCGAAGCAACCATGATGTGTGCGCGCAGCCGGGAGGCTTAATCCGTGATCGACAAAACCGCCTTTATCCATCCTAGCGCGATTATTGAAGAAGGTGCCGTTATCGGCGCTGGTGCGCACATCGGTCCCTTCTGTTACGTCGGCTCCCAGGTGGAAATCGGCGAAGGCACGGTACTGAAGTCCCACATTGTGGTGAATGGCCTGACCAAAATCGGTCGCGACAACCAGATCTATCAATTTGCCTCTATTGGTGAAGTGAATCAGGATCTGAAATACGCGGGCGAACCTACGCGTGTCGAGATTGGCGATCGCAATCGCATTCGCGAAAGCGTGACCATTCATCGCGGCACAGCGCAGGGCACAGGGTTGACCAAGGTAGGTAATGACAACCTGCTGATGGTTAACGTACACGTTGCGCACGACTGTGTGGTGGGTAATTCCTGTATCTTGGCGAACAATGCTACGCTTGCCGGGCATGTGGAAATTGACGACCATGCCATTATTGGCGGCATGACGGCTATCCACCAGTTCTGCATCATCGGCACCCACGTGATGGTGGGCGGTTGTTCCGGTGTTGCCCAAGACGTGCCTCCTTTTGTCATCGCGCAGGGTAACCACGCCACGCCATTCGGCGTTAACGCCGTGGGCCTGAAGCGTCGTGGTTTCGATAAAGATCAAATGCAGGCAATCCGTAACGCCTACAAGATCCTTTATCGCAGCGAGAAAACGCTGGATGAAGCGAAAACAGAAATCGAAACCCTGGCAAAAGAGCAGCCGGTGGTGCAGCAGTTCCTGGATTTCTTTGGCCGCTCAACCCGCGGTATCATTCGCTGACCTATGCAAAATCGCCCATTGACTATCGGATTGGTCGCCGGAGAAACCTCCGGTGATATTCTTGGCGCCGGTTTGATCCGTGCGCTTAAGGCGCAAGTCCCCGACGTGCGTTTTGTTGGCGTCGCCGGCCCGCTGATGCAGGCTGAAGGCTGTGAAACCTGGTACGAAATGGAAGAGCTGGCGGTAATGGGCGTGGTGGAGGTGCTTGAGCGCCTGCCACGCCTGTTAAAGATCCGTAAGGATCTTACCCGCCGGTTCAGCGATCTGAAGCCGGACGTGTTTGTGGGTATCGACGCGCCGGACTTCAATATCACCCTGGAAGGCCGTCTGAAACAACACGGCATTCGCACCATTCACTATGTCAGCCCGTCCGTCTGGGCCTGGCGTCAAAAGCGCGTTTTCAAAATTGGCAAAGCCACCGATCTGGTGCTGGCGTTTCTCCCTTTCGAAAAAGCGTTTTACGATCGTTTTAACGTTCCCTGCCGGTTTATCGGCCACACCATGGCTGATGCCATGCCGCTGCAGGCGGACAAATTGGCTGCGCGCGCTACGCTTGGCATCGCACCCGATGCGCGTTGTCTGGCCCTGTTGCCGGGCAGCCGAAGCGCAGAAGTTGAGATGCTGAGCGCCGATTTCCTGAAAACGGCGCAGTTGCTGCGTACCCGTTATCCCGACCTTGAGCTGGTGGTGCCGCTGGTTAACGCCAAACGACGCGAACAGTTCGAGCGGATCAAAGCTGAAGTGGCGCCAGAGCTACGTGTCCATCTGCTGAACGGCCAAGGGCGTGAGGCGATGGTTGCCAGCGACGCGGCATTACTGGCTTCAGGTACCGCCGCACTGGAGTGCATGCTGGCCAAATGTCCGATGGTGGTGGGTTACCGCATGAAACCGTTCACCTTCTGGCTGGCGCAGCGGTTAGTGAAGACGCCGTATGTTTCGCTGCCTAATCTGTTGGCAGGCCGTGAAATCGTCACCGAACTGCTGCAGCATGACTGCGTGCCGGACAAGCTGGCGGCAGCGGTAATGCCGCTGCTGGAAGACGGCCCGCAAACTGACGAACTGAAACAGACTTTCCTGACCTTGCACCAAAGCATCCGTTGCGGTGCCGATGAACAGGCCGCTCAGGCTGTGTTGGAGCTGGCAAAAGCATGATTGAACCCTTCATCTATCCTGTCGCCACGCTAATTGCAGGCGTGGACGAAGTGGGCCGTGGCCCTTTGGTTGGCGCAGTGGTTACCGCTGCGGTGATCCTCGATCCCGCACGGCCGATCGTTGGCCTGGCGGACTCGAAGAAGCTCAGTGAGAAGCGCCGCCTGGCGCTGTATGACGAGATCGTCGAGAAAGCGCTGTCCTGGAGTCTGGGCCGCGCTGAGCCAAAAGAAATCGACCAACTGAACATTCTGCATGCCACTATGCTGGCGATGCAGCGTGCTGTGGCCGGTTTGCATATCGCGCCGGACATGGTATTGATCGACGGTAATCGCTGCCCTAAATTGCCGATGCGTTCGCAGGCGGTCGTGAAGGGAGACAGTCGCGTGGCGGAAATCAGCGCGGCATCCATTCTGGCTAAGGTAACGCGTGACCGCGAAATGGCCGAGTTGGATCTTGTGTTCCCCGATTACGGTTTTGCGCAGCATAAGGGCTACCCGACCGCCTTCCATCTGGAGCGGCTGGCCGCTCTGGGTGCGACCGAGCATCACCGCCGCAGTTTTGCCCCGGTAAGAAGGGCGCTGGGGCTGTAATCTGCAGGCCTGGTTATCCGGGCCAGACAAGCGATAGCGTTAACCCGGGTTCAGTCCGCTGAGCCCCTAGATTCAGGTATCTGGATATGGCCGAACCTCGTTTTATTCACCTGCGCGTTCATAGCGACTACTCCATGATAGATGGATTGGCCAAGATTGGGCCGTTGGTGAAGAGAGCCGCCGCGTTAGCCATGCCTGCTTTGGCAATTACCGACTTTACCAACCTGTGTGGTCTGGTGAAGTTTTATGGCAGCGCGCACGGCGCCGGGATCAAACCGATCATCGGCGCGGATTTTCATGTGCAAAGCGAAGTGCTGGGCGATGAGCTGGCGCAGCTCACCGTGCTGGCCGCCAATAATGAAGGTTACCAAAACCTGACGTTGCTGATTTCCCGCGCTTATCAGCGTGGTTACGGTGCCGCCGGTCCGACTATTGATCGGGACTGGTTGATTGAGCACCGTGAAGGGCTGATTTTGCTCTCTGGCGCGCGCCAGGGGGACGTCGGCAAGTTTCTGCTGCGCGGCAACCAGCCGCAGGTGGAGCAGTGCCTGGAGTTCTATCAGCAATACTTCCCTGACAGCTATTACCTCGAACTGATCCGTACCGGTCGGCCGGACGAAGAAAACTATCTGCACGCCGCAGTGGCGCTGGCCACTGAACGCGGATTGCCGGTGGTGGCCACTAACGACGTGCGCTTTCTGGTCGAGGATGATTTTGACGCCCACGAAATCCGCGTCGCCATTCATGATGGCTTCACGCTGGACGATCCCAAGCGCCCACGTAACTATACGGCGCAGCAATACATGCGTAACGAAGACGAGATGTGCGAGCTGTTTGCCGACATCCCGGAAGCGTTGCTCAACAGCGTAGAGATCGCCAAACGTTGTAACGTGACTATTCGCCTCGGCGAGTACTTCCTGCCGCAGTTCCCGACCGGTGATATGAGCACCGAGGACTTCCTGATCCTCAAGTCGAAGGAAGGGCTGGAAGATCGCCTGGAGTTCCTGTTCCCAGACCCAGAGGTGCGTGCTCAACGCCGCCCTGAATACGATGAACGTCTGGATATTGAACTGAACGTGATCAACCAGATGGGCTTCCCAGGCTACTTCCTGATCGTGATGGAGTTCATCCAGTGGTCGAAGGATAACAACGTGCCGGTTGGCCCGGGGCGTGGTTCCGGTGCCGGTTCTTTAGTAGCCTATGCACTGAAAATCACAGATCTTGACCCGTTGGAATTTGACCTGCTGTTTGAACGCTTCCTTAACCCGGAACGTGTTTCGATGCCCGACTTCGACGTCGATTTCTGCATGGAAAAACGCGATCTGGTGATTGAGCACGTGGCGGATATGTACGGCCGTGAGGCGGTATCGCAAATCATCACCTTCGGTACCATGGCGGCTAAAGCGGTTATTCGCGACGTGGGTCGCGTGCTGGGCCACCCCTATGGCTTCGTCGACCGCATCTCCAAACTGGTGCCGCCCGATCCGGGCATGACGCTGGAAAAAGCCTTTGCTGCCGAACCCCAACTGCCGGAAATTTACGAGGCCGATGAGGAAGTCAAAGCGCTGATCGACATGGCGCGCAAGCTGGAAGGTGTCACACGTAACGCCGGTAAACACGCCGGGGGCGTGGTGATCGCGCCGACTAAAATCACCGACTTCGCGCCGTTGTATTGTGACGCCGAGGGGCAGCATCCTGTTACCCAGTTCGACAAGAACGACGTGGAATACGCCGGGCTGGTGAAGTTCGACTTCCTCGGCTTGCGTACCCTGACTATCATCGACTGGGCGTTGGAAATGATTAACGCCCGGCGCGCCAAAACCGGGCTGGAGCCGATTGATATCGCCGCCATCCCGCTCGAAGACAAAAAAAGCTTCGACATGCTGCAGCGTTCGGAGACCACCGCGGTCTTCCAGCTTGAATCGCGCGGCATGAAGGATTTGATCAAACGTCTGAAGCCCGACTGTTTCGAAGACATGATCGCATTGGTGGCGCTGTTCCGCCCTGGTCCTCTGCAGTCAGGCATGGTAGATAACTTTATCGACCGCAAGCACGGCCGCGAAGAAATTTCCTACCCGGATATCCAGTGGCAGCATGAGTCGCTCAAGCCGGTGCTGGAGCCGACCTACGGCATTATCCTGTATCAAGAACAGGTTATGCAGATTGCCCAGGTACTGGCCGGGTATTCGCTGGGCGGCGCGGACATGCTGCGCCGTGCGATGGGTAAAAAGAACCCGGTTGAAATGGCCAAGCAGCGTGGCGGTTTCGAGGATGGGGCAAAAGCACGAGGCATCGACGGCGAACTGTCGGTAAAAATCTTCGATCTGGTGGAGAAATTCGCCGGTTATGGCTTCAACAAGTCTCACTCCGCCGCCTATGCGTTGGTGTCCTACCAGACGCTGTGGCTGAAGGCACACTACCCGGCCGAGTTTATGGCGGCGGTAATGACCGCCGATATGGACAACACCGATAAGGTGGTGGGGCTGGTGGATGAGTGCTGGCGTATGGGGCTGAAAATCCTGCCGCCGGACATCAACAGCGGCCAGTACCATTTCCACGTTAACGATGAAGGCGAGATCGTTTACGGTATCGGCGCCATCAAAGGCGTCGGGGAAGGGCCGATTGAAGCCATTCTGGAGGCGCGTAACAGCGGTGAACAGGGCTACTTTAAAGACCTGTTCGATCTGTGCGCGCGCTCTGACATCAAAAAAATTAACCGCCGCATTCTGGAAAAGCTGATCATGTCCGGGGCGTTCGACCGCCTTGGGCCACACCGCGCCGCATTGATGAACTCTTTGCCCGATGCGTTAAAAGCGGCAGATCAGCATGCCAAAGCCGAAGCGATCGGCCAGGTGGACATGTTTGGCGTACTGGCGGAAGCGCCGGAGCAAGTGGAGCAATCCTACGCCAACGTGCCCCGCTGGCAGGAGCAGGTGGTGCTGGACGGTGAACGGGAAACGTTGGGGTTGTACCTCACCGGCCACCCAATCACCCAGTACCTGAAGGAGATCGAACGCTACGCCGGTGGCCAGCGTTTGAAAGATATGCACCCGACGGATCGGGGAAAAATGACCACCGCCGTTGGGCTGGTGATCGCCTCGCGGGTTATGGTCACCAAGCGCGGTAACCGCATCGGGATCTGTACTCTGGATGACCGCTCTGGCCGTCTGGAGGTGATGTTATTCACCGATGCGTTAGAAAAATACCAGCATTTATTGGAAAAAGACCGTATCCTGATCGCCAGTGGACAGGTCAGCTTTGATGACTTTAGCGGCGGGCTTAAAATGACCGCCCGCGAGCTAATGGATATCAGTGAAGCCCGTGAAAAATACGCTCGCGGACTTGCTATCTCGCTGACGGACAGGCAAATTGATGACCAGCTTTTGAACCGTCTCCGTCAGTCTTTGGAACCCCATCGCTCGGGGACGATTCCAGTGCATCTTTACTATCAACGGGAAGATGCGCGGGCCAAGCTGCGTTTTGGCGCAACCTGGCGCGTGACGCCCACCGACCGCTTATTGATAGATTTGCGGACTTTGGTAGGTAATGAGCAGGTGGAACTGGAATTTGACTAAAATAGGAATGCTATGAGTCTGAATTTTCTTGATTTTGAACAGCCGATTGCAGAGCTGGAAGCGAAAATTGACTCGCTGACTGCAGTCAGCCGTCAAGACGAAAAATTAGATATTAATCTGGACGAAGAGGTTCAGCGCCTTCGTGAAAAGAGCGTTGAGCTGACGCGCAAGATTTTTTCCGATCTTGGGGCCTGGCAAGTTGCCCAATTGGCACGCCACCCGCGCCGTCCTTATACCCTGGATTATATCAAACACATCTTTACCGACTTCGAAGAGCTGGCGGGTGATCGCACCTATGCCGATGACAAAGCGATTGTCGGTGGCATTGCGCGCCTGGATGGCCGTCCGGTGATGATCATCGGGCATCAGAAAGGCCGCGAGACCAAAGAGAAAATCCGCCGTAACTTCGGCATGCCGGCACCAGAAGGCTATCGCAAAGCGCTGCGCCTGATGGAAATGGCTTCTCGCTTCAAGATGCCGCTGATCACTTTCATCGACACCCCTGGGGCCTACCCGGGCGTGGGCGCGGAAGAGCGTGGCCAGTCAGAAGCGATTGCCCATAACCTGCGTGAAATGTCTCGCCTGAAAATTCCGGTGATCTGTACGGTGATCGGCGAAGGCGGTTCCGGTGGCGCATTGGCCATTGGCGTGGGCGACAAAGTGAACATGCTGCAGTACAGCACCTATTCGGTGATCTCACCGGAAGGTTGTGCTTCCATTCTGTGGAAAAGCGCCGACAAAGCGCCGATTGCCGCAGAAGCCATGGGCATTACCGCACCGCGCCTGAAAGAGCTGAAGCTGATCGACTCGGTGATCCCGGAACCGCTGGGCTCTGCTCACCGCGATGTGCCGGCGATGGCGGAAGCGCTGAAAGCGCAGCTGCTGGCCGATCTGAAAGATCTCGACGGCCTGAACACCGAAGAGCTGCTTAACCGCCGCTACCAGCGCCTGATGAACTACGGCTATTGCTGAGTGCTGTCACGCGTTGCAAGAAACCGCCTTCGGGCGGTTTTTTTTTGTCTACACACCGCAGTATTTTCATGTTGTTATAGAGGTTTGGTGGTTAACTGACAGGAGCAGCCGATGAATATCATCGCGATCATGAGCCCAGCGGGCGTTTACTATAAAGACGAGCCGATCCGCGAGCTTCACACCGCACTGGCTGCGATGAACTTCCAACTGGTGTATCCCAAAAACAGCGGCGATTTGTTGAAGCTGATCGAAGCTAACGCACGCATTTGCGGCGTGATTTTCGACTGGGACGACTACAGCCTGGAGTTGTGCAGCGAGATCAACGAGCTCAACGAGTATCTGCCGCTGTATGCGTTTATCAACACGCATTCCACCTTCGACGTTAGCCTGCATGAAATGCGTATGGTGCTGTATTTCTTCGAGTACGGACTGAATGCGGCAGATGATATTGCGCAGCGCATCCAGCAATATACCGCCGAATACATCGATACTATTACACCGCCGCTGACCAAAGCACTGTTCAACTACGTGCATGAAGGGAAATACACCTTCTGTACTCCCGGCCATATGGCCGGTACGGCCTTTCAGAAGAGCCCGGTCGGTTGCCTGTTTTACGATTTTTTCGGTGCCAATACCCTGAAAGCCGACGTGTCGATTTCGGTCACCGAGCTGGGCTCGCTGCTGGATCACACTGGCCCTCACCTGGAGGCAGAAGAGTATATTGCGCGTACCTTTAACGCCGAGCAAAGTTATCTGGTGACCAACGGCACCTCTACCGCCAATAAAATTGTTGGCATGTATTCGGCACCGACCGGCAGCACGGTATTGATCGACCGCAACTGCCATAAGTCCCTGTGCCACCTGCTGATGATGAGCGATATCGTGCCGATTTATTTGCGCCCGCTGCGCAATGCCTACGGGATTCTTGGCGGGATCCCACAGCGTGAATTCACCCATGACAGCATTGCCGCTCGGGTGGCTGACACGGCCAACGCCAGTTGGCCAGTCCATGCGGTGATCACTAACTCGACCTACGATGGCCTGCTGTACAACACCGACTACATCAAGCAGACGCTGGACGTCCCATCAATTCATTTTGATTCCGCCTGGGTGCCCTATACCAATTTCCATCCGATTTATGACGGCAAGAGCGGCATGAGCGGTGAACGTATACCCGGTAAAGTTTTCTACGAAACCCAGTCGACTCATAAACTGCTGGCGGCGTTTTCACAGGCCTCGATGATCCACATTAAGGGTGACTATGACGAAAGTACCTTTAACGAGGCCTATATGATGCACACCACCACTTCGCCGAATTACGGCATCGTGGCGTCGATGGAGACCGCGGCGGCGATGCTGCGTGGTAATCCGGGGCGCAGGTTGATTAACCGCTCGGTGGAGCGTGCGCTGCATTTCCGTCGTGAGGTGCAGCGTTTGCGGGAAGAAAGCGATAGCTGGTTCTTCGATATCTGGCAGCCGGAAGAGATTGACGAGGCGCAGTGCTGGCCGCTAAACCCGGATGACAACTGGCACGGCTTTGGCAATACCGACCGCGATCACATGTATCTCGATCCTATCAAGGTCACCATCCTGACGCCGGGGATGAATGAGCTTGGCGCTCTGGAAGATAGCGGCATACCGGCAGCGCTGGTGGCGAAATACCTGGACGAACGCGGTATCGTGGTGGAGAAAACCGGCCCTTATAATCTGCTGTTCCTGTTCAGTATCGGCATTGATAAGACCAAGGCGATGAGCCTGCTGCGTGGCCTGACCGACTTTAAACGCGCTTACGATCTCAATCTGCGAGTGAAGAACATGCTGCCGGACCTGTTTGCCGAGGATCCAGATTTCTACCGTAATATGCGTATTCAGGATCTGGCCGCCGGGATCCACAGCTTGATCTGTCGGCACGATCTGCCGGGTTTGATGCAGCGGGCTTTTGATGTGTTGCCAGAAATGAAGCTGACGCCACACCAAATGTTCCAGCAGCAGGTGCGTGGCAACGTGGAAACCTGCGAGTTGGATCAACTGGTCGGCAAAGTCGCGGCGAACATGATCCTGCCTTATCCGCCAGGGGTTCCGCTGGTGATGCCGGGGGAGATGATCACCGAAGAGAGCCGAGCAGTGCTCGATTTCTTGCTGATGTTGTGTTCTATCGGCGAGCGCTATCCGGGGTTTGAAACCGATATCCACGGCGCGAAGCTGACCGAAGACGGGCGTTATCTGGTGAAAGTACTCAAAGCACCGCAGCCTTAAGCAAACTCACGGCAGATCAGGTTCACGCTGCTGGTCGGCAGCGGTTCCTGCGTCAGGCCGCAAAATGGCTGCCCGTCATGCCGCTGGTGATAGCGGCATTGATGACATTCGCCGAACAGGGCCACATTATCATCCTGTTTTTGCAACTGACGCAGCAACTGCGTCAGTAATTCCAGCAACTGTCCGCCGTCCTGCTGCATGGCATCCTGCGCTTGCTGTAAATAGGCCGGCGGGAATAGGGCATCCATCAACAAGCGCGATTTGTCGGTCAGCTTTAACCTGACGCTGCGACGGTCCTTCTCGTCTGCCGTACGGGCGATCATCCCGTTACTTTCCAACTTTTTCAGCGATTGCGACACCGTACCCTTGGTCAGGCCGAGATATTCCGCCACCGCCATCGGCGTATTGGAGTAATGGTTGCAGCGTGCCAGGTAATACAAGGCGCTCAGCTGCACCGGCGGCAGGCTTTCCAGCTCTTCATGACTCCGCAGCCAGCTGCGTTGCAGGCTATTCAGTCGTTCCAGTAAATCAAACAGTGTCAACATGGGATCCTCGCTAGTGTGGCAAAATAGTATCGATTAAAAACTATATTGACAAGGCATGGTGGAGGATTTATTGTGCTGTTGGTTTCGAGTCGAAACTAAATGGGTGCGCAGTTCACCCACAACAGTCAGAACCAAGGAGAATTATCATGACTAAGGCCGTTTTCTATCATGCCGGTTGCCCGGTTTGCGTGAGCGCAGAGCAGCAGTTGTTGGGCCTGTTGAGCCAGGATGTGCAGGTGGACGTGGTTCATCTGGGCGAAACGCCGGCGCGTATCGCCGAAGCCGAAAAAGCCGGGGTGCAGAGCGTCCCTGCATTGGTGGTGGGTGGGCAGGTGCTGCACATCAACTACGGTGCGGCATTGGCGGATCTTAAAGCCTGATCGACCTATTGCATTGCCGATAGCTCAATAACAGCCCCGTCTTATCCAGCGGGGCTTTTTGCCGTTGACGATACCGCCGCTGCCGGATACCTTGCCTCATCAGACAGACAATGAGGCATCACAATGTTGGCATTACGTCAGGTACACCACATCGCAGTTATAGGCTCAGATTATGCAGCCAGTAAGCATTTTTACTGCGATATTCTGGGATTCACCCTATTAGGCGAGTTTTACCGTGCGGAGCGCGATTCATGGAAAGCGGATTTGGCGCTCAACGGTCAATACACCATCGAACTGTTTTCCTTCCCGTCACCGCCGGCCCGCGTCAGTCGCCCGGAAGCCTGCGGCTTGCGTCATTTGGCGTTCAGCGTCGACGACATCGAGCAGGCCATCCAGCATTTGCAGAATGCTGGGGTAGTTTGCGAACCGGTGCGTATCGATCCTTACACCCAGTCACGTTTCACTTTTTTCAGCGATCCGGATGGGTTACCTCTAGAATTATATGAGCTATGAATGCTTAATCGGGACCAGGCGGCGCAGGCGGCACCCGCATATGCTATCATCCCGCGCTTGCCGCACGCCCCTTTTGAGTTATGTTCACTATGCAAGAGCCTGTTTTTCGCGTTGGAGAATGGTTAGTTACTCCCGCAGACAACAAAATAAGCCGTGACGGGCGCCAACAGACGTTGGAGCCTCGCCTGATCGATATGTTGCAATATTTCGCCCGGCATCCGGATGTGGTGCTGAGCCGAGATGAGCTGATCGATAATGTATGGAAACGCAACATCGTCACCAATCATGTGGTGACCCAGAGTATTTCCGAGCTGCGCAAATACCTCAAAGACGGCGACACCAATAGCCCGGAATACATTATCACCGTACCCAAACGCGGCTATAAGCTGGCTGCACCGGTCATGTGGTGTGAAGGGGACGATGTGGTAACGCCTGCGGTGCCGCAGGTTGCGGTGATCATGCATGAGCCGGAAGATGGCAGCGACGGCAGCGAAGAAGACGAGGTAGCCTACGAGCCGCCCAAACCAACCAAGACAAAAACGCCGTCGGTCACCTCAACCACCCCTTTTTATCGCCAATCAACATTCTGGGTGTGGCTGGCATTTCTTGCTGCGTTGAGCGCCTGTGTGGTGTTTGTTGCCATCGCGACCTTGTCGCAGCGCATACCGGAATCCACCATGCCGGTGCTGATGAACCCGCGTGATATCGACATCCGTATTCAGGGCGGTAACAGTTGCAGCAACTGGACGCCGCAGCTCTCTTATGTAGTTGGCCTGAGTGAAGTGGTGACGGACTCGCTGAATACTTACTCGACCTTCCTGGTGCATGATCAGACCAATTACAACTACACCGGACCCAGCAGTTCGGGTAAGTCTCTGACCATTGAGTTCGTCAATCAGCGCCATTATCGCGCTCAGCAGTGTTTCCTGTCGGTGCGTCTGGTGAACAACGCGGACAGTTCCATCATGTTGGATAAGCGTTACTTTGTGACCGATGACAACCAGCTAAAAATTCAGGAAGATTTCCTCAGCAGTCTGTCTACTGCTCTTAAGCAGCCCTGGCCGCCGCAGTTGCAGCAGCGCCTGACCCAGCTTTTGCCGAATTCCGGCCCGGCATTGCAACAGTATTATCAGGCGCACCAACTCTTGATTCAGGGGGATAACGACTCACTGACCCATGCGAGTAATATGCTGGCGGATATGATAAAAATTACGCCGAATTTTATTTATCTCTCTGCAGAAAAAGCGCTGGCCGATTTATTGCGTAACTCTTATCAACCCTTTGACGGCGTACAATTGGCGCAATTGCAGGCTGAAATCGCTCGTTTGAATACGCTGCCGACGTTAAAAGACAGCCCGATTATTCAGCAAATTCATACGATACAAGCGCTGGGGCAGGGGAATACCGATGAGGCCCACCAGGCAATTGACAAGGGCATTGAGTTACAGATGTCCTGGATGAATTATGTATTGCTGGGTAAGGTTTATGAAATGCAGGGCTATAACCATCTGGCAGCTGATTCCTATATCACCGCCTTTAATCTTCGTCCTGGAGAAAATACGCTGCATTGGATCAGTAATGCCGTATTTCACACCTCAATTAACGCCGTCGTTCCCTATCTCAATAACTATACTCAAGGCGAATAACCTTCGATAACACCGCTGACTCAATATCTTGAGTGGCGGTGTTATTTATTGTGCCGATTTTGTTAAATTAAATAAATGTATCGGTTGGTGATTTATTCTCTGTTGTTCACGTTTGTAGGTGAAAAATAACACACTTATCATGCTGTTTTTTAATGATATTTATCTTTTCTTGATGCCGTGTTTAGCTCTTTATTTGTTAATAGAAAACCTCAAGTTATCATTTGTATGATCATGACCGTAATATCACTTTATCTTTAGGACTTTACTGACGCCATTCTTTAGCATCCTGACCATCAAGTCCGGTCATTAGCAAAACTGCATAACGACCTGGACTTATAAGAAATCAAAATCAGGAGAAACTGACCATGGCTTCATCCAAGAAAATCGGGCTTATTGCCTGCACCGGTGTTGTTGCCGGTAATATGATGGGGAGCGGTATTGCCTTATTACCCGCGAACCTGGCAAGTCTCGGATCTATCGCTATTTGGGGATGGGTAATATCCATTATTGGTGCGATGTCGCTGGCCTATGTATATGCTCGCCTGGCCACCAAAAATCCTCAACAGGGCGGTCCCATTGCCTACGCGGGTGAAATTTCCCCGGCGTTTGGTTTCCAAACTGGTGTGCTTTATTACCATGCGAACTGGATCGGTAATTTGGCCATCGGCATCACCGCGGTTTCTTATCTTTCTACCTTCTTCCCTGCACTGAATAATCCGGTACCGGCGGGTATTGCCTGTATTGCTATTGTTTGGGTGTTTACCTTTATTAACCTGCTGGGCGGTTCATGGGTCAGTCGTTTGACGACTATGGGCCTGGTATTGGTGCTGATCCCGGTGATTGTGACTGCGACTGCAGGCTGGCATTGGTTCGACGCCGCAACCTATCAGGCTAACTGGAATACTTCCGGTACCACTGATTTCCATGCCGTAATCAAAAGTATCCTGCTGTGCCTGTGGGCGTTTATCGGCGTGGAATCTGCCGCAGTAAGCACCGGCATGGTGAAAAACCCGAAACGTACCGTACCGCTGGCAACCATGCTGGGGACTGCGCTGGCTGGGATCATCTACGTTGCAGCAACTCAGGTCATCAGCGGTATGTATCCTGCGTCTGAGATGGCGGCTTCCGGTGCACCGTTCGCTATCAGCGCCTCTACCATCATGGGTGGCTGGGCTGCGCCAATGGTTTCTGCCTTCACCGCCTTTGCCTGCCTCACTTCACTTGGTTCCTGGATGATGCTGGTTGGTCAAGCTGGGGTACGTGCCGCCAACGACGGTAACTTCCCGAAAGTTTATGGTGAAGTCGATAAAAACGGCGTGCCGAAAAAAGGCCTGCTGCTGGCAAGCTGCAAAATGACTGCGCTGATGGTGCTGATTACGGCCATGAGCTCCGGCGGCGGTAAAGCTTCCGACCTGTTCGGCATGTTGACCGGTATCGCGGTACTGCTGACCATGCTGCCTTACTTCTACTCCTGCGTAGATCTGATCCGCTTCGAAGGTGTCAATATCCGTAACCTGCTGAGCCTGATTGCCTCGGTGCTGGGTTGTGGCTTCTGCTTCATCGCACTGATGGGTGCCGACTCGTTCGAACTGTCCGGTACCTTCATCATCAGCCTGATCATCCTGATGTTCTACGCCCGCAAAATGAATACCCGTCAGACCGCCAAAGCCAACGGTGTAGCCCTCGACGGCAACACGACGGCCAAAGCGCACTAAGCACGTACTGACCCACTTCTTAATTTAGCCCCTTGCAGTAATTGTCACTCGTGATGGCAAGGGGCTCGCTTTACCTGGAGAAATGATTATGAACGTTATAGCTATCATGAACCACATGGGTGTCTACTTTAAAGAAGAGCCTATCCGCGAACTGCACAAAGCATTGGAAAGCCTGGACTTCCGCGTTGTCTATCCTAACGATCGCGAAGACCTGTTAAAGCTGATCGAGAATAATGCACGCTTGTGCGGGGTGATTTTCGACTGGGATAAATACAACCTCGAGTTGTGTGAAGAAATCAGCCAGTTGAATGAATATATGCCGCTGTATGCATTTGCCAATACGCATTCAACCCTGGATGTCAGCCTGAACGATCTGCGCATGCAGGTGCGTTTCTTTGAATATGCGCTGGGTGCGGCTACCGATATCGCTGCCAAGATCAAACAAAACACCGATGAGTACATCGATACCATCCTGCCGCCGCTGACCAAAGCGCTGTTCAAATATGTGCGTGAAGGCAAATACACCTTCTGTACTCCAGGCCACATGGGGGGCACCGCCTTCCAGAAAAGCCCGGTCGGTAGCCTGTTCTACGATTTCTTTGGCGCCAACGCCATGAAGTCCGACATTTCTATTTCGGTTTCCGAACTGGGTTCACTGCTGGACCACACCGGTCCGCACAAAGAAGCTGAAGAGTATATTGCTCGCGTATTCAACGCTGAACGCAGCTATATGGTGACTAACGGCACTTCTACCGCCAACAAAATTGTCGGCATGTACTCCGCACCGGCCGGCAGTACCGTATTGATTGACCGTAACTGCCACAAATCGCTGACCCATCTGATGATGATGAGCGACATTACGCCAATCTATTTCCGCCCAACCCGTAATGCTTACGGCATTCTCGGTGGTATCCCGCAGAGTGAGTTTGCCCGTGACACCATCGCCAAACGTGTTAAAGAAACACCAAACGCGACCTGGCCAGTGCATGCGGTAATCACCAACTCTACCTATGACGGTCTGCTGTACAACACCGATCATATTAAGAACGCGCTGGATGTGAAATCTATTCACTTTGACTCCGCCTGGGTGCCTTACACCAATTTCCACCCGATCTACAAAGGCAAATGCGGCATGAGCGGCGGCCGTGTGGAAGGGAAAGTGATTTATGAAACCCAATCCACCCATAAACTGCTGGCGGCATTCTCGCAGGCTTCGATGATCCACGTTAAAGGCGATATCAACGAAGAAACCTTCAACGAAGCCTATATGATGCAAACCACCACTTCACCGCACTACGGTATCGTGGCGTCTACCGAAACTGCCGCGGCGATGATGAAAGGCAATGCCGGTAAGCGTTTGATTAACGACTCTATTGAACGTGCTATCAAGTTCCGTAAAGAAATCAAACAGCTGAACGTTGAGTCCGAAGGTTGGTTCTTTGACGTCTGGCAGCCAGAACACATCGATCAGGCTGAATGCTGGCCGCTGAAGTCTGACAACGCCTGGCACGGCTTCAAAAATATCGACGATGAACATATGTATCTCGACCCGATCAAAGTCACTCTCCTGACCCCAGGGATGAGTAAAGAGGGTGAAATGCAGGAGTTTGGTATCCCGGCCAGCCTGGTTGCTAAATACCTGGACGAGCACGGTATCATCGTTGAGAAAACCGGCCCATATAACCTACTGTTCCTGTTCAGCATCGGTATCGACAAAACCAAAGCCCTCAGCCTGCTGCGCGGCCTGACTGATTTCAAACGTTCGTTCGACCTGAACCTGCGGGTGAAAAACATGCTGCCGTCACTGTACAAAGAGGCGCCTGAGTTTTATGAAAACATGCGCATTCAGGATCTGGCGCAGAACATTCACAACCTGGTGGTTGAGCACAACCTGCCGGATCTGATGTACCGCGCATTTGAAGTGCTGCCAACCCTGGTTATGAACCCGTTCAATGCGTTCCAGAAAGAGCTGCACGGTGAAGTGGAAGAGGTTTATTTGGAAGACATGGTCGGCAAGGTGAATGCCAACATGATCCTGCCATATCCTCCAGGTGTTCCATTGGTGATGCCAGGTGAAATGCTCACCGAGGAAAGCCGTCCGGTACTGGAGTTCCTGCAAATGCTGTGCGAAATCGGCGCGCATTATCCGGGCTTCGAAACTGATATCCACGGCGCTTACCGTCAGGCGGATGGACGTTACACCGTGAAGGTGTTGAAAAACGATAAATAACTGAAATAACGGGGAGGCGTTTACGCCTCCCTTTTGTCGTTCACCGACTGATGGGAGAAAACCATGAAAACACCCTCACAGCCGCGCGCAATCTACTATGTCGTAGCCATACAAATTTGGGAATATTTCAGCTTTTACGGCATGCGTGCATTACTTATTCTCTATCTTACTCATCAACTTGGTTATTCCGATAGCCGCGCTATCAGCCTTTATAGCGCCTATGCCTCTCTGGTTTACGTCACGCCGATCCTGGGCGGCCTGCTTGCCGATCGCCTGCTGGGCAACCGCGTTGCGGTAATCGCCGGGGCGGTACTGATGACGCTGGGCCACATTGTCCTCGGTCTGAGCGCCGTCTCGACACATTCACTCTATCTGGCCCTAGCGATCATCATCTGCGGCTACGGCCTGTTCAAATCCAATATCAGCTGCCTGCTGGGCGAGTTATACCAACCGCAAGACTCGCGCCGTGAAGGGGGCTTTTCGCTGCTGTATGCCGCCGGCAACGTGGGGTCGATTCTGGCACCCATCGCTTGTGGGCTGGCGGCAGAGCGCTATGGCTGGCACGTCGGTTTTGCGCTGGCGGGGATCGGCATGCTGGCAGGGCTGGCCATCTTCCTGTTTGGCAGCCGTCATTTCACCCACACACGCGGGGTGGATCGTGCGCAGATGTGCGCCAACACCCTTAAGGTACCGAACTGGGTGTGGCTAAGCGCCATGCTGTTGTTGGCCCCCTTGTTCTTTACCTCGCTGTTTATTTACGGTCTGGCGGGGCAATTACTGATGCTGGTGTGTGCTGCTGCGGTGGTAATGGTGGCGCGGATTATGATCCGGGCTACGAGAGAGCAACGCCGTGGACTGTGGCAGATCGTTATGCTGATGCTGCTGGGTACTTTGTTTTGGGCTTTCGCTCAGCAGGGCGGTAGCTCCATCAGCCTGTTTATCGATCACTATGTCGATCGCCAATGGTTTTCCTGGACGGTGCCGACGGCTTTATTCCAGTCAGTGAATGCCTTTGCCGTGATGTTTGGCGGTGTGATGCTGGCCTGGCTTGTACGAGGCAACGGCAGCGGTAGCCGTACGCTGCGCATTTGGGGGAAATTCGCCTTTGGCTTGCTGCTGATAGGCGTCGGTTTCACCCTGATGGCGCTGAATGCCCGCTACGGTCAGGGATCGATGTTCCTGATGATCGCCGGGCTTTCCGTGATGGGGCTGGCAGAATTGTTCATCGACCCGGTCGCCATGGCGCAAATCACCCGGCTGAATATCCCAGGTGCTACCGGGGTACTGACGGGGATCTACATGCTGACCACCGGCTCGATAGCAAATTATCTGGCGGGCATTATCGCGGGGCAAACAGCGGAAGATCCGGCAACCGGAGCGACCGCACAGGCCTACGCGCACCTGTTCTCACAAATCGGCTGGTGGGCATTGGGTTGTACTGCCGCAGTGATTGCGGTGTTGGCCATGTGGTGGTTGCTGACCGGCCGCCACCTGCGTGCGGTTAATGCTTGATTGATGGTATTGCGGGGGGTAACGTGCAGCTATCTGGACGTTATTAAGCCTAATCAATGAATAGCAATCAATTATCTGGACAGCTTGCCCGTCAGCTGGGAGCGCGCCGGCACTTGCTGGTGGCATTCAGCGGCGGGCTGGATTCCAGCGTACTGCTGCACTTGCTGGTGCAGTTGCGTCAACAGCTGCCGGAGTTGCAGCTACGCGCGGTGCACGTGCACCACGGCCTGAGTTCTTTTGCCGATCGGTGGGTAGAACACTGTCGCCAACAATGTGCCGCCTGGCAACTGCCATTGGTGGTGCAATATGTGCAGGTCGACGGCCGTCAGGACGGCATCGAAGCCGCGGCCCGGGCGGCGCGCTATTCCGCTTTTGCTGCCACGCTGGCCGTGGATGAAACCTTGCTCACCGCGCAACACCTTGACGATCAATGTGAAACCTTTCTTTTGGCGTTAAAGCGCGGCAGCGGCCCGGCGGGCCTGTCGGCAATGGCTGCGCAAACCTCATTGGGAAATAACGGCTTGTTACGTCCATTGCTGGGCAGTTCCCGGCAGCAGTTGGAAGCCTATGCCCAGCAGCATCAGCTCAGTTGGATTGAAGACGACAGTAACCAGGACTCGCGTTTCGATCGCAATTTTCTGCGCCTGCAGGTATTGCCACTGTTGAATCAGCGTTGGCCGCATTTTGCCGCCGCGACGGCGCGTAGCGCCAGCCTGTGTGCCGAGCAAGAACAACTGTTGGATGAGCTACTGGCAGAGCAGTTGCACTCGCTGCTCGATGAAGAAAATGCGCTGGCGATTGACGGTTTGTTGGGATGCTCGCCGGCCCGTCGTTTTGCTTTGTTACGCCGTTGGATCGCAGCACGTGGCGCAAGCATGCCCTCACGCGAACAGTTGCAGCGTCTGTGGGACGAAGTGGCGCTCAGCCGTGAAGATGCCGAACCTCAGCTACAGCTGGGACAATATCAGATCCGTCGTTTCCGTCGGCGCCTATACCTGTTGCCATTGATGGCCGAACTACGCCAAACCTGCTTGCCGTGGCCGTTATCAGAGCCGCTGATGTTGCCGGATGGCCTGGGTGAGCTGGTGAGTGGGGAAGGCGATATTGTCCTGCGCGCTCCGCAGCCACTGCAAAAAGTGAGCGTTCGCTTTAGCGCTCAGGGCAAGCTCCGCATCCTGGGGCGCACGCATTCCCGGCCGATCAAAAAACTGTGGCAAGAGTTGGGTATTCCACCGTGGCAGCGTGAGCGTACTCCTTTGATCTATTATGATGACCAACTTATCGCTGCGCTGGGCGTTTTTGTCAGCGAGGCCGGACAACCCGCCGAGGGGCAGCAACCCCTGCGGCTGCAGTGGCGTAAAAAATAATAAGAGCGTAAGGAGCAATGATGAAATTTGTGAGCGCAATAGCGGTGTTGGTTGGTTTGTGCAGTTTGCCGGCTATGGCGGCGGGGGATGCGGCGGCAGGCAAAGACAAATCTGCCAGTTGCATGGCATGCCACGGCGCTGAAGGGAAGGTCTCGGTGCCAATGTATCCTAATCTGGCTGGGCAAAACGCCATGTACCTGGAGCATGCGCTGCAGGCTTATAAGAAAGGCGAACGTAACGGTGGCCAGGCAGAGGTGATGAAAGCCTATGTTTCAGCGCTGTCCGATGACGATATTGCCGATCTGGCAGCTTACTATGCCAGCCTTAAACCCTAACCAGCCTGAAGCTCTAAATGACGAGGGCAGCCGTTGGGCTGCCCTGTTGGGATGGCGTTACCGAAAAATCAGTCAGACAGGCTGACGACCACGGTACCGATTTCCGGATGACTGAAACTGAGGATGTGATCCAGACGCAAGCTGATAGCATTGCCGGCCTGATCGATAATCAGGTACTCAACGCCCTTGGTAAATTTCAGCTCGGTGGCTTTGCCTTCGAGTTTATCTCCGTCGCGTAACTCCAGCTTCAGTATGTAGTTATGCTGACAGGCGAGTTCCAGGCTTTCATAGTCATCGCAATTGATGGATTGGTACTCATCATTCATCAACATAGTCGCTCACCAATAAGTTAGCGGCAGCAAAAGCCGCCTGTTCCCTAACGGAGGACGGTAGCGCGTTATCCGCAGCAACTTCGTCCAATGCCTTTAATACACATGCTAACGCATCAGGCACGTAGCCGCGATCACCACTGCCGATCTCGGCGTAAAAACGGCGTACTAACTCACAGTATTGTTGCACAGTTTCCTCCCTTAAGAACCTCTGCGTCATCGAAACCCTTTAGCGATGAGGCGCAGGCTCTCGGAGCTTGACTCTATCCTAGACGACTATAGCACAGCTATTCTGGAGTTATTAGCACCTGCACGCGGCTTTCGCACTGCGCTTTGCCTGGCAGCGGTTGGGCCAAATCAAGTACACTGTCGCCTGATAATTATGAGGTCACCCATGGCGCTGAAAGCTACCATTTATAAAGCCACGGTCAATATCGCTGATATGGATCGTCATTTCTACCACGACGCCACGCTTACCCTGGCCCAACACCCTTCCGAAACCGAACAGCGCATGATGCTGCGCCTGCTGGCCTGGATTTGCCACGCCGACGAGCGCCTGGTATTCACCAAAGGCCTGAGTGCTGAAGATGAACCGGAAATCTGGCAGCGTAATGACCATAACGGGCTGGAAATGTGGATCGAAATGGGTCTGCCTGATGAGAAGCGCATCAAGAAAGCCTGTAATCAGTCTCCGCGAGTGGTGCTTTACGCCTACGGGGAACGTGCCGGCCACGTATGGTGGCAATCGATGCAGAGCAAAGTGGCAAACCACAAAAACCTAAGCATCCGTTTCCTGGATGATGAACAATTAAGCAAGCTGGCGGCCTTGGCCAGCCGTAATATGACGCTGCAGGCCACGCTGCAAGAGGGAACTATCTGGCTATCTGACGCTCAGAATAGTCTGGAAATCCAGTTTGCCGAATGGCAACAGGCGCAGGTGTGATCGGTGCTGGAACTGTCGAGAAGCGTTGCCATACCGGATAACGAGCTGGAATTGACGGCGATCCGCGCGCAGGGTGCGGGTGGCCAGCACGTGAACAAAGCCTCAACGGCCATCCATTTGCGCTTTGACATCCGGGCATCCAGCCTGCCAGAGTATTATAAGGAAAGGCTGCTGGCCCTGAATAATCATTTAATTACCGCCGATGGGGTGGTGATTATTAAAGCGCAGGAATATCGCAGCCAGGAATTAAACCGTGAGGCGGCGTTGGCCAGATTGGTGGCGCTGATTCAGCAGGCGATGGTGGTGGAAAAAGCGCGCAGAGCGACCAAGCCCACGAAAGGGGCTAAATTACGTCGGCTGGAAGGCAAAGTACGTAAAGGCGCAACGAAAGCGCTGCGTGGCAAAATCCGCACTTAAAGATACATGGACACAGTAGGAGAATAGCTGTGAAGAAAATAACAATAGCCCTGTTTTTAGCGGCAGGGGCACTCTCATTATTGGGATGTAATAATCAATATCAGCCAAAGGAACAGCCTCTTCAGGCAATGCAGCAAAGTTATCAGGGCGTGTTGCCTTGTGCAGACTGCGGCGGCCTGGATACTTCGCTGTTCCTGGATGAAGACGGCACTTTCGTGCTGCAGGAAACCTATCGTGATACCAAAGACGGCGACCAGACTTTCGCCGACTACGGTAAGTGGGCACGAACCGCCGATAAGCTGGTGCTGACGGACAGCCGTGGCGACAAACGCTATTTCCGGCCCGCAGGCAAGAGCCTGGAAATGCTGGACCAAAGCGGTGCGGTTATCGAGTCCAAATTGAATTATCGTCTGGATCCGGTAGAGAAAGCCTTGCCTAAAACGCCGATGGCGCTGAAAGGCAGCTACACCTACATGGCGGATGCGGCGGTGTTTAAAGATTGCGCCACGGGCAAGACGTTCCCGGTAGACAATACCATTGCGTTGGAGCAAGGGTATGCCAAAGCCTACAAAACGCCGGGTGAACCGGTCTTCCTGACGTTGAATGGCCACTTCAGTGTTCAGCCGTCAATGGAAGAAGGGCAGACTGAAAAGGCGCTGGTGCCGGACGGTAAACTCGTTTTCGACCGCAGCAAAAATTGCGACAGCAAATAACGACCATAAAAAAACCCGCCTAGGCGGGTTTTTGCTTTCTGTCTCTGCGGATCAGCGTTTGATCTGCCCCAGCAGGAAATCAACGATTTCGCCGGTTTTGATCATTTGCTTCTCGCCGACACGGCGGTTTTTGTACTCAATCTCTTCGCTGTCGAGGTTACGGTCGCCGATAACGATAGAGTGCGGCACGCCAATCAGTTCCATATCCGCGAACATCACGCCTGGACGTTCTTTACGGTCATCGAGGATCACGTCGATGCCATGGGAACGCAGGGTGTTGTACAGCTCTTCCGCCAGCGCCTGCACGCGGAAGGACTTGTGCATATTCATTGGCAGAATGGCAACCTGGAACGGGGCGATAGCATCTGGCCAGATGATGCCGCGATCGTCATGATTCTGTTCGATAGCCGCCGCCACCACGCGAGTGACCCCAATACCGTAGCAGCCCATGGTCAGGACCTGATTACGGCCGTCTTCGCCCTGAACCGTCGCCTTCATTGCTTCAGAGTACTTGGTGCCGAGTTGGAAGATATGGCCGACTTCGATACCGCGTTTGATCAGCAATGTCCCTTTACCGTCCGGGCTGGTATCGCCATTGACCACGTTACGGATATCAGCAACCTGTGGTTGCGGCAAATCACGCTCCCAGTTGATACCGAAGTAGTGTTTACCGTCAATGTTGGCACCGGCGCCAAAATCGCTCATCGCCGCGACGCTGCGGTCAGCTACGACCGGAACCTGCAGATTGACCGGGCCGAGTGAACCCGGGCCTGCACCGACAATGGCGCGGATCTCTTCTTCGGTGGCGAAGGTCAGTGGAACGGCAACCTGTGGCAGCTTCTCGGCTTTCACTTCATTCAGTTCGTGATCGCCACGCACCAGCAGAGCAACCAGCTTGTGGCCGCTTTCTTCTTTAGCGCGAACCAGCAGCGTTTTGACCGTTTTCTCGATAGGCAGTTGGAATTGCTCTACCAGCTCGGCGATGGTCTTGGCATTCGGCGTATCTACAATGCGCAGTTCTTCGCTGGCTGCGGCACGTGGCTGAGCCGGGGCAACCGCTTCTGCCAGTTCGATATTGGCAGCAAAGTCGGAACCGGTGGAAAACACGATATCGTCTTCACCGCTGTCGGCCAGTACCTGGAACTCGTGTGAGGCGCTACCGCCGATAGAGCCGGTATCGGCATCCACCGCACGGAAGTCCAGGCCCATGCGGCTGAAGATTTTGCTGTAGGCTTCGTACATCGCATCGTAAGTCGCCTGCAGGGATTCCTGCGAGGTGTGGAACGAGTACGCGTCCTTCATCAGGAATTCACGTGAACGCATCACGCCGAAACGAGGGCGGACTTCATCGCGGAACTTGGTCTGAATCTGGAAGAAGTTCAGCGGAAGTTGCTTGTAAGAGCTGATCTCGTTGCGGATCAGATCGGTGATCACTTCTTCGTGCGTTGGACCCAGTACGAATGGGCGATCGCCGCGATCGACAAAGCGCAGCAGTTCAGGACCGTACTGCTCCCAACGGCCGCTTTCCTGCCACAGATCGGCAGGCTGTACTACCGGCATGCAAACTTCGATCGCGTTAGCATTGGTCATTTCTTCGCGAACGATGTTTTCAACCTTTTTCAGAACGCGCAGGCCGGTAGGCAACCAGGTATAAAGACCGGAGGCAAGCTTGCGAATCATCCCGGCGCGCAGCATCAGCTGGTGGCTGATCACTTCGGCATCGGCAGGTGTCTCCTTCAGAGTGGAGAGCAGATATTGGCTAGTACGCATGGTGTTTTGGTTCCGTTAGAACTGCAAATTGCAACCGGCTGCCAGTAGTAGGGCAGCCAAAATTTTCGAAAGTGATTTAGTTTACCAGTGCGAGCAGGTTGTCAAAAGAGAGACGGTGGAATTTTAACGCAGGTCGAGTGACAACACCTCGGTTTGCTGATCCACTACCCGCCAGCGCACGTTGAAATCCAGCAGCCAGACGGCATAATCCCGTTCCGCCTGTTGCCCCTTGCGGTAAGCCGGACGCGGATCCTGAGCCAGCACCTGAGTGATAAACCGACGTAGCTGCGGATAACGCTGCTGATGTTGCAGCAACTGCTGTTCCGCCTCGGCAGTAAAGCTCACCGGCATATCGCCGGCCGGTGCGGCTTGGGCAAATCCGGCGCGTGCCTGCGGCTGGCTTTCGGCAAACGGCAGGTAAGGTTTGATATCCACCACCGGCGTGCCGTCAACCAGATCCAGGCTGCCTAATTCCAGTACTACCTCAGCGCCTTGAATGCGCACGCCTTTTAATTCGATCAGCGACATGCCTAACGGGTTGGGGCGAAAGGTCGAGCGGGTTGCGAAGACGCCCATACGGGCATTACCGCCCAGACGAGGAGGGCGAACGGTTGGCCGCCAGCCACCTTCCAGGGTTTGATGGAAAATGAACATTACCCAAAGATGGCTGAAGTCGCTAAGGCCGCGTATTGCTTCCGGCTGGTTATAAGGAGGCAGCAGCACCAGTTCGCCGCCACCGTCTTCGACTAACCCCGGCTGGCGGGGTACGGCGAATTTTTCTTTATACGGTGAACGAATAGTGCCGATCTGATTGAAAACAAACTCGGTCATTTGGACGAAACGTTAAGCGCAGAGCCCTGGCAAATGGCCTGTTGGTAACAGCCGGCAACGCCGCTGACAATCTGGCAGTCATGCAGCAGCACGGCATTGGCCTTCATGTAGGACGCGCGAATTTGCATACGCTTACGAGCGGTGGCCAGATTGGGTGGGGAATCCTGTACTGTCGTCTGGCAAGATTCGCCGGAGACTTCACCCAGATCGCGGAATGGCTTACCTACTAATTCTTCTGCACTTTTGTACAGTTTAACCGGTGCCGGACGTGCTGCTGGCGTGGTTTTTGCTGGTGTGGTCGAGACCGGTTTGCTGGTGCTGCTTGTTGAAGGTGGCGCGAAACGCTGCGACGAACACCCTGCAAGCGCGAGCGCTAACAAACAGAGAGGTAAAGCACGCATTGAGATTCCTCTGCCTTGATGGAATATGTGAGTGGCGCTATTGAAGCAATCTATGGTGGAAATAACAAGACGGGCCGGAGCCCGTCTAGATTTCTGACAAAGACCCGAAAAACGTGGTTTTCGGGTCTTTGGGGTAATGCAGAGAATATAATCCTTTGTTTTTATTAGTACTAAATGGTTGCGTTAGTCGCAAAGGATTTTATTAACAGTGTCTGACGGGCCGGAGCCCGTCTTGCAATTATAGGAATAAATTCGGTAATTAATGATTACCAGCCTTTAACTGCACCACCGTTAAAGATTTTGTTGGCTGCTTCGTTCACTTCGTCAGACTGATAGGCCTGAACGAATTTCTTCACGTTTTCCGCGTCTTTATTGTCTTCGCGGGCAACCAGCAGGTTCACGTAAGGTGAATCTTTATCTTCAACAAACAGACCGTCTTTTGCCGGTGTCAGGCCAATCTGGCTGGCGTAAGTGGTGTTGATCACCGCCAGCGCGATTTGCTGATCGTCCAGAGAGCGTGGCAGTTGCGGCGCTTCCAGCTCGACCAGCTTCAGGTTTTTCGGGTTTTCAGTCACGTCCAGCACGGTCGGCAGCAGGCCAACACCGTCTTTCAGTTTGATCAGGTTAACCTTCTGCAGCAGCAGCAGAGAGCGGCCCAGATTGGTTGGGTCGTTTGGCAGCGCAACCTGAGAACCGTCTTTCAGTTCGTCCAGAGATTTGATCTTCTTGGAGTAACCGGCAATCGGGTAAACGAAGGTGTTGCCGACCGGTACCAACTTATAGCCGCGATCTTTGATCTGCTGATCCAGATACGGTTTGTGCTGGAAGGCGTTCAAATCGATGTCGCCTTTACTCAGTGCTTCGTTCGGCAGCACGTAGTCGTTGAAGGTCACCAGTTCGACGTCCAGACCGTATTTTTCTTTCGCCACTTTTTGCGCGATTTCAGCAACCTGCTGCTCAGCACCGACAATGACGCCGATTTTGATATGGTTCGGATCTTTTTCTTCCTGACCGCAGCCTGCCAGAGCCAGAGTACCGATCAGTGCGCCGATTGCCGCGATGGATTTAAATTTTAACGACATATCCCTTCCTCATTAGACTCGCATTTGAAATACGCTGTGTGAGCGCAGTTGCTGTAAAAACTATTTATGGGTGACGGCTTTGACGATCCGATCACCGCAGAACTGAATCAGATAGACCAGCACCACCAGTAATACTAATACGGTATTCATTACTGTGGCGTTATAACCTATATAACCGTACTGATAACCGATCTGCCCCAGCCCGCCGGCACCTACCGCACCGCCCATGGCGGAATAGCCCACCAACGTGATCAAGGTAATGGTGGCAGCGTTGACCAGGCCCGGCAGGGCTTCCGGCAAAAGCACCTTTTTGATGATTTGCATCGGGGTCGCGCCCATTGCGCGGGCAGCTTCCACCAGGCCAGAAGGGATCTCCAGCAGGGCGTTTTCTACCATACGGGCGATAAAGGGCGCTGCGCCGACCGTCAGCGGCACGATAGCCGCCTGCAGGCCGATAGAGGTACCGACGATCATCCGCGTAAAGGGAATCATCCACACCAGCAGGATAATGAACGGAATGGAGCGGAACACGTTCACTAACCCGGACAGCGTCCTGTATAGCGTATTGTTGGCGGCGATTTGCCCCGGGCGAGTCACATACAACAGCACACCAACCGGCAAGCCAAGTACGAAACCGAAGAAGCCGGAGACAAAGGTCATCATGACGGTTTCCCACACGCCGCGCGCCATTAGCCAAATCATTGCCTCAGACATAACCCAGAACCTCTACTTTTACCTGATTTTCCTGCAGGAACTTAATCGTTGCCAGCGCATCTTCATCGCTGCCGTGCAGCTCTGCCAGCATCACGCCGAATTTAACGCCGCCGGCGTAATCCATCTGGGCGCTGATGATATTGTTGTTGACGTTGAAACGGCGAGCCGCTTCTGACAGCAGCGGCGCATCTACGGACTGGCCGGTGAATTCCAAACGCAATAGCGGCTGACGGCCACCGCTGCGTTCCGGAGCCAGGCGCTTGGCATAATCATCGGGGATATCCAGATGCAATGTAGACTGAATAAACTGCTGGGCCAGCGGCGTTTTCGGATGAGAGAACACTTCGCTGACGCTGTCTTTTTCAATCAACTGCCCCTGGCTGATGACCGCAACCTGATCGCAGATGCGTTTCACCACGTCCATTTCATGGGTGATCAACAGGATGGTCAGGCCGAGACGACGATTAATGTCTTTCAGCAGTTCCAGAATGGAACGGGTAGTGGCTGGATCCAATGCGCTGGTGGCTTCGTCACACAGCAGGACTTTCGGTTGGCTTGCCAGCGCACGGGCAATCGCCACGCGTTGCTTCTGGCCGCCGGACAGATTGGCCGGGTAGGCGTCGTGTTTGTCCGACAACCCGACCAGTTCCAGCAATTCGGTCACGCGCTTTTTGATTTCAGCCCGTGGGGTGTTGTCCAGCTCCAGCGGCAGCGCAACGTTGCCAAATACCGTGCGGGAAGAAAGCAGGTTGAAGTGTTGGAAGATCATGCCGATTTGGCGGCGGGCGCGTGTCAGTTCGCTTTCAGACAGCGAGGTCAGATCCTGTCCGTCAACCAACACCTGGCCGGACGTCGGGCGCTCAAGCATGTTGGCGCAGCGGATCAGCGTACTTTTACCGGCGCCTGATGCACCGATAACGCCATAAATTTGCCCGGCAGGGACGTGAAGAGTCACGTCAGAGAGCGCGCTAATGGTGCGCGAACCCTGCTGGAACACTTTGGTGATGTTAGAAAGTTTAATCATATTCTTCTTATTTTAGCGTGGTTGCCCGTGGCTAGATAAAAGTAAACCTTGGCGTGGACCAAGGTATAAATCAGATGTTAAGGCGTCTAGACGTCTAAGTCAACGATCAACGCTGTTCTCTGCCGTTCTCAGTACCGGGTAAAACATGCGATACTGTCCGGGTTTTCAGGCCCTCAGGAGCAAACCGGTGACACAAAGCGTTCCAGCAATTTTCCTCGATCGTGACGGCACGATTAATGTCGACCATGGCTACGTCCATGAAATCGATAATTTCCACTTTATAGAAGGCGTGATCGACGCCTGTCGCGAACTTAAAAAGATGGGCTTTGCTTTAGTATTGGTGACCAACCAGTCTGGCATTGCGCGTGGCAAGTTCAGCGAAGACCAATTTATGTACCTGACGGAGTGGATGGATTGGTCGCTGGCCGATCGCGATGTTGACCTGGACGGCATCTATTTCTGTCCGCATCATCCTGAAGCTGTAATAGAAGAGTACCGCCAGACATGCAACTGCCGTAAACCTGAGCCGGGCATGCTGTTGCAAGCGCAGCAAGAATTGAACATTGATATGGCCGCTTCTTATATGGTGGGTGACAAACCGGAAGATATGCAGGCGGCAATAGCGGCAGGTGTCGGTACTAAAGTTCTGGTGCGCACCGGTAAGCCGGTCACTGAACAAGGTGAGAAACTGGCGGATTGGGTGCTAAATAGCCTGGCAGACCTGCCAGAAGCCATCAAAAAGCGGGTTTAATAGACGTTATGCATGAATAGTGAGCTGTCAGATAAAAAGTGAATATTAATCCTTGTCATTCTGAACCGGCTCCCTATAATGCGCCTCCATCGACACGGAACATGTGAACAACTTCACAGAGTATCCGGGGTTCGAAGAGAAAAAATCCTGAAATTTAGGGGTTGACTCTGAAAGAGGAAAGCGTATTATACGCCACCTCGAGATAGCAAGCTACGGCGGCTAACTCACTGCTCTTTAACAATTTATCAGACAATCTGTGTGGGCACTCCACAAG
>NZ_JALJRT010000016.1:0-75062 GCF_024519545.1 Serratia sp. Ser99 | reverse complement strand
TGAGTGCGCGGATGGCGTTGGCAAGCTCTTTACGAGAGGACATGTTTTACTCCAGAGTGATTACAGTTCAGCGGACAGCATGTCTTCCAGCTTTTGCTGGTCAACGGCGAACAGACGAATACCTTCGGCCAGTTTTTCAACGGCCATGGCGTCCTGATTATGCAGCCAGCGGAATTCGGCTTCGGCCAGCGGGGCAGGTTGGTGGAAGGCTTCGGTGGATGGCGTCAGTTTGCGTTCTACCGGTTGCTCGCTTTGTTTGAGCTGCTCCAGCAGGTTCGGCGCAATAGTCAGACGATCGCAACCGGCCAAAGCCAGGATCTGCTCAACCTTGCGGAAACTGGCACCCATAATCACGGTCTGATAGCGGTGCTGTTTGTAGTATTCATAAATGTTGCGCACCGATTTGACGCCCGGATCCTGCTCGGCGTCATAGTCTGCAGCAGGCTGTTTGGCCTGATACCAGTCATAAATACGCCCCACGAACGGGGAAATCAGGAACACGCCGGCTTCGGCACAGGCGCGGGCCTGGGCAAAAGAGAACAGCAGCGTCAGGTTGGTGTTGATGCCTTCTTTTTCCAGTTCTTCGGCGGCTTTGATGCCTTCCCAGGTGGAGGCCAGCTTGATCAGAATACGCGACTTATCAATACCCTGTTCCTGATACATGCCGATCAGCTTACGCGCCTTGGCCACGCACATGCCGCGATCGAAGGACAGGCGTGCGTCCACTTCGGTGGAAATGCGGCCCGGCACGCTTTTGAGAATTTCGACGCCGATGTTCACCGCCAGTTTGTCGCTGGCGTTGATCAGTTGGGTTTCTTTATTGCCACCTTGCTGGCGGGCATAGTTCAGAGCTTCGATGATCAGTGGCTTATATTGAGGCAGCGCAGCGGCTTTCAGGATCAATGAAGGGTTAGTGGTGGTATCCTGCGGTTCGAACTGGCGGATGGATTCGATATCGCCGCTGTCGGCTACCACCGTGGTGAGCTGCTTGAGTGCGTCTAATTGGTTCATTAATAAGCTCCTTGACCAAACGTCAATGTAGGGAAATGAGAACGTTTTTCATCGTAGGCTGAACACACTGCATCAGAAGCCCGATGATTAAAATGCGCTTTTTCTGATTGTTGCGATGGATAAGAACAATGGATCCCGAAACGAGCCAGGTAGGGCGCGGTTTTGCAGCCGCTTACCTCACCTGCGAAGGCGGTGTCAGTATGGGCTGACCGAGGGGAAAAAGATGTGGCATAGCGCACTCGCAATAAAAAAGGGTTCAGCACCCGGCTGAACCCTGTGGTATTTCCCTTCCTTATTATTTGGTCAAGTTAACGTCAATCGCCTGATAGAAGGCATTGGTCGTATCTGCTACATCCCACACGGCGAGGATGACGTGCGAACCGCTGCGGTCTGCAGGTATGTTGCACTGGTGGGTGACCTGCGCGGCTGGAATCGCACCGCCGTCGTTCTGTTGACAGAACGGCGTCAGGTCAAAGGACGCACGGGTCAGTGGCTGTGACGCGTCCCAGTTCGGCTTGGTAATGAAATAACGCCAGCTGGTGGTGCTGTGGCGAGCGGTCAGTCTCCAGGTGAAGGAGTTGGCGCCGGTGTGCAGATTGATCTTGTTCCAGCGGGTTGGCGTTTGCTGATCCAGTTCGAAGAAGGTGGATTTGTCGGCGCTGGCGATATGCCCGTCAGCCGGACCCGCCTGTGGGAAGCCTTTCAAGCCTTCAACGCTCTGTGGTTCATATTGCACACTGCCGCATTGGGTATTGAGCTGCAGTTTGCACTGATAGGAGCGGCTGGCCGGCGTTTCGACGTAACCGTGGGCGGCGGCCTGTTGTGATACGCCGAACAACGCGGCGCTCAGCAGGCCAAGGGACATAAGGGTACGGGAAGTATTGTTCATAAGTCACTCCTGACTGAAGTTGTATTGTAAGTTGGGTTTATTTTCACCGACAAAAAGAGAGGTTATTAAAAAATTAAAAACATCATTCTTGGCGGCTTGTTTTATTTTTACCCTTAGACTCAGCTGTCAGGGTGGAATGTTTTATAGGCTATTAACTAAAATTATTATGATGATTGTCTTTTATTTCTTGATTGAATTTATTTAAACACTGCTGTCTAAAAAAACGGCGTCATGATGAATTTTATTTAAAGTGTTGATGAATAGTCTTTCAGATGACGTGCTGCAATATAGAGTATATTGCTTGTGGTTTTGCTTACTCTTGTGTGACTTGAACGACTTTTACGCGCCAACCACTTGGGAATTTAGTGTCATTTTTTTCTTATTTTATGTCAAAGAGGAATTTGTATGACTAGATTATCCCTGGATGCGATTAAAATAATCAGCACCATCAAAAGTACCGGCTCTTTCTCAATGGCGGCGGAGGCGTTGCATAAAACCCCTTCGGCAATATCTTACCGGGTTTCCAATATAGAAAGTAAACTCTGCGTGAAACTTTTTCATCGTAATGGTCCGATGATCACCCTGACAGATGAAGGGGAATTCTTATTGCAGGAAGGTGGCTGGATTTTAAATGCGGTACAGGATCTGGAGAGTAGGGTAAGAAACATCCCAAAGTTCGATAATAATATCCGCATCGTGGTTGATAATTTCTTTCCGCTGGAAACGCTCACCCAGGATATCCGCGACTATATCCAGCACAGCCCAAACGCCAACATATCCGTGCAGCGTGAAGCGTTGAATGGCACCTGGGATGCGTTGAAGAACAACCGGGCGGATTTGATTATTGCCATCGGCCAGATCCCGGACAGCGTGCAGGCCAAGACGCTGATGCTCGGCAAGCTGAATTTTGTGCTGTGCGTTTCTCCTTCTCATCCCTTTGCGGCACAGAAAAAGCCGGTGGATAAAAACCAGCGGCTGAACGATATCGTGGTGGGCATTGCCGACAGCAGCCACGAGCTGCCCAAGCGTAACCATGGCGCCATGCCGTTGCAGCGCCAACTGATGGTATGCGACGTCGAGAGCAAATTGGCGCTGTTGAAGCGGGGTATTGGGCACGGCTTCTTGCCACCGGCGCTGATAGAAAAAGAGCTGGCCAGCGGCGAGTTGGTGACGGTACCGGTCGATATGCAAAAAGGCGATGAAATGATTTGGCTGGCCTGGCATCCGGCCAGCAAAGGGGCCGGTTTTAGCTGGTGGCATGAGCGGCTGACGCGCAAAAGCGACGTCTTCAGTCTGCTGGGGCGGGAAGTAATACGTGATGGGGGTTATCCTTGGTGTAACAACTGAGGGAGTGACCACGAAGGGATGCGAAAATTAAACGTTTAAAGCAGTAAAAACCCCGTCGCCATCAGCCCCGGGGTTTTTTTATGTCGTCGCTGACCGTTACGCCACGCGACCCACTTTCAGCCAGGCGGTATCGGAACCCGGCACGGCAGTGATATAGCCCCACTTGGCCTGCCAGACATAGCCCTGATACGACACCAATGCTCCCTGGTTATAGGTGGTACCGGCAACGTAGGCCGGGGCGCTCATGATTGGCAGATTACCTGGGCCAACGCCGGTATAGCGCAAGCCGGTGCCCATATCCAACTGGCTGTCGTCATAGTCCGGTGCGTTGAAGTAACGGTCGAGTGAGGCCAACAGATCGCCATTGCGGTTGTCCTGGCCCAGGTGCCAGAACATCACGCCGCCCAACTGCTGCTGTTTGATGTACTTCGCCTTGTACTTGAAGCTTTCGGCATCGTCATAGGTGACGAACAGGCCATTGGCCGCGTGGTACAGATACGGCGTTTTGGTTTTATCGTTCCACAGGCGCTGATAGCCGTAATTGCCCAACAGCATTTGCTCCAGCTGGCGGTAAGAGGCGATGCGGGGATCCTTGTCGCGGACGCACTCTTCACAGCCGACCAACCAGTAATCGGTGCCAGGGAAGGGATCTTCCCCCGGCGTGCTGTGGCTGCTGTACTGGCCGCCGTTAGTGGCGCTGACGCCTTTGAACGCCCGGCCGTAGAACGGCACGCCCATGACGATTTTGCTGCTCGGCACGCCTTCCACCATCAGATGTTGCTGTACGGCGGCGTCTACCGTCAGGCTGAACGGGCTGGGGAAGGCGCGAGTCAGCTCTTCCCAGCTCCAGCCGAGATTGGCTTCACGCAGCGCGTTATAGAAGGTTGGCCCGGCGCTGTCGCCAAACAAGCCTGCCTGGTGGTTGGTGATTTTTTCCCATGGACCGGCCAGATCGTAGGTCATCAGGTTGATGTAATCGAGTGAGGCGACGATCTGCGGCAGCTTGCTGTAGTAGCGCGACAGGAAGAACGCGCCACCTGCACCGGCGATGGTCAGTTGGTAAGGCAGCGCCTGACGGCCGTCGGCCTGGGTTTGCTGATTGAGCAGGGTGCGGATTTCCTGCAGCGCGGCGACAAAACCGTCGACCTCGCTGCTCTGTGGGTATTCCCAGTCAATGTCTACGCCGTCAAAGCCATAGTCTTTCATGATGCGGACGCAGGATTGCGCAAATTTGGTGCGTGCCGCCGGGGTTTTGACCGCGTTGACATAGTTGGCATGGGACACCCCCAGATCGTTGGAGTAATACCAGCCGCCGATAGAGAACATGATGCGCAGATTCGGGTTATGCGCCTTCAGCGCAGTCAAACGGCTAACTACATCACGCGCCTTGGCGTCGTTGGTTTCCGGATCCCAGGCGCATTCCAGATTGCTGTTAATGTCGAGGAACGAGAAATTAATGTGGGTCAGTTGCCTGGCCTTGGCCGGTGTAATATTGGACACCGGGAAAGGTACGATTGAAGTATCGGACTCGGTATAGTGATTAATTTGGTTAGTAGGAATGAAATAATAACCAATAACGGCTTTACGTTCTGACATGGTATTTCTCCAGAGTTAAGTTTTTTGTCATTGAGAGTGAATCTCCCGCCGCTATTAATGTTTATTTATCGGATAAAGAGAAGTCGAAATAAATCACAATAAAGATGAATTTTTTATCGGCTTGCCCAGTTATTTGTCAGGGTGGTGTTGTGCCATGGGTGAGCATGAATGAATTTGACTTTAGAGGCTGTATTTATTCATTTGCTTTGTTATAGCATCCTTAACTAGATTCTGATGGTACCGATATTCCACCGGCCGTGATTGGCGTTTAATTAAAATAAAATAGGAGTGTAGCTATGTCCAGCTTAGAGCCAGACGCTGTTGGCTTAATTATTCAGCGAGCATGTGAATATCTTCAGCCGGTGATGAATGCCATTTTGGCAGGGCTCATGGCGCTATTGCACGGGGCTTATCGCAATGTCGGTATGCGGCGCCGTTTATTAAATGCAGGCATGTGCGCGTTATTGGCCTGGACGGTGCGCGACGCCTTGGCGCTGACCGGGCTGGAATTAAAGTGGGCGAACCTTGCCAGCGTGCTGATTGGTTTTCTTGGGGCTGATTATATCAGCGCATTAATTAAAAGATTTATTGGCAAAAAAACGGGGTTTAAAGATGATAAATGAAATTGAAGACATTCGTTTTACCGCACGCAGCGAGACCAATTTAATGGACGTGCATCCGGATCTGGTGCGGGTGATGCGGCTGGCGCTGCATTATTCGCTGGTGCCTTTTTCCATCACCGAAGGGCGCCGCAGCATGGCGCGTCAGCGTGACCTGGTGCGGGGTGGGCAAAGCCAGACGCTGAAAAGCCGCCATTTGACCGGCCACGCGGTGGACGTGGTGGCCATGCCGGCAGGCGTGGTGTCCTGGGAGTGGGACTATTATGCGCAAATCGCGGTGGCGGTCCGTCGTGCAGCGCGAGAGTGTGCGGTTGACGTTGAGTGGGGCGGGGAATGGAAGACGCTGAAGGACGGGCCGCACTTCCAGCTTTCCTTTAAGGATTACCCAGCATGAGCGGTTGGCTGAGCAGGCTGGCGCAGGGCGGATTGCTGCTGTTGTTGTTGGTAGCTATCTGCCTTGGCGGCTACAGCTCGCTGTTGTCGCACCGGCTGGAGCTGGCGCGGCAGCAGGTGTTAGAGCAGCAAAAGACCCTGGCGCAGCAGGCGGGGTTGATTGCCACGCTGCAAACTCAGGATGCACAGAATCGTGCGCTGATGGCGGCTCAGCAGCAACAGGAGCAACTGCTGCGGCAGCAAAGCGATGTTTATCAGAGGAAATACCGTGAAGCGATTAAAAATGACGCCTGCGCTGGGCAGCCTATGCCTGGCGCTGTTATTGAGCTCCTGCGCCCAGCCGCCGCAGCCGGCAGTGCCGGTGGTACTGTTGCCCCCTGAAACGGTGTTTATTCCGTGCGAGCAGCCGCAGCTGCTGGGCAATACCTGGGGCGATGCGCTGAGTTATACCCTGGCGCTACAAACCTCGTTACAAATCTGCGCAGGCCGGGTGGCCACGCTGAATGCCTGGCGCGCCCAACTGCCAGCGCACTGATGGCAGTGTTTTTCTTCTTCGTCCTGTGGTACTTCTTTTTTTACTTTTATAAAACTATTTCGATCAAGGTTTTGGCCCGCTTCAAAGTTTGTGACGTTTCTCTCACTATACTACAAGGCTGCGTCCTGCCATTGTACGTGAGCGCCAGCCCTTCGGGCCGCGCCCCAAAAAACCGTACTTAGCGTTGTCGGGTTTGAACATAGGCACGCTATGTCCAGCATCCTCCGCCTTGGTTACGGGCTTTTGGGTCTGCGACGCTGGCACGAACAATGGCAGGACACAGCTTAATAGCCTTACCTCAACATAAAAGCAAAAAGCATAGGAACCTACAATGGACGAACAGCTCAAACAGAGTGCGCTTGATTTCCACCAATATCCGGTCCCAGGGAAGATCCAGGTATCCCCCACCAAGCCGCTGGCAACGCAACGCGATCTGGCGCTGGCCTATTCGCCGGGCGTCGCGGCACCTTGTCTGGAAATTGCTGCCGATCCGCTGGCGGCCTACAAATATACCGCGCGTGGCAACCTGGTGGCGGTCATTTCCAACGGCACGGCCGTGCTGGGCCTGGGCAATATCGGTGCGCTGGCCGGTAAACCAGTGATGGAAGGGAAGGGCGTCCTGTTCAAGAAATTTTCCGGTATCGACGTGTTTGATATCGAAGTCGATGAGCTAAACCCTGACAAGCTGATCGACATCATCGCCGCGCTGGAGCCGACCTTCGGCGGCATTAACCTGGAAGACATCAAAGCGCCGGAGTGTTTCTACATCGAGCAGAAACTGCGCGAGCGCATGAAGATCCCGGTGTTCCACGACGATCAGCACGGTACTGCGATCATCACGACCGCCGCAGTGTTGAACGGCCTGCGGGTAGTGAAAAAGAATATTTCCGACGTGCGGCTGGTGGTTTCCGGAGCCGGCGCCGCGTCGATCGCCTGTCTGAACCTGCTGGTGGCCCTGGGGCTGCGCCAGCAGAACATTACCGTCTGCGACTCCAAAGGGGTTATCTACAAAGGTCGTGACGCCAATATGGAGCAGACCAAGGCGGCTTATGCGATTGAAGATAACGGCCAGCGTACGCTGGGTGACGCTATCCCTAACGCCGACATCTTCCTCGGTTGTTCCGGCCCGGGTGTCTTGACTCAGGATATGGTGAAAACCATGGCCAGGGATCCGTTGATCATGGCGCTGGCCAACCCGGAACCGGAAATCCTGCCGCCGCTGGCGAAAGCCGTGCGCCCGGATGCCATTATCTGTACCGGCCGCTCCGATTACCCGAACCAGGTAAACAACGTGCTGTGCTTCCCGTTCATCTTCCGCGGTGCGCTGGACGTGGGGGCGACCACCATTAACGAAGAGATGAAGCTGGCCTGCGTGCATGCGATTGCCGATCTGGCGCTGGCAGAGCAAAGCGACGTGGTGGCGTCGGCCTATGGTGATCAGGATCTGTCATTTGGCCCTGAATACATCATTCCCAAACCTTTCGATCCGCGCCTGATTGTTAAAATCGCTCCGGCAGTGGCCAAGGCTGCGATGGAGTCTGGCGTGGCGACGCGGCCGATCGAAGACTTTGATGCCTATGTCGAAAAGCTGTCTGAATTCGTTTACAAAACCAACCTGTTCATGAAACCGATCTTTGCCCAAGCGAAGAAGGAAATGAAGCGGGTGGTGATGGCGGAAGGCGAAGAAGAAAGGGTACTGCACGCTACTCAGGAGTTGGTGTCGCAAGGCTTGGCCTATCCGATTCTGGTGGGGCGCCCGAGCGTGATCGAAATGCGGCTGAAAAAACTCGGTCTGCAGCTGACGCCGGGTAAAGACTTTGAAGTGGTGAACAACGAGTCCGATCCGCGTTTCAATGAATACTGGGGCGAGTACTACCAGATCATGAAACGCCGTGGCGTTTCGCAGGAGCAGGCGCGCCGTGCAGTGATCGGCAACCCGACGCTGATTGCCGCCATCATGCTGCATCGTGGCGAGGCGGATGCGATGATCTGCGGCACCATCGGCAGCTATCACGAGCATTACGACGTGGTTGAAAAAGTATTTGGCTTCCGTGAGGGCGCCCATGTTGCCGGGGCGATGAATGCGCTGCTGCTGCCAAGCGGCAACACCTTTATCGCCGACACCTATGTCAATGACGATCCGACGCCGGAGCAACTGGCGGAAATCACCCTGATGGCGGCGGAAACCGTGCGTCGTTTCGGCATTGAGCCGAAGGTCGCGTTGCTGTCCCATTCCAGCTTTGGTTCTTCCGATAACCCGGCAGCCTGCAAGATGCGTAAAACGCTGGAGTTGGTGAATCAGATGGCGCCGGAGCTGGAAATTGACGGCGAGATGCATGGCGATGCCGCGTTGGTTGAGAGCATTCGTAATGATCTGATGCCGGACAGCCCGCTGAAAGGCTCGGCCAACGTGCTGATTATGCCGAACATGGAAGCGGCGCGTATCAGCTACAACCTGCTGCGTGTGTCGTCTTCGGAAGGGGTTACCGTGGGGCCGGTGCTGATGGGAGTAGCGAAACCGGTACACATCCTGACGCCAATCGCCTCGGTGCGCCGCATCGTCAACATGGTGGCGCTGGCGGTTGTGGAAGCGCAGACCGAACCGTTATAAGCCTTCGGCATTAAACCGCCCCCTGACGCCTTGGCGCAGGGGGCTTTTTTATGCCTTGCAGAGTGCCGCGATCTGGCGAATATCCTTTGGCGTAGTCCGGCAGCAGCCGCCAATCAGCCGTGCGCCGATGCGTTGCCATTCTCCTACCTGATCAATCAGGCTGCCGTGCTCGCCGCCGCAGGCGTGCCAGGTTTTGCTCACCGCGTCGTAATGTTCGCCGGAGTTAGGATAGACCAACAGCGGTTTATCGGTCAGCACGGCAAATTGGCGCAGCGCCGGGGCCACATTTTCCAGCGCAATGCAGTTGATGCCAATCGCCAACGCCTGCGGATTACCGTGCAGCGCAGCCAGTACCTGCGTCAACGGCGTGCCGTCGCTGAGGTGTTGGCTGTCGCGCAGGGTGAAGGCGAACCAGGCGCCGAGCGTCGGGAATTCTTGCAACAGCGTGAGCAACGCCTGCAGCTCGGTGAACGAGGGCAGGGTTTCACAGGCCAACAGATCTACGCCGGCCTCGGCCAACGCACGGATGCGTGGGCGGTGGAAGGCGATCATTTCTTCCTGCGGTAATGCGTAATCGCCGCGATATTCAGAGCCGTCGGCCAGATAAGCGCCATAGGGGCCGACCGAGCCGGCGATCGGCAAGGGGGTTGCCTGCGGGTGCTGAGCCAGATAGTCGCTGCGCGCCTGTTGCGCCAGGTACACGCTTTTGGCGATCAGCGCCAGTGACTGCTCGTGATCCAGCCCCCGGCGCAAAAATCCCTGCGGCGTGGCCTGATAGCTGGCGGTGATGGCGCACTGCGCCCCCGCGTTGAAATAGTCGAGATGAACCTGATAAATCAGCTCGGGGTTTTCGATCAGCACCTTGGCCGACCACAGGGGATCACTGAGGTCACAGCCGCGAGCCTCCAGTTCGGTCGCCAGTGCGCCGTCAAGAATCAGCGTGTTGTGGGTAGCCAACAGCGTGGCGACGGGGTTGTTAACCGACATGATTTTCTCCCAAAGATGTTTTTTTTCCGCTGCGGCGGGTCAGATAATAGGCGGCGTAGCACAGTGCGACGAACGGCAGCCCGCAGTAAAGCGCGATGCGCTGCTCCGGATCGAACGCCAGTCCGATACAGGCCAGCAGGCACAGGGAAAAACCGACGATCGGCGTTAACGGATAGCCCGGCGCGCGGTATTTCAGGCCGGCGATCGGCTGGCCGCTGCGCAGATAGTGGCGGCGGAAAGCGTAGTGTGAGGCGCAGATGCTCAACCAAACTGCCACCACGGCAAAGCCGGAAATGGCCGACAGGGCAACAAACACCGTGTCCGGCGCAATCACGCTGGTTAACAGCGCCAGTACGCCGCCAAGCATACTGAAGGTCAGCGCATTGATCGGAATGCCGCGTTTATTGACGCGAGAAAAATAGGCCGGCAGGGTGCGCTGGTTGGCCAGCGACCACAGCATGCGGCCCGAAGCGTACAGGCCTGAGTTGGCGGCCGACAGGATGGCGGTCAGGATGACGAAATTAAAAATATCGGCGGCATAGGGCACGCCGATGCGTTCAAACACCAACACAAACGGGCTTTTGACAATCCCGGCCTGATCCATCGGGATCAGCGCAGCCAGAATAAACACCGTGCCGACAAAGAACAGCATCAGGCGGATCACCGTGGTGCGTATCGCCCAGGGCACCACCTTTTCCGGATTTTCGGTTTCGCCTGCGGCAATGCCGATAAGCTCCGTGCCGGAGAAAGCGAAGTTGACCGCCACCATCGTCATCAGGATCGGCAGGGTGCCGTTGGGCAGCCAGCCGGAGGCGGTCAGGTTATGCAGAAAGGGAGCCGGAGTGCCGTCTTTCATCGGCAGCAGGCCAAACATGGCTGCCCCGCCGAGGATGATAAACGCCAAAATAGTGATCACCTTGATCAACGAGAACCAGAATTCGCTCTCCGCGAAGAAGCGAGTGGTGACTACGTTGAGCAGGAAAATGGCCGCGCAGAAAATCAAACACCACAGCCAAACCGGTGACTGTGGGAACCAATACTGCATGCAGAAACCGGCGGCGGTCAGGCTGGAACCGAGTGCGACGGTCCAGGTGAGCCAATAGAGCCAGGCCACGGTATAACCGGTCGCCGGACCAAGATAGCGGGAGGCGTATACGTGGAAGGCGCCGGTTTCCGGCATCGCCACCGAAAGCTCGCCCAGGCACAGCATGACCAGATAGACCACCAGTGCGCCAATCAGATAGGCCAGCAGGGTGCCCAGGGCGCCGGTGGTGGAAATGATATAGCCGGTATTGAAAAACAGCCCGGTACCGATCACGCCACCCAGCGACAGCATCACCAGGTGCCGGGCCTTCATGGTGCGTTTGAATTGCCCTGCGGCGGGGACAGGTGAGTGCATGGTATTTTACCCGTATAGACGTCTAAGCTGCTAAATGGCTATTGGTTATACCCGCAATACTTCATGAAATCAATGCGTGGTCAGGGATCCTAAAGTAAAAAAATAGTTATCGATGTCGCAGGAAAGGGGGTTGTCTATATGCAAATGATAATTATTATCTATAATGTCGCCACTTTTTATGACAGGGCAGCATCATGAGACTTTTGATTTTATTGGCCGCGCTGGCGCTCGCCGCCTGTAGCCAAACCCCGGTTTCCTCGCCAAAAACTACCCTTGATAGTTTGGGCAAAATTACGGATTTGCGCAGTGGAGAAAGCCTGTCACCTGACCAGCTTCTGGCCCGTTTGGCCGCTCAACCTCGGGTCATTGTCGGCGAAAAACACGATAACCCCTATCACCATCAGATTGAGCTGTGGCTGGTGCAAAACCTGCCGCAGCAGCGTCCCCAGGGTAGCGTGCTGATGGAAATGATTAACCCGAATCAGCAAGACAAGGTTAACCAGGTGAAACAGTGGCTGCAGGGGGATCCCAGCGTTCGCGACGGACGCGTAGCGGAGTTGATCGGCTGGCAGTCGGGGTGGAAATGGTCGCTGTACGGCGATGTGGTAATGGCGGCGATGCGTGCACCCTATCCGCTGTGGTCGGCTAACCTGGATCGCGATGAAATCATGGCTTTTTATCAGCAGCCAAGTTTCCCGCAGGGCCAACTGTCGGTGCGTCCGGTGGTGCAGAAAGCGCTGGAGGAAACTATCCGCACTTCGCACGGCGGCAAGATTGAACCTCAACAATTGCATGCGATGCTGGCGATCCAACAGCAGCGTGACCGCCGCATGGCCGAACGCCTGCTGGCCGCGCCCACTCCCGCGCTGTTGATTGCCGGTGGCTACCATGCCGCCAAATCCGTAGGAGTGCCACTGCACGTGCAGGATTTGCAACCGGCTGCGTTGCCAACGGTACTGATGCTGGCGGAACCCGGGGTACAGGTCGACAAACAGGTGGCCGATTACCTGTGGATCACCCCGGCCGTAAAATGAATGTGTTAAGGCAGTGAAAAGGACTGTTAATAATAATTACAAATGATTATCATTAGCAAATGTGATCTGCAATCATTCGCAATTAAGTAATCTAATGTCCCTATGCTAAGTCAGTCTTTCTCTTTTTCGGCCCCTGCGATGCCGCAACCGCGCTGGGCGCGCGGTTTTTTGTGCGCTATCGCGGCACATGTGGCGCTGGTACTGTTGTTTTACTGGCCGCCACGCTCGCTGCCGCCGATGCAATTGCCGCCTCCGGCGGTAATGATGAGCTGGGCCGCGCAGATTGAAGCGCCGGAAAGTCCCAAACCCTTACCGCTAGGCGTACAGCAGGCGCAGTCGTCTGCTGCACAACCGGCTGAACAGCAAGAACAACCCGACTTACCAAAGCTGGCAAGGGCTGAAAAAACCAAGATTGCCGTGGCCGAAAAGAAGCGAACTGAACAGCGGCCGCCGCAGAAAACTCAGCCGAAGCCCGAGGAGCAGGCAAAAGAGACCAAACACGCTGCGGCCTCCAGCGCCGCGGCACCGAAAGCGTTGAATGTTGCCCGGCAGGCGGCGGCACCGCTGAACAGTGATTCCGCCAGTCAACTGCAGGCCAAGCTGTCGTGGGAAAGCCAGGTTAAGGGGCTGCTGAACCGCATCAAACGCTATCCGTCGGATGCACAGCGCCGCCGCCGTACAGGCATGCCGCAGGTGGTCTTTACGGTGGATGCGCAGGGCCGGGTGTCTGATTTGAGATTGCAGGCGTCGTCAGGTACCGCCTCGCTGGATCGGGAGGCACTGGCGGTGGTGACTCGGGCGCAGCCTTTGCCGCAACCGCCGGTGGAGATGCTTCAGCAGGACAAGGTTCGGGTGACGATGCCCATCGATTTTAATCTGGCGGCGTTGCACGCCGTCCAATAGTTTATGCCGACGGCAGCGGCCTTTTGTTTGCTGAAACAAAAGCAGGCGTTGCCGATGTCAAACCATCGTGAGGGACTATGAAATATCCACTTTTGCCGGGTCGTTGTTGGCGTGCGGCAACCTCTGTCGTGATCTCATTAAGCTTAATGGGCCAGGCCGTTCAGGCGGCACCGCAGGCTCCCAGCGCGGAAATCATCCCGAAAAAGTTGACCGCCCAGGGTGAAACCCGGGTAGATGATTACTATTGGTTGCGCGACGACAGCCGCCAGAATAAAAAGATGCTGGATTATTTGACGGCGGAAAACCGTTATACCGAACAGATGATGCAGCCGTACAAAAAACTGCGCGATACGCTGTACCAGGAAATGCTCGGCCGCATGAGCCCGGAAGATCGCTCGGTACCTTATCAACTGAACGGCTACCGCTATCAGGAAAGCTATGCGGCGGGTAAGGATTTTGCCCTGTACCAGCGTCAGGCCCTTACCGCCGATGCGCCATGGCAAACCTTGCTGGATGCCAACCAGCGCGCGACAGGGCAGGCTTATTACCGTGTTGGCGGTCTGGAGATCAGCCAGGACAATCAGCGGATGGCGATCGCTGAAGACTATCAGGGGCGCCGGCAGTACCGTATTTCGTTGCGTAATGTCGACAGCGAGAAATGGGCCGCGGAAGTGATTGAAAACACCTCTGGCGACATGGTGTGGGCCAACGATGGCAAGACGCTGTTTTATATTCGCAACCATCCGCAAACGCTGTTGCCGTATCAGGTTTATCGCCATCAGTTCGGTACGCCGGTCGCGGACGATAAACTGGTGTATCAGGAAGATGACGCGGCGTTTTATCTGAGCCTGGCTCATTCCTCCTCCCGCGACTACCTCATTATTACCGTCAGCGGCAACACTACCTCTGAGGCGCGGCTGATCGATGCCAACCAACCGCTGAAAGCGCCGGTGCTGTTTGCCGCCCGTCGGAACGGCCATGAATATTACCTCGACCATTATCGCGGCGAGTTCTATTTACGCTCCAATCACCAAAGCCCGCATTTTGGTCTCTATCACACCGCGGCGCTCGATAAACCGTGGCAGACGCTGATTGCGCCGCAGGAAAAGCGTGAGGTCGAAGGTTTCACCTTATTCCGCGACTGGCTGGTGGTGAAAGAGCGTGGCGATGGCTTGGTACAGCTACGGCAAATCAGTTGGGACGGCAAAACCCAGCGCAGCATTCCGTTCGATGACGCCAGCTACATGGCCTGGCTGGGCTATAACCCCGATCCGGACAATCAGCACCTGCGCTACGGCTATTCGGCGATGACCAGGCCGACCAGCACCTACGAATGGGATCTTGATAAAGGCACTCGTACCCTGTTGAAACAGCAGGAAGTGAAAGGCGTTGATCCCAGCCAGTACCACAGCGAACGAGTGTGGATCAGCGCGCGTGACGGTGTGAAGGTACCCGTCTCGCTGGTCTACAACCGTGCGATGTTCAAACCGGGGCACAGCCCGCTGCTGGTGTACGGCTATGGCGCCTATGGCATGAGTATGGATCCGGCCTTCAGCGCCAACCGCATCAGTTTACTGGATCGCGGTTTTGTTTATGCGCTGGTCCACGTGCGTGGCGGCGGTGAATTGGGGCAGAACTGGTATCAGCAGGGCAAACTGAGCCATAAACCCAACACCTTCAGCGACTTTATCGATGCAACCCAAGCGTTAATCAAACAGGGTTACGGCCAGCCGGGGCGTATCTATGCCATGGGGGGCAGCGCCGGCGGCTTGCTGATGGGCGCTGTGATCAATCAGGCGCCGCAGCTGTATAACGCGGTGGTGGCGCAGGTGCCTTTCGTGGATGTTTTGACCACCATGCTCGACGACAGCATTCCACTGACCGTCGGTGAATATGAAGAGTGGGGCAACCCAAATCAATCAGAAGCCTATGCGCTGATGAAGTCTTATAGCCCCTACGACAACGTACGCAAGCAGACGTACCCGAACCTGTTGGTGACCAGCGGCCTGTATGATTCGCAGGTGCAATATTGGGAACCGGCAAAATGGGTGGCCAAACTGCGTCGCTTTAAACAGGGCGATTCGCTGCTGCTGCTGGCCACCGATATGACGGCCGGGCACGGCGGCAAATCGGGCCGACTGACGCGGCTGGAAAATAGCGCCTTGGAATACAGCTTTATTTTGGCGGTGGATCAGAAAACGCGGAAATAACCCTTCTGGCCGCCAGGAAATAACCTGGCGGCTTATTAAAACGATAAAGCGTTAATTTTACCGTCGATTTCGGCGGGCTTTGTGCTGGGCATTGTCGGCCATAACATCTTTTTGGTCATTTCTGGGGATCTATGAAAATTAAATTACTGGTAAGCCTGATCGGTGCGGGAATAGCGCTGAGCGGGACGGCGACGGCTGCGCAAGACGGGGCAGATAATGGCAACGGCAACGTGGTGTTTAGCCCGTTGAACGTTTCGGCTGCGACAGAAAGCGACCGTAGCGAAAAGGAGGCGTTGGAAAAACCGGGTGCCTTCAGCTCACGAGGGGAAAATAAGAATCTCGAATCGGTAGACAGCATTTTGCGCAGCATGCCGGGCACCTATACCCAAATCGATCCGGGCCAGGGATCGGTTAGCGTCAATATCCGCGGCATGAGCGGCTTTGGCCGCGTTAATACCATGGTGGACGGTATTACCCAGAACTACTACGGCAGTTCGCCGAGCGATGCAGCCCATGGCGGGTTACCCACCAGCCAGTTCGGTGCGCTGATCGACCCCAATTTTATCGTCGGCGTTGATGTAGCGCGCGGCAATGCGACGGGCTCCGCCGGAGTGAATGCGTTGGCAGGCAGCGCCAACTTCCGCACCCTGGGTGTGGATGACGTGGTGTTTTCCGATAATCCCTTTGGCGTGCGCACCAAATTTTCCGTGGGCAATAACGGCATTGGCCGCAGCGGCATGATTGCCGTGGGCGGGAAAACCGGCGCCTTTGGCGAAGGCGGCAGCCTGGGCGCGATGGCAGCCATCAGCGGCAGTTCCATCACGTCTAATTACAAAAACGGCTCCGGTTTTGACAGTGAAGAGTTTAACGTTGATAAAACTTATCGACAGAACCCTAAATCCCAGTTATTCAAAGTCGATATTAAGCCAGACGCTTTTAATAGTATCGAACTGTCGGCCAGGACCTACCAGAATAAAATAACCCGCCGTCATATCGACAGTAATGACTTCTATATTAAATATCACTATGCGCCTTTCTCCGAGCTGATTGATTTTAATCTGACAGCCAGCACCAGCCGCGGTGAGCAGAAATTCATGTCTGACAATATGGCAGGGTTTAGCGACAGCAAGGCGAAAAATATCTCGGACGCGCTGGACGTCAATAACACCAGCCGTTTCAGCCTGCAGGAAGTCGATTTTGCCTTCAGCTATGGTGGCAAGCTGATCCGTAACGAATACAAGAAGCACGCATCCGGGCTGGTAACCGACGATAACCAGGCGGAAAGTTCGCCGGTGGGGATCGCGGGTAAACAAAATATCGCCAGCCTTTACAGCGGGCTGCAGCTTAACTACGGCATCTGGCAGAGCAGCTTTGATCTGAACTACAGTTCCTATGATATTTCCGGTTATAAACCTGCCTGTGATGAGCGCGTAGCCTGCTTCCCGCAGGGGGCCAGCAATATCAATTTGAAAGAGCACGGTTTTAATCCGTCGGTGCTGTTATCGGCGCAGGTGACGCCATGGTTGCAACCGTTTGTCAGCTACAGCAAGTCGATGCGCGGGCCGAATATTCAGGAGGTGTTCTTCGCCAACAGCGGCGGGCAGTCGATGAACCCGTTCCTGAAGGGCGAAACCGCCGAAACCTACCAGGCCGGCTTCAACGCCAATGCTCATGACCTGTTGTTCAAGCAGGACAGCTTCCAGCTGAAGGCGGTGTATTTTGAATCAAAGATCAAAAATTACATTTCCAGCCAAAACTACATGGTGTGCAGCAATCGTCGCAAGTGCAACCGAGCTCAGTCGACGCAGGAAGAGTGGGATAACGCCAATGAGAATGTCGTGATGACCATGTACAGCAATGCTTATGAGCCGGTCAGAATGCGTGGGGTGGAAGTAGAGGCAATGTATGATGCCGGTTTCGCCTACACCAAACTCTCCCTGAGCAAAGAGCACACCAGTCAACCGACCAATCAGGCCAGCAACGAATTCGGTGCCGGTGACATCAGCGAACTGCCGGAATTTTATTTCACTTTAGATTCTGGGGTTCGTTTGCTGGACGAGAAATTGACGCTGGGCGGATTGGTCAAATACACGGGTAAAGCGGTTCGCCTGTCGCCAAATTCGGATCGGGACGAAAATGAGCAATTGCTGAAAGAGCCTGCGCCGCACATCCCGACGATTATCGATCTGTACAGCACCTATCAGTTCAACCGTAACCTGCTGTTGAAATTCAGCGTGCAGAACCTGATGGACAGAGACTATTCCGATGCGTTGAACAAGATGAACTCGATGCCGTCCCAGTCACAGGACTTCACACCGACCAACACCGCCCGCGGCCGAACCTATATCTTCGGCGGGGAGGTGCGATTCTAAGCGGAGTACGGGCGCAATCACTGCGCCCGTTTTGCCTGCTGCAACCACTTGTCCAGCTCGTTGGCGAACTGCTGACGGTCGCGCTGGTTCAGCGTATTCGGGCCGCCGGTCTGGATACCGCTGGAGCGCAGGGTGTCCATAAAGTCGCGCATGTTCAGGCGCTCACGAATGGTGTCCGGCGTATAGCGTTCCCCGCGCGGATTCAGCGCCACCGCGCCTTTTTCGATCACCTCGGCAGCCAGCGGGATATCGGCGGTGATCACCAGATCGCCTTTCTCGCAGCGGCGCACGATTTCGTTATCCGCCACGTCAAAACCGGCCGCCACCTGCAGAGTGTGGATATGCCTGGAAGGCGGCGTTCTCAGCGGTTGGTTGGCAACCAGCGTTACCGACATGGCGGTACGATCCGCCGCGCGAAACAGCACTTCTTTGATCACGTTGGGACAGGCGTCCGCATCGACCCAAATCTGCATTATTCCGGCTCCTTCAACCAATCGCGCACCGGCAGGAAATCACGGTAAAGTGCCGCTTCCGGGCTGTCTTCCGCCGGTTGATAGTTGTATTCCCAGCGTACCAGCGGCGGCATCGACATCAGGATGGATTCGGTACGTCCGCCGGTTTGCAAGCCAAACAACGTGCCGCGATCCCAGACTAAATTGAACTCGACGTAGCGGCCACGGCGATACAGCTGGAACTGACGTTGGTTATCGCCCCAACTCAGCGCCTTGCGTTTTTCCACGATCGGCAAATAGGCATCGAGGAAGCCTTCGCCCACCGCTTGGGTAAACGCGAAGCAGGTAGCGAAGTCGGGCGTGTTGAGATCGTCAAAGAACAGGCCGCCGATGCCGCGCGCTTCGTTGCGGTGCTTGATAAAGAAATAGTCATCGCACCACTTTTTGTATTTGGGATACACCTGCTCGCCGAAGGGGGCGCACAGCTGTTCGGCGGTGCGGTGCCAATGAATGGCATCTTCTTCAAAGCCGTAGAAGGGGGTCAGATCAAAGCCGCCGCCAAACCACCACACCGGTTCTTCGCCCGGCTTTTCCGCAATGAAAAACCGCACGTTGGCGTGGCTGGTCGGGATATAAGGGCTGCGCGGGTGGATCACCAACGACACGCCCATCGCCTGGAAGCTGCGGCCGGCCAACTCGGGGCGGTGTGCGGTAGCAGAGGCGGGCAGGGTGGCACCGGAGACGTGTGAGAAGTTGACGCCCGCTTGTTCGAACACCGCGCCGTCGGTCAATACCCGGCTGCGGCCACCGCCGCCTTCTTCCCGCGTCCAGCGGTCCTCGTTGAAAACGGCGCCGCCGTCGGCCTGAGCCAGCTGCGTGCAGATGCGGTCCTGCAGTGCCAGCAGGAAGGATTTTACTTCTGCGATGGTCGATAAACTCATACGGATTAATTCACAGCGTCTGACTGAACAAGCCGCAGAGTATACCTTTATTCACCGTGGCTGGCAGTATCAGCCGGGTTTTCGTTGGTGTGAATCGTAATAGCTGAAGAAACTGATCACGCCGTCGGCGATGGCGCGGGCGATTTTCTCGCGGAATGCGGTGGTGCCAAGCAGGCGTTCTTCCGCCGGATTGGTGATAAACGAGGTTTCGACCAGTACCGATGGAATCGACGGGGATTTCAGCACCGCGAACGCCGCTTGTTCGGTGCTGTTGCTGTGCAGATGATGTACCGGACGGATCTGGCCGAGCACGTGGCGGCCGAGCGTCAGGCTGTTGTTGATGGTATCGGTTTGCACCAGGTCGAACAGCACCTGCTGCAGATAGTTGTCCTGATTTTTGTATTTTCCACCGGCCACGTCATCGGCGGCATTTTCGCGGTTGGACAGATAACGCGCCATGGCGCTGCTGGCACCGCGATTGGACAGGGCAAACACCGAGGCGCCGGAGGCTTCCGGGCTGGTAAAACCGTCGGCATGGATAGAGATAAACAGATCGGCCTGATGCTGGTGGGCAATCTCCACCCGCTGAAACAGGGGGATAAACTCGTCTTCTTCCCGCGTCAGGCGCACTTCAACGTGTTCCTGTTCGTGCAGAATGCGACGCACATGGTTGGCAATCTCCAGCACCACGTGTTTTTCCTGCGAACCTTCTCTGCCGACGGCGCCCGAATCGATGCCGCCGTGACCGGGGTCGATCATCACCAACCTTTTGCTGCCGCTGGGTTTGGGCGCCGTTTTAGCGTGTTGCTTGCGCAGCATGCCGCCGGTTTCGGCATGGGCCGTTTGGCTCTTACTGCCGAGCAGCACCAGCGCCAGACCAGAAAGCAGTAATTGACGTCGCGTGGGGGAAACGGGGAGCGGTTTAAAATTGAGGAAGGGTTTAACCTGCTTTTTCATAACGCTACGCTCCATCGACAAATTCTATTTTGCGACGTTATATCGTATTGATAATCATTAATCGACCGGATAACTATGTCCATTTATTACGCGAGTTACCGGGGATTTCTGCATTATTGCCCGGGGAAATCGCAGTTTGATATTGCGTAAGTGAATAATCCCGCGATAATCAGATAAACATCTTAATTAACAGCGGCGAACATCGATGGAAATTCGCGTATTTCGACAAGACGACTTTGAAGAAGTCATTACCCTGTGGGAGCGCTGCGATCTGCTGCGGCCGTGGAACGATCCTGAGATGGATATTGAGCGCAAACTGAATCACGATCCGGATCTGTTTCTGGTCGCGGAAGTGGGCGGGGAAGTCGTGGGATCGGTGATGGGGGGATACGACGGTCATCGTGGCTCGGCGTATTATCTCGGGGTGCATCCGGATTATCGCGGACGCGGTATCGCTAATGCGTTGATCAGCCGGTTAGAGAAAAAATTGATCGCGCGCGGTTGCCCGAAGATCCAACTGATGGTGCGGGAAGATAACGACACGGTGATCGAGATGTACGAGAAACTCGGTTACGAGATCCAGAGCATTACCAGCCTGGGCAAGCGGTTGATCGAAGATCAGGAATATTGAGCGATATTTTGGGCGGTGAGGCTTCACCGCCCAAACTGCGCGTTAGGGCAGTTTTTTGATGGTTTTCACGTCGACTTCCACGTTGCTCCAGTCTTTATCCACTTTCCCTTCCAACTGCACTTTATCTTTCGGGGTGATGGTCTGACCGTTCCAGCGTTTTTTGTCGATCTCGACCGTCAGCGTGCCGCTGGCGTCGCGGAAGGTGTAGGTCTCGTCGCCGACGCGTTGCTCAATGTTGCCTTGCAGCATCACCCAGGTGTCATCACTCATTGATTTGACCTTGTCGACGGTGGTCAACGCGGCGCTAGGGCCGGAAAATCCGCCTTGCTGCGTGTTTTGGGTGTGCGTTTGCGGTGCCGCAGGATCGAGGAACCCGCCTTGCTGAGCCAGAACCGGTGCGCTACACAGAGCAATTAATGCTGCCAGGGTATATTTTTTCATCTTAAGCTTCCTTATCTCAATCTAGAATCAAAGCCCTGCCAATCAGGACTGCTGGTTTGATGGGGTTAAGTAAAGCATGAAAATCTTAAGGGGTTCTTAAGCGCGCGCATTGAAAACAATAAACACGGCACCCATTTGAAAAATCATCATGATATTGGCAAGGAATCGATGTTGAAGCCACTTCCACCCCGTTTTTCCCCCGACGATTACGATCAGCACGGTGCGTTGCGTTTGCCGCTGTGGTTTTGGGGCGTACTGATTTTACAGGCCCGCACCTGGATCCTGTTTGTGATGGCCGGGGTTTCGCGCCAGCAGGGGGAAGGCCTGCTATCGCTGTTTTACCCGGACACCCAATGGTTCTGGTATGGCATCGTGCTGGGGCTGCCGGCGGCGTTGGCATTTTTGATTGCTCCGCGTCGTCACCAGTGGCCACGGCTATGGCGTGCCTGGCGCTGGGTATTGATTGCTTCGTTGCTGGCAGCGTTGGGCGGTTCCCTGTTTAGCCTGTGGCAGCAAGACGACAATCCTTCGGCGTTGGACATCGTGCTGGCGTTGCTCGATGCGTTGGCGCTGGCTTACTTGCTGCTGAGTGCGCGTCTTAAGGCCTGTTTCGTGGTACAGGATGAGGCGGGTTAATTGCCGCACAGTGCGGCACTTTTCTCATTTTCCGCACTCCAAGCTCGCAACCGATGGCGATGCGTGGACAGTTGTGAGAGGCTGACACGCAACAAAACGCCAAGTGCGGCAGGGCAGAGCAGACTGTGCCCCGTCATTGATGTTAAGGAGCTAAAAATGAATGTTCGCCCACTGTTGTTAGGGCTTCCGCTGTTACTGACCGGCTGTTCGACGATGTCCAATTTCTCTTGGTCCAGCCTGTCGCCATTTAACTGGTTTGGCAGCAGCCTCGAAGTCAGCGCCAAGGGCGTTGGCGACCTCAACGCCGGTACCCCGATGTCGGAAAGCGCCATTAACGACGGGTTGAACGGCGATTACCGCCTGCGCGGTGGCATGGCCACCAGCCAGGGCAAAATAGTTTCCTACTACCAGGCGATGGACGGCAACGACGTGAAGCTGGTGATCACCGGGGAACCCAAGGGTCACGTGCAGCGCGTGGACGTGATGGACAGCAAAGTCGCGACCGAGTGGGGCAGTAAGCTGGGCACGCCGTTCAGTGACCTGTACAGCAAGGCGTTCGGTGCCTGTAAACCGGCCGACGGCGATGATGCCGGCAAGGTCGAGTGCGTCGCACAGCAGAGCAATTACGTCACCTATATCTTCGACGGCAAGTGGGCCGGCCCGCAAGATATCATCCCACCGGATGACACGCTGAAAAGCTGGACGGTCAGCAAGATCATCTGGCACGCCAAACCGCAATAAAGCTTCCCCCCTGGGCGCCCGTTCTTAACTGCACCCCCAAATGCCAGATAGTCATATAGCGATCAAGGGGGCGCAGTATATTAGCGCTCAGTTCCAATTCTGCCGGCGGGAACTTGATGTGCCGGGCAGCGTGAGCCGCAAGGGTAACTGACTGGATGATACCCTTGCGGAGAGGTTTTTCCGCATCTTGAAAGGAGAAAGAGTTAACTACCATCGCTATGAAACCCGAAGTCAGGGTATTGCAGACGTTATTGATTATATCGACAGTTTTTATAATCTGAAGCGGCGACATTATCGGCTGGGAAATATCTCGCCGGATGAATACCAACGACGACCGCCACAATGTGCCTAAATTGGTGTCCGGTTTTACCTGACCATGACATCTCGTTAAGTCTCGTTGTTCTAGGCGATCGGGTTGTTCACTGAGCTTACGGCCCACTTCGATTTATCCCTTTCTAAGGATAATTCGATTATTATCCTCACCGGGGGGTAATGATGTGATTATCCCTACAGGGGTATATTAATTTGTTTATCCTCACATTCGGATATTTCGTTCAAAAAGTTGACATTATACCCTTAAGGGTATAAACCTAATACTATCCCTGAGTGAGGATAATAATCAGCACCACAATGCAACGGTGGTCGCGACTGGAGGTAACATGCTCAATCCACCCAAAATATACAGTCCGGTTCAACTGGCTAACTATCTAAAACTGGTTAGGCAGCAAAATCAGTGGACTCAAAGCGAGTTGGCCTGCCGGATTGGCATTAAGCAGGCAACGATTTCCAACTTTGAAAATAATCCGGAAAAAACAACGTTGGCCACTGTGTTTAAATTACTTCAATCCCTTGATGTTAGCATGGTTATCGTCAAAAAAAATGATATTACCGCCCCCCCGATGAAGGGTAACTCACAGGATCTCGACTGGTAATGGCAAGTTTGATTGCATGGATGAACGACGAACTCGTCGGTGAGTTGACGAAGCAGGGTAACGGTGCGCATGCATTTAAATATGATAAGAATTGGATCCTAAATCAACGCGCCAGACCGCTTTCACTTTCCTTACCTTTACAATATGGCAACATTACCTCCAACGCTGTGTTTAACTATTTCGATAATCTCCTACCGGATAATCCAAAAGTTAGAGATCGGATTGTTAAGAGATATAAAGCCAAGTCGAAACAACCGTTTGATCTGCTGGCTGAGATTGGCAGGGACAGCGTAGGTGCCGTGACATTGCTTGCTCCCGGCGAACAAGTCAGCGATCGGGCCCTCTCCTGGGAGCCACTTGCTCCGGCTAAACTGGAAGAACTGCTGACTGCCTATCGAACAGACATTCCACTCGGCATGATTGCTGAGGAAGATGATTTCAGAATATCTGTTGCCGGTGCCCAGGAAAAAACGGCGCTTTTAAAGATTGATAAAAGTTGGTGTATCCCTAAAGGTACTACGCCTACGACCCACATCATTAAACTGCCGATAGGTGAAATAAAACAACCTAATGCGACCCTGGATTTGAGCGAAAGCGTGGACAATGAATATTTATGTTTAGCGTTGGCGCGTGAACTGGGTTTCGACGTTCCTGATACGGAAATCATCAGAACAAAGGCTATCAGAGCGCTTGCAGTAGAACGCTTCGACAGAAGGTGGGCCGGGGAAAGAACGGTATTACTGCGTCTGCCGCAAGAAGACCTTTGCCAAGCATTTGGCCTTCCCTCGTCAGTGAAATATGAATCTGATGGGGGACCAGGCATCCCCGAAATCATGGAATTTTTGCTCGGTTCCAGCGAAGCGTTAAAAGACCGCTATGACTTTATGAAATTCCAGGTTTTCCAATGGCTTTTGGGCGCCACCGATGGGCATGCGAAAAATTTTTCTATTTTTATCCAGGCTGGAGGCAGCTATAGATTGACCCCCTTCTACGATATTATCTCTGCATTTCCTGTTCTGGGCGGACCAGGATTGCATATGAGCGACCTTAAGTTAGCCATGAGCCTAAAGGCAAGCAAAGGCAGAAAAACCGAGATCAACACCCTCTACCCCCGTCACTTTTTGGCTACGGCAAAAGAAGTGAACTTTAGCGACGCGCAAATGTGGGAAATTTTGCGTTATTTTGCAGATAATATCCCCAGAGCCATCGAAGCTGTCATTGAAATCCTACCCGAGGATTTTTCACCACACGTTAAAGAATCAATACTGTCAAATTTGCGTAAATTCCATGGCAGGCTGCATCGGAGCCTGGAGAACGGGCAATAATCAGGTCTCAGTCGCCCGCTGTAGAAAAAAGCTAGCAGGCTAATGCCGGCAGCATCCAATCCAGCAACCGCGCGGCCGCCCAAATCGGGACAGGGGGATACACCACGCCGCGCTACAGCGCCAGAAATAGCGCAGCCAACTCGGTCAGTGGGTCGCGGCGCGAGATGCGTTCCGACTGGGCCGGGCTCTGTCCATTCCGCGGCGCCCCTGGTTTCTCTGGTTTCCCTCCCCGCTGAACGTTAAATCACCGCTCCCTTTGGACGAAATTGCCCGGTTGCGGGTATCCCTATTTTCTTTGCGCTGATGCAAGGCAATCCCGTTTTCATCGGGTATGATACTGCGCATTCTTAACAGGAAACCCATGGACAAACAGTAACCTGTTACTCGATTTCGATTTTGAGGATAACGATAATGACCCAGGTTCAGAGCGGTATTTTACTGGAACACTGCCGCTTCGCCATTTTTATGGAAGCCACCGTGCAGGGCGAATTCGCCGATTTGCGCCAGGGCTGCAAGCAGTTTTGCCAGACGTTGACCGAGCTGCAACAGCAGTTTCCCGATGCGCATTTGGGCGCGGTGATCGCCTTTGGCTATGACGTCTGGCACGACCTTTCCAGCGGTCAGGGCGCAAAAGAGCTGAAGCCATTCACCCCGCTGGGCAAAGGGTTGGCCCCGGCCACCCAGCGCGATCTGTTGATCCACATCCAATCCTTGCGTCATGACGTTAACTTTACGCTGGCGCAGGCGGCGCTGGCAGCGTTCGGCAACGCCATCAAGATTGAAGAAGAAACCCACGGATTCCGCTGGGTGGAAGAGCGCGATCTGAGCGGCTTTATCGACGGCACTGAAAACCCGCAGGGCGATAAACGTCCTGAAGTGGCGGTCATCGCCGAAGGTGAAGAAGACGCAGGTGGCAGCTACGTGCTGGTGCAGCGTTATGAACATAACCTGCGTCAGTGGCAGCGCTTTACCACTGAGCAGCAGGAGCAGATTATCGGCCGCACCAAGCACGACAGCGAAGAGTTGCCGCCGGAGCAGCGTCCTGACACCTCGCATGTCAGCCGTGTCGATCTGAAAGAAGACGGCAAAGGCCTGAAGATTTTGCGTCAGAGCCTGCCTTACGGTACTGCCAGCGGTAAACACGGGCTGTATTTCATCGCCTATTGCGCCCGCCTGCATAACATCGAAAAACAGCTGCTGAGCATGTTTGGCGATTTGGACGGCAAACGTGATGCGATGCTGCGTTTCAGCCGTGCGGTGACCGGCAGCTATTACTTTGCGCCTTCGCTGACGCGCCTGCTGTCGCTTTAACCTTTCCTCCGGGGTCGGCCATGCCGGCTCCGGATTAACTTCCTCCTCTGCCACACCGCTCTGCCCCTGCCTTATAGCGTTTGATGCTTGAAAATCACTAAACGGTATATAAAAGCGTTACAGCTCCGCACCTAGTTATAAATACACTGGTCAACATCAGGGCGAAAGCCCGGCGGATTGATTCAGCTATAAGGTGCACAATGAAACAAACACGGGTTAAAAATTTCATGCTGAAAGGATGGTTGGCGGCGGCGCTGTTAGCCAGCGGTACCGTTTCGGCCGCTGAGCTGCTGAACAGCTCCTATGACGTTTCCCGTGAATTGTTTACCGCGCTGAACCCGGGTTTTGAACAGCAGTGGAACCAGCAGCATCCGGGCGACAAGCTGACCATCAAACAATCTCACGCCGGCTCTTCCAAGCAGGCGCTAGCCATATTGCAGGGGTTACGTGCCGACGTCGTGACCTACAACCAGGTGACCGATGTGCAGATCCTGCACGATCGCGGCCAACTGATCCCGGCTGACTGGCAGGCTCGTTTACCGAACAACAGCTCACCTTTCTATTCCACCATGGCTTTCCTGGTGCGCAAGGACAACCCAAAAGGCATCCATAGCTGGAACGATTTGGTGCGCGACGATGTGAAGCTGGTGTTCCCAAACCCGAAAACCTCCGGCAACGGCCGTTATACCTATCTGGCTGCCTGGGGAGCCGCCAGCCAGGCTGACGGCAACGATCAGGCCAAAACCCGTGCCTTTATGACCCGTTTCCTGAAAAATGTGCTGGTGTTTGACACCGGCGGTCGCGGTGCGACCACTACCTTTGTGGAACGCGGCCTGGGTGACGTGCTGATCAGTTTTGAGTCGGAAGTGAACAATATTCGCAAGCAGTATGGCGAAGACAAGTATCAGGTGATCGTGCCGCCGGTCGATATTCTGGCGGAGTTCCCGGTCGCCTGGGTCGACAAAAACGTGGAAAGAAACGGCACTGAACAGGCCGCCAAAGATTATTTGAATTACCTCTACAGCCCGGCTGCGCAGCAGGTGATCACCAGCTTCTACTATCGCGTGTATGACAAGCAGGCGATGGCGGCCGCGAAGGGCCAGTTCCCGCAGACCAAACTGTTCCGTGTAGAAGATCAGTTTGGTGGCTGGCCACAGGTGATGAAGACGCATTTCTCTACCGGTGGCGAGTTGGATCAACTGTTAGCGGCAGGGCATAAGTAATGTTGTTGTCCAACAAACGGGTTCTGCCTGGGTTTGGTCTCAGTCTGGGAAGCAGCCTGTTTTACACTTGCCTGATCCTGCTGCTGCCGCTCAGCGCACTGGTGATGCAGCTGGCGCAGATGAGCCTGGCGCAATATTGGGAAGTGGTTTCCAACCCGCAGGTGGTTGCCGCCTATAAGGTCACGTTGCTGGCGGCGGGCGTCGCCAGCTTGTTCAACGCGGTGTTCGGCATGCTGATGGCCTGGATCCTGACTCGCTATCGTTTTCCGGGGCGCACGCTGCTGGACGGCCTGATCGACCTGCCGTTTGCGCTGCCGACGGCGGTGGCTGGTTTGACGCTGGCGGGGCTGTTCTCCACCACCGGGTGGTATGGCCAATGGTTGGCGCATTTTGACATCAAGGTGACGTTCACCTGGCTTGGTATCGCGGTGGCGATGGCCTTCACCAGCTTGCCCTTCGTGGTGCGTACCGTTCAACCGGTGCTGGAAGAGCTGGGGCCCGAATATGAAGAGGCCGCTGAGACCCTGGGCGCAACCCGCTGGCAGAGTTTTCGTCGCGTGGTGATGCCGGAGTTGGCACCGGCGCTGCTGGCCGGTACGGCCATTTCCTTTACCCGCAGCCTGGGCGAGTTTGGTGCGGTGATTTTCATCGCCGGCAACATCGCCTGGAAGACGGAAGTGACCTCGCTGATGATTTTCGTTCGTCTGCAGGAGTTCGATTATCCGGCGGCCAGTGCGATTGCCTCGGTGATCCTGGCGGCTTCGCTGCTGTTGCTGTTCAGCATTAACGTTCTGCAAAGCCGCTTTGGCCGACGCATCGGGGGGCACTGATGGCGGATATCTCTGAGTTCAACGGCGTCGAACGCCCGCGCGTCAATTGGGGCAAGTGGACGCTGATCGGTATCGGCGTGCTGTTTTCGGTATTGCTGCTGGTGGTGCCGATCATTTCGATTTTCGCCGAAGCCTTTTCCAAGGGCGCTGGCGCGATGTGGAGCAACCTGGTCGATCGCGACATGTTGCACGCTATCTGGCTGACGGTGCTGATTGCCCTGATTACCGTGCCGTTCAACCTGGTGTTCGGCACCTTGTTGGCCTGGCTGGTGACGCGGTTCACTTTCCCGGGCCGCCAGCTGCTGCTGACGCTGATCGACATCCCGTTTGCCGTTTCACCGGTAGTGGCGGGGCTGATTTACCTGCTGTTTTACGGCAGCAATGGCCTGCTGGGCGGTTGGCTGGATGCGCACAATATCCAGATCATGTTCTCCTGGCCTGGCATGGTGTTGGTGACCATTTTCGTGACCTGTCCGTTCGTGGTGCGTGAGCTGGTGCCGATGATGCTGAGCCAGGGTAGCCAGGAAGACGAGGCCGCCATTTTACTGGGCGCTTCCGGCTGGCAGATGTTCCGCCGGGTGACGTTGCCGAACATTCGCTGGGCGCTGCTGTACGGCGTGGTGCTGACCAACGCGCGCGCCATTGGCGAATTCGGCGCGGTGTCGGTGGTGTCCGGTTCTATTCGCGGCGAGACCTTTAGCCTGCCGCTGCAGGTCGAGTTATTGCAACAGGATTACAACACTGTTGGCTCCTTTACCGCCGCCGGGTTACTGACCCTGATGGCGATAGTGACCCTATTTTTGAAGAGTGGCCTGCAATGGCGTCTGGAACGTCAAAATGCACGTCTCGAGCGGGAGGAAAGTCATGAGCATTGAGATTAACGGTATCAACAAGTTCTTCGGTCGTACCAAGGTATTGAACGATATCTCGCTCGATATTGCCTCCGGTGAGATGGTGGCGTTGTTGGGGCCGTCGGGCTCCGGCAAAACCACGCTGCTGCGCATTATCGCCGGGCTGGAAAACCAGAGCGGCGGAAAGCTGGGCTTCCACGGCACCGACGTCAGCAATGTGCATGCGCGCGATCGCCGGGTGGGTTTCGTGTTCCAGCATTACGCGCTGTTCCGCCATATGACGGTGTTCGACAACATTGCCTTTGGCCTGAGCGTGCTGCCGCGTCGTGAGCGCCCGAATGCCGCGGCGATCAAACAAAAAGTGACCCAACTGTTGGAGATGGTGCAACTGGGTCATTTGGCCAACCGCTATCCTTCACAGCTTTCCGGCGGCCAGAAGCAACGCGTAGCTTTGGCTCGTGCACTGGCGGTAGAGCCGCAGATTCTGCTGCTGGACGAACCTTTTGGTGCGCTGGATGCCCAGGTGCGTAAAGAACTGCGCCGTTGGTTGCGTCAGTTGCATGAAGAGCTGAAGTTTACCAGCGTATTCGTCACCCACGATCAGGAAGAGGCGATGGAAGTGGCCGACCGCATCGTGGTTATGAGCCAGGGCAATATTGAGCAGGTAGGTTCGCCGGAAGCAATTGTCCGCGAACCGGCCAGCCGCTTTGTGCTGGAGTTCATGGGCGAAGTGAACCGCCTGAGCGGCGAAATCCGCGGCTCGCAACTGTTCGTCGGCGCGCACCAGTGGCCGCTGTCGTTCCAGCCGATGCATCAGGGCAGCGTGGATCTGTTCCTGCGGCCTTGGGAGATGGAAGTGGGCACCGAGAGCAGCGAACGCTGCCCGTTGCCGGTGCAGGTGCTGGAGGTTAGCCCGCGTGGCCACTTCTGGCAGATGACCGTTCAGCCGATCGGTTGGCACCAGGAACCTATCAGCGTGGTGTTGCCTGACGGCAACGAGCCGCCGGTTCGCGGTGGCCGTTATTACGTCGGCAGCCTGAATGCGCGCCTGTACGCTGGCGATCGGCTGCTACAACCTGTTGCGTTAGCTAAAAGCGCCTGATAGTTTTTACCTCCCAACATCATTTTAAAGGCAACCCTGGGGTTGCCTTTTTACATTACGCACTTCAACACACAGGCAAAGCACGTGATAACGCTCGAACAATGCATCGGCAATACCCCGCTGGTAAAATTACAACGTCTGGCCGCAGGACTGGGCAGCGAGGTTTGGGTCAAGCTGGAAGGCAATAATCCGGCGGGCTCGGTGAAGGACCGTGCCGCGCTGGCGATGATCCAGCAGGCGGAATTGCGCGGTGAGATAAAACCCGGTGACCGGCTGATTGAGGCCACCAGCGGCAATACCGGCATTGCGCTGGCGATGATCGCGGCGTTGAAAGGCTACGCTTTGACGCTGCTGATGCCGGAAAACATGAGTCTGGAACGCCAGGCGGCGATGCGCGCCTACGGGGCCGAGCTGATCCTGGTCAGCCGGGAAGTGGGCATGGAAGGGGCGCGTGACCTGGCGTTGGACATGCAGAATCAGGGGCAGGGCAAGGTGCTGGATCAGTTCAACAATCTGGACAATCCCTACGCCCACTTCACCACCACCGGCCCGGAAATCTGGCAGCAGAGCCAGCAGCGGGTCACCCATTTCGTCTCCAGCATGGGCACCACCGGCACCATTACCGGCGTGGGCGGCTACCTGAAGAGCCAAAATCCGCAGGTGCAGATCATTGGCTTGCAACCGGCGGAAGGCAGCAATATTCCCGGTATTCGCCGCTGGGCACCGGCTTATCTGCCGGGTATTTTCCGCCCGGATCTGGTGGATCAGGTGTTGGATATCGAGCAAACCGACGCCGAGCAGACCATGCGTCAGCTGGCGCAGCGCGAAGGCATTTTCTGCGGCGTCAGCTCCGGCGGTGCGGTGGCCGGTGCGTTGCGGATCGCAGCGGCGAACCCGGGTAGCGTGATTGTGGCGATCATCTGCGATCGCGGCGATCGCTACCTCTCCACCGGCGTTTTCGGTTGAGGGTTACTCCCTTTCCAACGCATGTATCGGATCCATCCCGGCAGCGCGTCTTGCCGGGAAGAAGCCAAAAATCACCCCGATCAGCGTCGAACAGATAAACGCGGCGACAATGGACTCGGTGGAATACACCATCGTGAAATTGTCGCTGAATTGACTGAACACCACGCCAATCCCCAGCGACAGCAGAACCCCCAATGTGCCGCCCAGCAGGCACACCAGTACCGCCTCAATTAAAAATTGTTGCATGATGTCGCTGGCGCGGGCACCGACCGCCATACGCACGCCGATTTCGCGGGTGCGTTCGGTCACCGACACCAGCATGATATTCATTACCCCAATGCCACCCACCACCAGAGAAATCAATGCGATCATCGACACCAGCAGCGTCAGGGTGGCGGTGGTTTTCTCAATGGTTTGGCGAATGCTGTCGGTATTCATCACAAAGAAGTCCTTGCCGCCATGGCGCTGGCTCAGCAGACGGGTGACGCCGTCTTCGGCGCTGGTGAGATCGATATCGTCGTTCACCCGCACGGTGATGCTTTTCAGGTAGCTCTGGCCCAGCATGCGTTTCATGGCGGTGGTGTAGGGGATCCAGACGTTCAGATTCTCGTCGCTGCCGAAACCGCTCTGTTTTTTGGCTGCGACGCCGATAATGCGACACGGCAGCGAGCCGAGCAGGATCACTTCGCCAAGCGGGTTGGCGCCGTGAGGAAACAGTTTGTTGCGGGTGTTTTCGTCAATCACCGCTTCCTGCATCAACTGATCGACGCTATGGCGGTTAAACGCCATGCCGCTGTCGATGCTGTAACCGCGCACCAGAAAATACTGCTCACCGACGCCATTGACCGTGCCGCTGACCGACTGATTGCCATAGCGGAAGGTGGTGCTGCTTGAAACGGTCGGTGTGACGCTGTGAACGTAGCCCTGCTGCGCCAGCGCATCTGCGTCGGTGGCCCGCAGCGTCTGTACTGCAGCAGAACGCATATCGCCGAAATCTTTGCCCGGATAGACCTCCAGCGTGCTGGTGCCCATGGCGTTGATGTTGGCCAGCACCTGCTGCTGAGAGCCTTTGCCCAGCGCCACCACCGATACCACCGAGGCGATGCCGATGATAATGCCGAGCATGGTCAGCAGGGTGCGCAGGCGTTGGGAGGCCATCGCCAGCAGCGCCATTTTGAATGCTTCGTACAGGCGATCGCGTTGCGATTGCCAGCGGCTGACGGCGTTATCCAGCGCTATCGGTAGGCGTGCCACGGTGTGGGCCGTTGTTTTCCGTCGGTCGGCGACAATCTCGCCGTCACTAAGCTCAATGATGCGCTGAGCATGTTCGGCAACTTGCATATCGTGAGTGACAATCACCACCGTATGGCCGCGAGCGTGCAGGTCTTTCAGGATGCTCATCACTTCTTGCCCGCTGTGGCTGTCCAGCGCGCCGGTGGGTTCGTCTGCCAAGATTACCTCGCCACCGTTCATCAATGCGCGAGCGATACTGACGCGTTGCTGCTGGCCACCGGAAAGCTGGCTGGGACGATAATTCAACCGTTGCGCCAGGCCGAGCCTTTGCAGCAGATCGGCGGCGCGTTGTTGGCGTGCGCTGCGGGCATGGCCGGCATACACCGCAGGGACTTCCACGTTGCCTTGGGCGCTAAGATCCCCCAGTAAATGATAGCGTTGGAAGATAAAACCGAAATGTTCGCGGCGCAGTTCGGCCAGGCTGTCGCGATCCAGCTGTGCGGTACTGCGGCCGGCCACCTGATAATCCCCTTCGCTTGGGCGATCGAGGCAGCCGAGAATGTTCATCAAGGTTGATTTACCCGAGCCGGAGGCGCCCACGATGGCCACCATCTCGCCTTGGGCAATGCTGAGGTTGATCTCCTTGAGCACGGTGACGTTTTGGTCACCGGCCTGAAAACGGCGGCTGATACCGTGCAGTTGCAGTAGGGGTTGTGAGGCCATCATCACATCCCCATCGGTGGCGGGCCCATACGACGGGCGGGGCTTTGGCTCGTGGCATTGGCCTGGCTGACGATCACTTTCTCACCGGCCAACACGCCGCTGATAATCTGTGCGTCGACGTTGTTATTGATACCGACCTTGACCGGACGGCGGGCGATATTGCCCTGCTTATCCACCACCTGTACCCAGTCGCCTTCCAGCGCGGTAGCCGGGATCACCACCGCATTTTCCGCTTTGGCCAACACGATATACACCTGCGCAGTCATTGAGATGCGCAGCGCGCCGTCCGGGTTTGCCACATCAAACAGGCCGTTGTAGTAAATCGCGGTGCTGGAGCTGGACGTGCTGCTGGACGTGCTGGTGCTGGTCGAAGTGGTTTCGTCGTTGATCGAGTCTGGTGCCGGCTCTATGGCCCGCAGCTGGGTGCTATAACGCTTGCCCGGTTCGCCGAGGATGGTGAAATAGACCGGCATGCCGGTTTTCACCTTGACCACATCGGCTTCGGAAATTTGCGCTTCGACAGTCATGGTCGCCAACTGAGCGACTTTGACGATGGTGGGGGCGCTTTGGACTGCGTTCACCGTTTGGCCTTCTTCTACCGGTAAGGCGACGATGGTGCCGTCGATCGGCGAGGTGATTTTGGTGTAACCGAGGTTAACCTGCGCGGTGTTGACCGCGATTTGCGCCTGAATGATCTGCGCATCCAGCGCGTTGATATCGGCGCGGGTGGCAATCAACGTGGCCTGAGCGCTGTCCAAATCTGCGCGGACCCCGACGCCACGCGCCACTATGGCCTGCTGGCGCTGATAAACCAGCTGATTGTTGTGCAGCGCCGCCATTTTGGACGCGCGCTGTGCCTGAACGTTCTTCAATGCCGCTTCCGCGTCCCTCAGGGCATTCTGCTGGGTTAAGTCATCAATCTCAGCCACTCGCTGGCCTTTATGCACTTTGTCGCCCAGCGACACGTACAGGGCCTTAATCTGGCCCGATACCTGAGCGCCGACGCTAACCTGTTTTTGCGCTTCTATCGTACCGTCGGCCAGCACCGTTTGTTCCAGGTCACGGGTTTGTGCTACCGCAGTGATATACCGGGGCGTTTCTGTAGCGTCGTGGGATCGGAAGTAGAGAAATAGGGCGATAGCGGCCACAATAACAGTGGGCGGCAGATAGCGTTTTAAGCGTTGAAACGATGGCATGAGGAGAAGCTTCCCTGGCATAAAGCGTGGCGAAAATCTGTTGGCACTAATTTAACGCGCCGTCGGCCGGGCTGCGGTTAAGTGGCATTCAGGAATATGTAAGGATTGAGTAAAACCGGCTGCGAAGCAGGCAAATAGGCGTGAAAATGACGAAAATCCGCGAAGGAGCAAGGCATGAAAATTTTATTGGTCGATGATGACCTCGAGCTCGGCACCATGCTGAGTGAATATCTGACTGGCGAAGGTTTCAATGCCACGCTGGTACTGACCGGCAAAGCGGGCGTGGAAGGCGCACTGTCTGGCGATTACACCGCAATGATCCTCGACATCATGCTGCCGGACATGAGCGGCATCGACGTGCTGCGCGACGTGCGCAAAAAGAGCCGCATGCCAATCATTATGCTGACGGCCAAAGGCGACAATATCGACCGGGTCATCGGGTTGGAGATGGGGGCCGACGACTACATGCCCAAGCCATGCTATCCCCGTGAGCTGGTGGCACGCCTGCGTGCGGTGCTGCGTCGTTTCGACGAGCGCCCGGAAGAAGTGGACGACGAAATTGCCATTAACTTCGGTGAGCTGACCCTCAACCCATCGACCCGCAGCAGCGAATGGCGCGGTAAACCTTTCGATCTGACCGCTTCCGAATTCAACTTGCTGGAGCTGTTGCTGCGCGCGCCTGAACGCGTGGTATCAAAAGACGAGCTATCGGAAAAAGGGTTGGGGCGCCCGCGCGAAGCCTATGACCGCAGCGTTGACGTTCACATCAGCAATATTCGCCAGAAGTTGGGGGCGTTGACGGATAACGCGCTCAGCATTGAAACGGTGCGCAGCATCGGCTACCGCATTCGGTAATGGCCATGCGCGGAAGACTATTCTGGAAAATCCTGCTCGGTTTCTGGCTGACCTTTATCATCATGACCCAGGCGCTGTGGGTCGCTTTTTCTTTGTATGGCGATCGCTATGAGCCGCCGGAAAACGCGATGGCCCGGCGTGCGGTTACGCTGCAACTGACTTCGGCCGCCACCCAATTGCGCGAGGGCGGACTGCCGGCATTGAATGCCATGCTGAAAGACTGGTCGGATGATGACCGACGCTTGCTGTCCGTAACGCCGATGGCGCAGCCGCCTGCAGCGGAGGAACCGGTATTTGAGGGGCGCCGCAGGTTAAAGGAGGTGACTGCGTGGGTGAAAGATTCGGGTGGCACGGGCTATCTGTTGAGTTACGACATGCGGGCCCTGCGGGAAGAATATAGCCCGAACCGGCGTCCGCACGTGTTCAATATCCCTATGCCGATGCTTTGGGTGGGGGGGCTGGCGGGGCTGCTGTTCAGTACGGTACTGGCCTGGAACCTGACCCGGCCGATGCGTAAGCTGCGGGATGGTTTTGACCGCGTAGCTCAGGGCGACTTATCGGTGCGTTTGTTCCCGGCGATGCGCCGGCGGCATGATGAACTGTCCGAGGTAGCGCGCGATTTTGACAGCATGGCCGAACGGCTGGAGCTGTTGGTCAGCGCTCGCGAACAGTTGTTGCATGACGTTTCGCACGAGCTTCGTTCACCGTTGGCCCGGTTGCAGTTGGCCATTGGCCTGGCGCGGCAAAATGCAGGCAACGTCGAGAACTCGCTGCAACGCATTGAGCATGAAGCGGGGCGTCTGGATAAAATGATTGGCGAACTATTGGCGCTGTCACGTGCCGAGAGCAACAGTCTGCCGGACGAAGAGTATTTCGATCTGTACGGGCTGGTGGATGCGGTAGTGAGCGACGCGCGTTACGAAGCGCAAATCCCTGGCGTCGAGATTGTGCTGCAGGCCAGTTCGGACGTGGAATATACCGTTAAGGGCAATGCCGAGCTGATGCGGCGCGCGGTGGATAATATCGTGCGCAACGCGTTACGTTTCTCCAGCCATGGTCAGCGGGTGACGGTAGTGTTGACGCTAATCGACCAACTGTTCCAAATAGAGGTCAGCGATCAGGGGCCTGGGGTAGAAGAGTCGAAGCTTTCCAGCATCTTTGATCCGTTCGTCAGGGTAAAATCGTCGATGTCGGGCAAGGGTTACGGACTGGGACTGGCGATCACCCGCAAGGTGGTGCTGGCACATGGCGGACAGGTTGAGGCGCGCAACGGCGAACAGGAAGGATTGGTGATTACTCTGCGCATTCCGCGTTGGCAGTAATAACACCCTTCGCCTTTAGAACCGCCGCGTTGTTGGTTGGCTGCTCGTGCGCACACCAGTCACTTACTTGAGTAAGCTCCTGGGGATTCACCCGCTTGCCGCCTGGCTGCAATTCGAAATTCGTTGGGTATTCTCAGTTTTGCAATAGGCGTTATCGGTGCAGGCAGTTTGAAAATGCCTCGGAGTGTACGTGCAGTACATACTGATTCAGCCTGGTGACATAAAAAAACGGCGCCAAGGGCGCCGTTCTTATTTCATTCGCAATTACTTCTTGATGCGGATGATTGGGGTCTCACCAACGGTTACGTTACCGGTCAGTTTGATCAGCTCTTTGATCTCGTCCATGTTGGAGATAACCACCGGCGTCAGGATAGACTTGGCTTTCTCTTCCAGCAGGGCCAGGTTGAACTCGATAACGACGTCACCTTTCTTGACGCGCTGGCCTTCTTCAGCGATGCGTTTGAAGCCTTCGCCTTTCAGTTCAACGGTGTCGATACCGAAGTGGACAAACAGCTCGATGCCGCTGTCGGATTCGATAGAGAAAGCATGGTTGGTTTCGAAAATTTTACCGATAGTACCGTCAACCGGGGCAACCATTTTGTTGCCGGTAGGTTTGATGGCAATACCGTCGCCAACGATTTTTTCAGCAAATACTACGTCAGGCACATCTTCGATATTAACGATTTCGCCAGAAAGTGGAGCTACGATCTCGATAGTGCCCGTGTCTTTCTTGTCATCAGAAACCAGAGATTTCAGTTTATCGAACAAACCCATGATCTTCTCCTAAGCATTAAATTGGGCGGCGTTCCAGTGTCGTGGAAGTTTAGCAGAGCGTCTTTTCTTCGATGAATTTATTCACGCAATTCATCAGATCTTGCGCCGTTGGCTGTGCCAAGGCTTGCGCTGCCAACGCCTTCACATCTTCGAAATTAGTATTACGAATAATTTTCTTGATGCGCGGGATTGAAATCGCACTCATGCTGAACTCATCCAGCCCCATGCCCAATAACAACAGTGTAGCACGCTCATCGCCAGCCAGTTCACCGCACATACCGGTCCACTTGCCTTCTGCATGAGATGCATCAATAACCTGTTTGATCAGGCCAAGCACTGATGGGGACATCGGGTTATAGAGATGAGAAATCAGCTCATTGCCGCGATCTACCGCCAGAGTATACTGGGTTAGATCGTTTGTCCCAATACTAAAGAAGTCGACTTCTTTCGCCAGGTGATGAGCAATCACTGCCGCGGCCGGTGTTTCCACCATTACGCCCACTTCAATGGTCTCGTCAAAGGCCTTGGATTCTTCACGCAGCTGCGCCTTCAGCGTCTCGATTTCACCTTTCAGATCGCGGACTTCTTCCACGGAAATGATCATCGGGAACATGATGCGCAGTTTGCCGAACGCGGAAGCGCGCAGGATGGCGCGCAGTTGCGCGTGCAGGATTTCTCTGCGGTCCATGGCGATACGAATCGCGCGCCAGCCGAGGAACGGGTTCTCTTCTTTCGGCAGGTTCATGTACGGCAGGTCTTTGTCGCCGCCGATGTCCATGGTACGGACGATCACGGCCTGTGAGCCCATGGCTTCCGCAACGGCTTTGTAAGCCTGGAACTGCTCGTCTTCAGTCGGCAGTGAATCGCGGTCCATGAACAGGAATTCGGTACGATACAGGCCAACACCTTCTGCGCCGTTGCGCTCTGCACCGGCGACGTCGCGCACGGTACCGATGTTGGCACAGACTTCAACCTGATGACCGTCCAGCGTAATCGCCGGCAGATCTTTCAGCTTGGCCAGATCGTTTTTCTCGGTGACGTACTGGTTCTGTTCGGCTTTCAGCTGATCGATAACGTCAGCGGTCGGGTTAACGTAAATTTTGTTGTTAACCGCATCCAGAATCAGATAGTCGTCGTTCTTCACCTGCTTGGTCACGTCGCTGGTGCCTACGATTGCCGGCAATTCCAGGGAGCGAGCCATGATGGAGGTGTGGGAAGTCCGGCCGCCGAGATCGGTAATGAAGCCCAGCACTTTGTCCAGGTTCAACTGTGCGGTCTCAGACGGGGTCAAATCGGTAGCGACCAGGATAACTTCGTCCTGGATGGCGCTCAGATCGACGATAGCCAGGCCCAGAATATTCTGCAGCAGGCGTTTACCGATGTCGCGTACGTCAGCCGCACGCTCTTTCAGGTATTCATCGTCGAGTTCTTCCAGTGCTTTCGCCTGGCCTTCGATGATGGTGTAGGCCGCAGCGTCTGCAGAAGCCAACTCATCTTTGATTAGGGCTATGATTTCCTGCTCAAGCTCTTCGTCTTCCAACAGCATGATGTGGCCTTCGAAGATAGCTTCTTTCTCTTCGCCGAAGGTTTCGCCAGCTTTGGTCTTGATCGCTTCCAACTGCTCGGACGCTTTGGCGCGGCCGGCAAGAAAACGTGAGACTTCCTGCTCTACATCATCTGCAGAGATTTTCTTCCGGTTGATGACAATTTCATCTTCTTTCAGTAGGAGAGCCTTACCAAAAGCGATACCCGGTGATACTAAAATGCCTGAAATCATAACCCTACCTTACTCTTGACTGGTGTTAACTAAGAAGACGGGCCGATTACTCAAGCTCTGCCATCAGTTTTACCAAGTGCTCAACGGCTTTCTGCTCGTCTTCACCTTCAGCGGAGATGGTCACTACGGTCCCTTGAGTCAGCCCCAGAGTTTGCAGTTTGAACAGGCTTTTGGCGCTGGCGCTTTTCCCGTTAGAGGTCACGGTGATGTCAGAAGTGAAGCCTTTGGCTTCTTTAACGAACTGAGCGGCAGGGCGAGTGTGCAGACCATTCGGAGCGGTAATAGTAACTTCTTGCTGGAACATTGATGTTTCCCCAACTTATTGGTGTGTCGTGGAGCTAAAGTTTAGCCCAAGGGTATGACTTTAGCTTGTCTGGTTAGCGCCTGACTATGGTACAGGGGCGAGCATTGATGCAACAGAAAACGACGAGTTTGGCACTTCAGATCAAAAAATTTGGCTTCCGCCGTCGTTTCAATCCGCGCTTCATTATGCCGTGTTTAACGCATCAGCGACAAATGAGTAAATCGATTCAGCCTAAACAAGAAATGAAGGGCGATTAATTTTGCGCATCGAAATAATGCACCGTTAAATACTAAAGCTGACGGGTAAAATCAATCTTTGACTGCTATAAACTTTGATCCAGCCCACAAAAAAGCACCCCGAAAGGTGCTTTTTTAGCGATTTATGCGCGGCTGGCACTACTGTTGCAATTCTTGCTCGGTGAACAAATCGGCGAACAGGGCGGTGCTCAAATAACGTTCGCCGGAAGACGGCAAAATCACCACGATAGTTTTGTCGGCGAACGCCGGTTCTTCGGCCAATTTCACCGCTGCGGCTACCGCGGCACCGGAGGAAATGCCCGCCAGGATGCCTTCTTCGTCCATCAGGCGGCGCGCCATGCTGATGGCCTCGTCGTTGGTGATTTGTTCCACGCGGTCCACCAGATCGAGATCCAGGTTGCCGGGGATAAAGCCTGCGCCGATGCCCTGAATTTTGTGCGGGCCCGGTTTGATTTCTTCACCCGCCAGCGCCTGGCTGATGACCGGTGAATCGGTTGGCTCCACCGCCACGGTGGTGATCGCCTTGCCCTTGGTGTTTTTGATGTAGCGGCTGACACCGGTCAGCGTGCCGCCGGTACCGACGCCGGAGATGAATACGTCAACTTCGCCATCGGTGTCGTCCCAGATTTCCGGGCCGGTAGTTTGTTCGTGGATCGCCGGGTTAGCCGGGTTGCTGAACTGCTGCAGGATGATGTAGCGGTTCGGATCGGTGGCGACGATTTCTTCCGCCTTGGCGATCGCGCCCTTCATGCCTTTTGCACCTTCGGTCAGTACCAGGTTGGCGCCCAGCGCTTTAAGCAGCTTGCGGCGTTCGATGCTCATGGTTTCCGGCATGGTCAGCGTCAGCTTGTAGCCACGCGCCGCGGCGACGAACGCCAGCGCGATGCCGGTGTTGCCGCTGGTCGGCTCCACCAGTTCTTTACCGGCGACCAAAATGCCACGTTTTTCTGCGTCCCAAATCATATTGGCACCGATGCGGCATTTAACGCTAAAGCTGGGGTTGCGTGATTCAACCTTGGCCAGAATGCGTCCGTTGCCGATACGGTTCAGACGAACCAGCGGCGTATGGCCGATTGTTAATGAGTTGTCTTCATATATCTTGCTCATAGCCCGTCCTTTAACTCTATGAAAAATGTGGGGAACGTCGAAAGCATACGCTAACAGTACCGGCAGGGAAGTAAAGAATTGGTATATCTATATGTTATTAGGAAATAAGTTTTAAGCACAAGGATAAGGGCGCAAATTGCGCGCCCTGTCGAAGAATTAATCGTAATGCGGCCAATAAAACGGCTCAGGAACGGACGAATTGTGGGCGATAACGATCGACCCACATGGCGGTGGCACCGCAAACCGCGACCGGCAGGATCACCAGGTTAAGGATGGGGATCATGGTGAACAGGCTGACCATGGCGCCAAACTGCAGGTTGTCGGTTTTATGCTGGCGCAGCGCGCGACGCATATCGGCAAAGCTTACCTTATGGTTATCGAACGGGTAGTCGCAATACTGGATGGCCAACATCCAGGCGCTGAACAGGAACCACAGCACCGGCGCCACCGTTTGGCCGATGCCCGGGATGAAATAGAGTATCAACAGCACCAGCGCGCGCGGCAGGTAGTAGGCCAGCTTGCGCCATTCGCGCGCCATAATGCGCGGCAGATCTTTCACAATGCCAAAAATGCCGGTATCCGGCAGCGGTTTGCCGGTCAGGCTGCCTTCCAACTGTTCGGCCAGCAAGCCACAGAACGGGGCGGCAATCAGGTTGGTAATGGTGCTGAACAGATAGCTGAACACCAACAGGACGGAAATCACCGCCAGAGGCCACAAAACGTAGCTTAGCCACTGCAGCCAGGTCGGCACATGGCTCATCATGCTAGGGATCCAGTCACCAAGCTGACTGAACAGCCACCAGAAGGCGGATCCCATCAACAGCACGTTGACCAGTAACGGCAAGACGACATAGCGTTTAATCCCCGGGCGTGAAATCAGGCGCCAGCCTTCGGCAAAATAATGAAGGCCGCTGGTGGAGTGAGAAGGTGACTGCGAATAGGACATATCTTAAGTTATCTCTTTGTCTGAACAGGCATCGCTATCATATCGGGATGATTTTCTACTGGCTAGGGTGACATTGGCTGAAAAAACAGCAAAAAAAGGCAGAATAATCATCTTTATTGGCATAAAGTTCAGCACGGACTTGCACTTGTGTGCTTGGGCAAATAGAGTTAAAGAGTGAATGTTTGCCGCGGTGGCAATGTATTGGAACAACAGAGATAGCAATGATGCAGGATTTGCGTCTGATATTAATCGTTGTTGGCGCGATCGCCATAATAGCGTTGTTATTGCACGGTCTTTGGACCAGTCGTAAGGAACGCTCATCGCTTTTTCGCGATCGCCCAGCCAAACGTTCCAAAAAGGAACGTGAACAATCCCCGATCGACGATCTCGATGAAGGCGTGGGAGAGGTGCGTGTACGCTCCGCTCACCCGCAAGATGAGCCGTCCTTTGGTCATTTTGATGCCGCTCGCGAAGAACCCGTGGTTGCGCCCAAGCCCGCTCCGGCGGCTGAGCCAGCACCGCGTGCCGTTCAACCGGCTGCTCATCAGTCTCCGCCACCGCTGTCTCAGCGACCGGATTATGATGACATCCTGCTGGACAACTACGCGCAGGATGAAGACGACGAGCCGCAGCAGCCTGCGCCGCGCCGTGAACCGCGCGTTGACGATCTGCCGCCAGTGGCGCATGCAGCGGAGCCGGCGTTCCACGCCGAACCTGCTCATCAGCCACAGCCGGAAGAGAAGCCAGCGGTGGTGCACGAGCCTCAGCCTGCACCTGCTGCCGTCAAACCGGCAAAACTGAAAGAAACCGTACTGGTGCTGCACGTTACCGCACATCAGGGTGGCGTAATCGGCGGCGAAGTTCTGCTGCAGAGCGTGCTGCAGGCGGGCTTCCAGTTTGGCGAAATGGGCATCTTCCATCGCCATATCAGTCCGGCAGGCAGCGGTCCTGTGCTGTTTAGCCTGGCGAATATGGTTAAACCAGGGTCTTTTGATCCTGAGATGATGTCCGATTTCTCGACGCCGGGCGTATCGATGTTCATGATGGTGCCGTCGTATGGCGACGCTAATCAGAACTTCAAGCTGATGCTGCAGTCGGCACAGCGGATCGCCGACGACGTGGGTGGTGTGGTGCTGGACGACGAGCGCCGCATGATGACCCCGCAGAAGCTGGAAACCTACAAAGCGCGCATTCGTGAAGTGTTGGATAACAACGACTAAACGGCTGCTACGCGCACTGAACATCCGTAACAACAAAGCCCCCGCCTGCCGGGGGTTTTTTATCTTTGATGGTGAGCCATGGAATCGATAATCCAACAAATCAATCAACTACGAGCCTCACTGCGCCATCACGAATATCAATATCATGTGCTTGACGCGCCGGAAGTTCCGGATGCGGAATACGATCGCCTGATGCGTGAACTGCGCGAGCTGGAAAGCGCACATCCTGAGTTGATCACCGCCGACTCTCCCACCCAGCGCGTGGGCGCGGCTCCTTTGGCGGCGTTCGATCAGGTACGCCATGAAGTGCCGATGCTGTCGCTGGACAACGTTTTTGACGAAGAGAGCTTCCTGGCGTTCTACAAGCGGGTGCAGGATCGCCTGAAGAGCAGCGAGCCGCTGACCTTCTGCTGTGAACTGAAACTGGACGGCCTGGCGGTCAGTTTGCTGTACGAAGACGGCGAGCTGGTGCGCGCTGCCACGCGTGGCGACGGCACCACCGGTGAAAACATTACCTCCAACGTGCGTACCATCCGCGCCATTCCGCTGCGTCTGACCGGTGACAACATCCCGCGTCGGCTGGAAGTGCGTGGCGAAGTCTTTATGCCGCAGGCCGGTTTCGAGCAGATGAACGAAGAGGCGCGTCGCAAAGACGGCAAAATCTTTGCCAATCCGCGTAACGCCGCCGCCGGGTCGATCCGTCAGCTTGATCCGCGCATCACCGCCAAGCGTCCACTGACCTTCTTCTGCTATGGCGTTGGCCTGCTGGAAGGGGGCGAATTGCCGCGCAGCCACTGGCAGCGGCTGATGCAGTTCAAAGCGTGGGGCTTGCCGGTTAGCGATCGCGCCAAATGTTGTACCGGCAGTGACGAGGTATTGGCATTCTATCGTCAGGTTGAGCAAGACCGTGCGCAGCTCGGCTTTGATATCGACGGCGTGGTGGTGAAGATCGACGATATCGATCTGCAAGAAACGCTCGGCTTTGTGGCGCGTGCACCACGTTGGGCAACGGCGTTCAAATTCCCGGCGCAGGAACAGATTACCCTGGTGCGCGAGGTGGAGTTCCAGGTTGGTCGTACCGGGGCTATTACCCCCGTGGCGCGCCTGGAGCCGGTGCTGGTTGCCGGGGTGATTGTCAGCAACGCCACGCTGCACAACGCCGACGAAATTGAACGTTTGGGCCTGCGCATTGGCGACACGGTGATCGTGCGCCGCGCGGGTGATGTGATCCCGCAGGTGGTTGGGGTGATGACCGATCGCCGCCCTGCAGACGCGCGTGAAGTTGTATTCCCGCAACACTGTCCGGTATGCGGTTCCGATGTCGAAAGAGTCGAAGGCGAAGCGGTGGCACGCTGCACCGGCGGGCTGATTTGCGCCGCGCAGCGTAAAGAAGCACTGAAGCATTTCGTTTCCCGCAGAGCGTTGGACGTCGACGGCATGGGTGACAAAATCATCGAACAGCTGGTGGAAAAAGAGTACGTCAAGAACCCGGCCGATCTGTTCCGCCTGTCCGCCGGCATTCTCACCGGGTTGGATCGCATGGGGCCGAAATCAGCGCAGAATCTGGTCAACGCGCTGGAGAAGTCCAAGCAAACCACCTTCGCCCGCTTCCTGTACGCGTTGGGCATCCGTGAGGTCGGTGAAGCCACGGCCGCCAATCTGGCCGCGCATTTTGGCACGCTGGAGAAGCTGTTTGCGGCTGACATCGAGGCTTTGAAAGAAGTGCCTGACGTCGGTGAAGTGGTAGCGAAACACACGCGGCATTTCCTGGACGAGGAGCTTAACCAGAAGGTTATCAATGAACTGATCAGCGACGAAATAGGCATCAACTGGCCGGCGCCGGTGGTGATAGTGGCGGACGAAATCGACAGCCCGTTTGCCGGTAAAACCGTGGTGCTGACGGGCTCGTTGAGCCAGCTTTCACGCGATGAGGCCAAAGATCGCCTGACGGCGTTGGGCGCCAAGGTCAGCGGCAGCGTCTCGAAGAAAACCGATTTGGTGATTGCCGGGGAAGCCGCCGGTTCCAAGCTGGTGAAGGCGCAAGAACTGGGCATTGCGGTGATCGACGAAGCGGAAATGATCCGCCTGTTGGGTGCCTGATGGAAAAAGAGAACCTGCTGGAAATCGCCAACACCGTGATGCCGTTCGGCAAATACCAGGGGCGGGTGCTGATTGACCTGCCCGAGGAGTACCTGCTGTGGTTTGCTCGCAAGGGGGAATTCCCGAACGGCAAACTCGGCATGCTGATGGAAATGACGCTGGCGATTAAAATCGAAGGGCTCGACCACCTGGTCAAGCCGCTGAAGAAAAGTTGAGTAGCCGGGCGCGGCAATCGTCGCGCCCGTTTGATTATCCCCGCGCCGTTTCGGCGTTTGGCACCGCCTGTTTTTCCTGCTGTTTCTTTTGATAGCGCCGCGCCAGCACGGCGCAGGTCATCAGCTGTACCTGGTGGAACACCATCAGCGGCAGCACCATAATCCCCACGGTAGCGGCCGGGAACAGGATATTAGCCATCGGGATACCGTTCGCCAGGCTTTTCTTCGAACCGCAGAACACGATGGTGATCTCATCGGCTTTACTAAAGCCCAGCCAGCGCGCCATGTAAGTGTTCACCACCAGCACGATCGTCAGCAGCACCAGGCTGGCGACGATGATAAACACCAGCGAACCCAACCCGACCTGATGCCAGATACCGTGGGTGACGGCTTCGCTGAAGGCCGCGTAAACCACCAACAGGATCGAAGTCTGATCGGTCTTGCCAATCAGCTTACGGTTGCGTTCAATCCATTTACCAATCAGCGGGCGCGACAGGTGACCGGCCACAAAGGGCACTAACAGCTGCAGGACGATGGAACCCACCTGCTGCAGGCTGCCGGTTTCACCGTGAACGTTCATCAGCAGCCCCACCAGCAGCGGCGAAACGAAAATCCCCAACAGGCTTGACGCTGAAGCGCTGCATACCGCCGCCGCCACGTTGCCACCTGCCAGCGAAGTAAAGGCGATGGCCGATTGCACGGTGGCGGGCAGAATGCACAGATAAATAAAGCCGGAATACAGCTCCGGGCTGACGTTGACCGGCGACCACCATTTAAACAGTACGCCCAGCGCCGGGAAAATAATGAAGGTGCTGAACATCACCCACAGATGCAGCCGCCAGTTGTTGCTGCCGGCCAGAATGGCTTCGCGCGACAGCTTGGCGCCGTGCATAAAGAACAGCAGGGCGATGGCGGCGATGGTCAGTGCATTCAGCCAGCCGACGAACTCGCCGCGCGCAGGCAGGAACGAAGCCAGCAGCACGGTGGCGATCAACGTCAGGGTAAAGCGATCGGGCAAGAATCTCATGGCGGCGTACTCGGATGAAAAATCAATGCGCCCATTGTCGCGCGGCGGGATATAATAATTAAATTGATTTATTTAATTCATTTATGAATAAAAAACATGAATTACTCGATTAAGCAGCTCAAGGTGTTTGTCGCCATTGCCCGCCACCGCAGTTTCAGCCGGGCCGGTGAGGCCATTGGTCTGACGCAGTCGGCGGTCAGCCACAGCGTGAAAGAGCTGGAAGCGGAGGTCGGCGTTCGCCTGCTCGATCGCACCACTCGCGAAGTGGTACTAACCGACGCCGGACAGCGGTTGGCCAACCGCGTTGAGCGCTTGCTGGATGAGCTGCAGTCGTCATTGCTGGATGCGCGCAGCTTCGGCGTGCAGCGCAGCGGTACGGTACGGGTGGCGTCCAGCCAAACCATCTCCGCACACCTGATGCCGCAGTGCATTGCGGCAGGGGAAAAGCAGTATCCGGATATTCGCATTATGCTGCGCGATCAGGCACAGCAACAGGTCCTGCACAGCATTCGCAACGCCGAAGTGGATTTTGGCATCGTGGTGGATCCGGTCCAGGCGGTGGATCTGGACTGCGAACCCATCCTGCACGAACCCTTCCTGCTGCTGTGCCGTAACGATCACCCCTTCGCCGGGCTGGCCGAGGTGCACTGGTCGGCGCTGAACGGCAGTCGTCTGGTATTGCAGGACTATGCGTCCGGTAGCCGGCCGCTGATTGACAGCGCGTTGCGTCAGCAAGGCGTGGAAGCGCAGGTGGTACAAGAGATAGGCCACCCGGCAACGTTGTTCCCGATGGTGGCGGCAGGTATCGGCATCAGTATTTTTCCTGCGCTGGCGTTACCGCTGCCGGAAGGGGGGCAATTAAAGGTGCGTCGGCTGATGCCGGAAATCAACCGCGCACTGATGCTGGTCCGGCGTAAAAACCGTTCGCTGACACCCGCGGCGGAAGCCATCTGGCAAGTGGTTGGCCAACAGGCGGCATTGTTGCAGCAGCAACGCCGACAACAAGCGGACTACTGAGTCAGATATACACGTCCACGGCGTTGGCCGCCGTCGGGCGGTTGATGCCATCGCCCTTGGCAGGGACAATGCTCTCATTGGCCTTGGCCATCTGCTCGGCCTGCTGTTTTTCCATCTCTTCTTTTTGAATCCGCGCGATCTCGGCCTGCAGCATCTTGATCTGCGCCTGGATCAGCTGTTTCTGTTTTTCGATCTCTTTGGGATCGCTGTCCGAATCTTTCAGATCCACCAGTTTTTGTTGCAGAGCCTGAATCTGTTTGTTCAGCACTTTGATGCGCGCTGAAGCGCTGCTGTCGGAAACGCTAACCCGGTCGCTCCCGCCCGCCGCTTTGGTTTCATTAGACTTGTCGCCTTCAGGTTGCTGATGTACCGGCTTGGCCATCAGCACTTGGCCTGTATTACCGGGGGCGCTAAAAACGTTGCTGACGCCGGGTACGGTATTTTTCACCGGAACAATCATGGTGATGCTGGTCGACATAATGCTCTCCCTGAGTCTTGATATGGCTACTCAGGGTATCGGCAGCCTGGGGAAAAACTTTACCCGCGAATTTGCCGCAGGCGCGGCCATCGTTGTAACCAGCCTTTGCCGACAACCCGCTGTTCATAGGCATCGAGGTCGCCGTTTTTGGCATTGAAGGTAATAGTGTCGGCAAACAGCCCCTCGAGACCGAACGGCGCGACCAGCGTAATGCTGTCATCTGCATTCAGGCGTGCACCCACGGCCGTTTCCACCTCGGTCCAAAAGCTGATGGCGTCTTCGCTATTGCGATAAGGAGCCCGACCGCTACGCAAATGCATACGCGCCTGGTTTTTCACCGACCAAGGCTGTGGCAGCCACTCTTGCAGCCGCGTTTCCAGCATGTGGTCACGTTCCGCTTCCGGGCGCTGTGGGTCGAAATGGATCACGTCGATGTCGTTGAGCGGCGTAGACGTAACGTAACCGTGGCGCTGATCCCACACCAGATTGCGCACAAAACCGGCCCCCAGGCACCAGTCATTCAGCCCGAGTCGTCGCGCGGTGCGCAATGCCATCATTCTTTCGTTATCTTGCTGTAACCATTGGATAATTTTCTGCTGCAGACTCATTACCGCTCCTTAGTTGCGGCTACTGTAACCCGAAGCGACCGCAGGCGGAATGCCGTGCATGATTTTAGTGCACGCCACTGCAGCGTGGATAGCCCGAGATATGGGGGCAATAGGCTGATTTCCGGCAAAACATAATTTCACACGCCCACTGACTACACTTGGTACAGGGTTTGCAACTTCCACCGACCATTCAGGGCAGAACAGGGGGCGCTATGTATCAGGCCACGCTTAGCCGGCGCAGCTACCGTTTCAACGATTTACGCCAGTTGCTGGCCAAGGCATCACCGGCACGTTCCGGCGATTATCTGGCGGAGGTGGCGGCGGACAGCGCAGAAGAACGCATGGCGGCGCGCATCGCGTTGGCGGATGTGCCGCTGAAAACCTTTCTTCAGCAACTGCTGGTGCCTTATGAACATGACGAGGTCACACGGCTGATTGTCGATAGCCACGATGCGTTGGCCTTTGCGCCGATATCGCACCTGACGGTGGGGGATTTCCGCGATTGGCTCTTGAGCGAGCAGGCGGACAGCGCGATGTTGGCACGGGTAGCAGCAGGCATTACGCCGGAGATGGCGGCGGCAGTGAGTAAATTGATGCGCAATCAGGATCTGATCCTGGTGGCGAAGAAGTGCCGGGTCATCACGCGTTTTCGCAATACCCTCGGCCTGCCGGGGCGACTCAGCGTGCGGTTGCAACCGAATCATCCTACCGACAGTCTGCAGGGCATCGCCGCCAGCATGCTCGACGGCCTGTTGTATGGTTGCGGGGATGCGGTCGTCGGCATCAATCCGGCCAGCGACAGCCTGCCGCTGCTGGAAAAGCTCAACTACATGCTGGACGACGTGATCCAGCGCTTCGCCATTCCGACGCAATCCTGCGTGCTGACCCATGTGACCAATACGCTGCGGTTGATGGAGCGTGGCGTCCCTGTGGATTTGGTGTTCCAGTCGATCGCGGGTACAGAAGCGGCCAATCAGGGATTCGGCATCAATCTGGCGCTGCTGGCGGAAGCGCAGCAGGCGGCATTGAGCCTTAACCGCGGCACCTTGGGCAATAACGTGATGTATTTCGAAACCGGGCAGGGCAGCTGTTTGTCGTCCAACGCACATCATGGCGTCGATCAGCAAACCTGCGAAGCGCGGGCCTATGCGGTGGCGCGTCATTTCTCCCCGTTGTTGATCAACACCGTGGTCGGCTTTATCGGCCCGGAATATCTGTACGATGGTAAACAAATTATCCGCGCCGGCTTGGAGGATCATTTTTGCGGCAAGCTACTTGGTCTGCCGCTAGGGTGCGACGTGTGCTACACCAATCATGCGGAGGCGGATCAGGACGACATGGACACGCTGCTGACGCTGTTGGCCACCGCCGGGCTGACTTTCCTGATTGGCGTGCCGGGTGCCGACGACATCATGCTCAATTATCAAAGCACCTCATTCCACGACGCGCTCTATATCCGCGAGCTGCTGGGGTTGAAGCACGCACCGGAGTTTGCCGACTGGCTGACTAAAATGCAGATTACCGATGAACGGGGTCAACTGCGCGATACCGCCGCCAATCACCCTTTGCTACTGGCCCTGCAGGGAGAGAGACGATGAGCAAACCGGTGCACGTTAACCGTTGGGACGCGCTGCGCGCCTTTACCGATGCGCGCATTGCATTGGGGCGTACCGGCTCCAGCCTGCCTACGGAGGAGTTGCTTAAATTCGGTCTGGCGCATGCGCAGGCGCGTGATGCGGTACATCAGCCGTTTGATAGCGATACGCTGGCCGGGACATTGCAGGAGCAAGGTTGGCAAACCCTGACCGTGCACAGTCAGGCCGCCGATCGCACCGCCTATCTCCGTCGGCCGGATCTCGGGCGGCGGTTGGCTCCTGACAGCCGCAGCCTGCTGCTGGGCCTGCCGGAAAAACCGGCCGATCTGCTGCTGGTGGTGGCGGACGGTTTATCCTCCAAGGCGGTGCACCGTCAGGCGCTACCGTTGTTGCAGGCGCTGCGACCTTATCTCGATGGACTGGGGCTTTCGGTTGCCCCTGTGGTATTGGCACACCAATCGCGGGTCGCGCTGGGGGATGATATCGGCGAGTGTTTGCAGGCCAGAGCGGTGGCGATGTTGATCGGCGAGCGGCCGGGCTTATCATCGCCGGACAGCCTCGGTATCTACCTTACCTGGGAGCCGAACACCCGGCGGCGCGAGTCGGAGCGCAACTGCATCTCCAACGTGCGTCCGGAAGGGCTGGATTATCCGCAGGCGGCGTTCAAACTGGCCTGGCTGCTGGAGCAGGCTTTCCAGCGTCGGCTGACCGGGGTGGAGCTGAAAGATGAAAGCGACAACCCGGCGCTGCAAGGACAGGTTTCCCCGCGTTACTCCCAGCTCGGCGGCTGACCGATGCTTTGTTTTAGCAGGGTAATAAACAGGTTCAGCCGCGCGGATACCTTCGCCACCGGCCGTAACAGGTAAATGCCCTGTTGCTCCTGGCGCGGGTCTTCCAACACCTGCAGCAAGCGGCCGGCCTGAATATCCGGTCCAACCACCCAGTTGGGCAAAAAGGTGAGCCCCATCCCCAGCAGCGCCGCCTGGCGTTGAGCGGTAAAGTCGTCACAGCGCAGCACCATGCTGCAGCGGCTCATCAGAGGAACGCTGAGGATCTGCGCCCAACAGGCCGGTTGTTGCTTATGGTAGCGGGCAATCAGTCGATGCTGCGGCAATGCATTGAGGTCGGCCGGCTGTCCGTAACGAGCGATATAATCAGGGCTGGCGCACATCACCCAGCGCTGGGTCGCGATGCGGCTGGCGTACAGCCCGCTGTCTTTTTGCTCGCCGATACGAATGGCGGCATCCAACAGTTCCTGGGTCGGATCGGTTTGGCGTTCGGTCAAATCCAGGTCGACAAACAGTTGCGGATAGCGTTCGGCCAGCGTCGGCAACAGCGGCAGGATATAGGTTTTGCCGAAGGTGGGCAGACAGCTGATACGCAGCGTGCCTTGCGGCATATCGTTCCACGAAGCCAGTTCGGCACGGATGTCGGTGATATCCGTCAGCAGCGTACTTGCTCGCGCCTGCAGCCTTTCGCCCGCATCCGTCAGCATCAAACCCCGCGTAGAGCGGATAAACAGCGTGGCGTCCAGCGCGTTTTCCAGCGCATCAATGTGGCGTACCAGTGAAGAAGGCACCATTCCCAGCTTGCGAGCGGCGGCAGAGAAGCTGCCCAACAGGGCCACCTCGAGAAATATCGGCAGATGTTCAACATAGCGGGCGTCATTCATCTTTGCATTATATGCAAAAGCGTTTCTTATGAATACTAGGTTCTCCGGCCGTCGCAATGCGGCTACTCTTTTTTCGGGCTTACGGAAAGCGAAGGCGTGTCGTGAACCCCGCCGCACAGAGAGAAAATGCATAAAACTCGCGGTTTTTAGAACTTTAAATACAGAATTTCCCCCAGGTTCCACCGTGTGCCTGCGGTATTGATGATGACTTCAACACCAGATTAACCGTTCAAATTGATGCCCTGTTTACCAACAATGATTAGTGAATCTAAACCGTTGTTGACATTGGGCATCGCCGGCCTGCCGTGCCGGTTTTTTTGTCGCCGTTGGCTGAATCGTTCCAACTGAACGCGTTGCCGGCGACATCTTTGTTCACCTACGGGTGGGCATTTTTGAACGCGCGGGGCATTTCACTCCGCGCTGGTGGAGGAGTAGTTATGAACGAAGACCATGGGTGTTCCTGCGCGCAGCATTTGGCGCAAGGGTTTGCCAGGCAGTCGCTGAGCGTTGGGGAGGGCGAGATCTATCAAATCTCGCTGATGAGCGCACTGATCAGCGGCGTTTACGAAGGGGAGGTCACCATTGCCGAATTGCTCAAGCACGGCAACTTTGGCCTGGGAACGTTCAATCACCTCGACGGCGAACTGATCGCCTTCGACCAGGAAATTCACCAGTTGCGCGCCGACGGCAGCGCACGACCGGCCAGTTTGCAGCAGAAAACCCCGTTTGCCGTTGTCACCTTTTTCCAACCTAGTGTCACCCAACACTTCGACAGTCCGATCACCAAGGCGCAGTTGCACCAGTGTATCGATGAGCAGGTGGCTTCGCCGAACCTGTTCTGCGCGCTGCGCGTCGACGGCGAATTCAGCCATGTGGAAACCCGCACCGTGCCGCGTCAGGAGCGGCCTTATCGTCCGATGCTGGAGGCGATAGAAGAGCAGCCGACCTTTGCCTTCCATCGACGTCAGGGCACCCTGGTCGGCTTCCGTTCGCCTGATTATATGCAGGGCGTTGGCGTGGCCGGTTATCACGAGCACTTTGTCACCGACGATCGCAACGGTGGCGGTCACGTGCTGGATTACCAACTTGACCACGGTCGCCTGCAATTTGGCGTGATCACCCGCCTCAATCTTCAATTGCCGCATGATGCGGATTTTCTGCGCGCCGACCTCTGTCCCGAGGATTTGGATAGCGCAATTCGTTCTGCCGAGGGTTAATTCCGCGACAGTCCTGGGTGTATTTTCAGGAGGTATTCCATGAACAAGGCAAAAACAGACAATAACTGGGCATGTGGCGCAGATTTGGTGGTGAAAAATCTGGAGGCGCAGGGGGTTAAACACGTATTCGGTATTCCGGGCGCCAAGATTGACCGGGTATTCGATTCGCTGGAAGACGCGCCGTCGATAGAAACGGTGGTGGTGCGCCATGAGGCCAACGCGGCGTTTATGGCGGCGGCGGTGGGGCGTTTGACCGGTAAGGCCGGGGTGGCGTTGGTGACCTCCGGGCCGGGCAGTTCCAATTTGATCACCGGGCTGGCGACCGCCACCTCGGAAGGGGATGCGGTCGTGGCGTTCGGCGGGGCGGTGAAGCGTGCCGACAACCTCAAACAGACCCACCAGAGCATGGATACCGTCAGTATGTTTCGGCCAGTGACCAAGTATTGTGCCGAAGTGCATGCCGGTTCGGCGATTTCTGAAGTGATTGCCAACGCTTTCCGCCACGCCGAATTCGGCCGTCCGGGGGCGTCTTTTGTCAGCCTGCCGATGGACATCGTCAATGAGCCAGTCAGCGCCCCGGTGCTGGCGGGGTGTCGGTTGCCGCGAATGGGGGCCGCCGCTGCCGAGGATATTCGCGCCGCAGTTAAGCTGATCCAACAGGCGAAGTGCCCGGTGTTGTTGCTGGGGCTGCAAGCCAGCCGCCCGGAAAACAGCGAGGCGGTGCGCCAACTGCTGCATCGCACTCATATGCCGGTAGTGGGGACCTACCAGGCGGCAGGGGTGATCGACGTTAATCACTTTGCACGCTTTGCCGGCCGCGTCGGCTTGTTCAACAACCAACCGGCCGACCAGCTGCTGCAGAAAGCCGATTTGGTGGTCAGCGTCGGCTATGGCCCGATCGAATACGATCCCTGCATGTGGAACAGCCAGGGGCGATTGAAACTGGTGCATATCGACGTACTGCCGGCCGACATCGATACCTGCTATCGTCCGGACGTCGAGCTGGTGGGCAATATCAGCGCCACGCTCGACATGATGACCGAAGCCTTTAACAGCGTGGTGAGCGTGCCGGCCGAAGTGGAATCGATCCTCAGCGATCTTGGTCGCCAGCGTACCGAACTGGCGGAACGTGCCGCACGGCGCGGCGGTATGCCAATCCACCCGCTGCGCATCGTCAAAGAGCTGCAGGATATTGTCAGCGACGACGTGACGTTGTGTGTGGACATGGGCAGTTTCCACATTTGGATTGCGCGTTACCTTTACAGCTTCCGTGCGCGCCAACTGCTGATTTCCAACGGCCAGCAGACCATGGGAGTGGCGCTGCCGTGGGCTATCGGCGCGGCGCTGGTGCGGCCGGGCGACAAAGTGGTGTCGATTTCCGGTGACGGCGGTTTTATGCAGTCGAGCATGGAACTGGAAACCGCCGTGCGGCTGAAAAATAACATCGTGCACGTGATTTGGGTGGATAACGCCTACAACATGGTGGAAATGCAGGAGGTGAACAAATACCGCCGCAAATCCGGGGTGGAATTCGGCCCTATCGATTTTAAAGCCTATGCCGAGGCGTGCGGGGCGGTCGGGTTTGCGGTGCAGTCGGTGGATGACCTGCGGCCCATGTTACGCAAGGCGATGGAAATCCAGGGGCCGGTCGTGGTGGCCATTCCGGTCGATTACGCCGACAACTACAAGTTGATGGCGCAGATGAACTTCAGCCAGATGATTTAATTTCATCAAGCGTAAAAACCACGGGGAATGCCGTACGCGGCGCTCCCCGTTTTTTATGCCTAAAATTTGTTCTTTACATCCCTAACTTCATGATTTATTGGTATCCATCGAGTCTATTTTCTATACCGGGGATGGCAGGATGAAAACAAAAACACTCACAATGACGCTGGGATTATTGGCTTTGACGGTGATGGGCGGTGCGCGCGCCAGTACGCTGGTTTATTGTTCCGAAAGCTCACCGGAAGGGTTTAACCCGCAGTTGTTTACCTCGGGCCCGACGGTGGACGCCAGTTCGGCGACGATCTACAACCGATTGGTGGACTTCAAAACCGGCACCGTTGAGCTGCAGCCCAGCCTGGCCGAAAGCTGGCAGGTGAGCGAAGACGGCAAAAATTACACTTTTCACCTGCGCAAGGGGGTGAAATTCCAGAGCAATAAATACTTTACCCCCACCCGCGATTTCAACGCCGACGACGTCATCTTCTCCTTCATGCGGCAAAAAGACGCCAATAACCCTTATCACAAGGTTTCCAACGGCGCTTACACCAACTTTGAGTCGATGGAGTTCGGCACGTTGATCAACAACATTGTCAAAGTGGACGATAACACCGTGCGCTTTGAACTTTCGCGCGCTGAAGCCCCATTCGTGGCCGATCTCGGCATGTATTTCGCCACCATTCTCTCCGCCGAATATGCCGATGCGATGCTAAAGGCTGGCACCCCGCAGCGGGTGGACAACGACCCGATCGGCACCGGTCCCTTCCAGTTGGTGCAGTACCAGAAGGATGCGAAGATCCTCTATAAGGCGTTCGACCACTATTGGGAAGGCAAACCCAAGGTAGACCGCCTGGTGTTCTCAATTACCCCTGATGCGGCGGTGCGTTATGCCAAGCTGCAAAAAAATGAGTGCCAGGTCATGCCGTTTCCTAACCCGGCGGATCTGACACGCATGCGTCAGGATCCCAATATCCAGGTCATGGAGAAGTCCGGTCTGAATATCGGTTTCCTGGCGTTCAATACCCAGAAAAAACCGCTGGATAACGTCAAGGTGCGGCAGGCGCTGGCGCTGGCGGTGAACAAACCGGCGATCCTCGAAGCGGTGTTCCACGGCGCGGGCCAGCCGGCGAAGAACCTGTTGCCGCCGACCCAGTGGGGCAGCAATGACAAGATTGAGGATTACCCGTATTCCCCGGAGAAAGCCAAAAAGTTACTGCAAGAGGCAGGGCTGGGGCAGGGCTTTGCGATAGATCTGTGGGCGATGCCGGTACAGCGGCCCTACAACCCGAATGCCAAGCGCATGGCGGAGATGATCCAGTCCGACTGGGCGAAGATTGGCGTGAAGGCCAAAATTGTCACCTTCGAGTGGGGCGAATATCTGCAGCGGATAAAAAATGGCGAGCATCAAACGGCATTGATGGGCTGGACTACGGCCAATGGCGATCCGGATAACTTCTTTGGCCCGTTGTTTACCTGCGTGTCGGCCAACGGCGGTTCGAACTCGGCCAAGTGGTGCTATCCGCCGTTCGACAAGTTGATTTCGCAAGCGCGTGAGGAAAACGATCACACCAAGCGGGTGGCAATGTATGAACAGGCACAGGTGATGATGCATGATCAGATGCCGGCGTTGATGATTGCCCATTCGACCATTTTTGAACCGGTGCGCAAAGAGGTGAAAGGCTACGAGATCGATCCCTTCGGCAAACACATCTTCAAACAGGTTTCGCTGGAGAAATAATAAAAAAGGGGCTGCATGGCAGCCCCTTAGGTCGTTGGCAATCGGCTCTGCTTTTTTATGGTAGGGGCGCTGCATGCTGCGCCCAGTTGCATAAACACTGGATTTAATCGGGTCGAACATGTTCGACCCCTACCGGTTTAGCCCCTTAGTGGGGGTTAGCAGTCTTGATTAAGCCGGCCGTTTAGAAATGGGTATTCACGCTCATATAGTAAGTACGACCCGGTTCGTTGTAGGTGGCGGCACCTGCACCGGCAATGTTAATGGCACCGGTGGTTGGGTCACCCACGTTCTGCGAGTTACCTTCGCGGAACTGACGTTTGTCGAACAGGTTGTCGATACCCGCCGTCAGGCTGATGTTTTTAGTCACATCATAGGTCGCGCTGGCACCTACCACGGCGTAAGGGCTGACTTCCTTGGTTTCAGTACCGCTGACCGGTTTACCCTGGTAGTTGTACTTCTTCGGTTTCTGACGGCCGTACCAGGTCAGGGTCGATTGCATCGACAGGTCCTGGGTTGCTTGCCAGCTCAGCGTCGAGTTGATGGTGAACTTGGGGATCACCGACAGGTAGTCGCCGGTGCTCTTGTTCTTGTTCTCGATCATATAGGTGGCGTTGTTGCTCCAGGAGACGGTCTCGCTGACCGGCACGTTCAACGTGCCTTCCAGGCCCTGGACTACCGCTTTCGGCACGTTTTCCCATTGGTACACGGCTGTGCCGGTGCTGCTGGTACCGATACGGCTATTGCCCGCTTCGATTTTATTGTGGTAATCATTGCGGAAATAAGTCACGCCGGCCAGCCAGCCTTCATTGTGGAATTCCAACCCGACTTCTTTATTGACGCTGGTTTCTGCCTTCAGGTCGTCGTTACCCAGCAGGTAGCAGCCATTTTTGACATCGCTGGACGAACAACCCTGACCTTTGCTGTACAGCAAATAGTTCTGGTTGGTCTGGTACAGGTTAGGTGCTTTGTAGGCGCGGGCGATGCCCATTTTCAGGGTGAAGTTGTCGCCCAGTTCCTGTGACAGGTTCAGCGACGGGCTCCAGTTGTTACCGGCTTCGGAGTGCAGATCGTAACGCAGGCCCGGCGTCAGCATGGTGCTGTCGGTCAGCTCCATGTTGTCTTCGGCAAACAGCGAGAAGATATGGGCGGATGCGTAAGGGCTACGAGTACCGCTACCTTGACCGGGAATGGTGCCCCCCATCATCGTTTGGCTGGTGGATGAACCGTCCTTCATGCGTTGCTGGTTCCATTCGGTACCCAGGGTGGCGGTTTGCGTCACGCCCAGTTCAAATGGCACGCTGACTTCGCTGTGCGCCAGGAAATCGTCCAGCTTGGTGGTGCCGAAGCCTTCGTTTTTAGCGTCAAAGATACCTTCGGTACCGCCGGCCAACCCTTCGTTCAGGCGGGTATTGCGAGTGCGCTCGAACTGAACGTAGTTATTGGTGCTGACGCCATTGTCCCAGGCACCGCGGTGGTTAAGGCCGAAGGTCTCGCGATAGATACGGTTGGTTTCTTTGCCGTAGTTGCTCTGTACCAGCGCATTGGTGTTGGTGTTCTGAGTGTCACCGGCGTACAGGTTGCCCTGACGGCCATAGGAATACTCAAACTCCAGCGACTGCAGGTGCGCGAAGTCCCAGTGCAGCAAGGCGTCGATATTTTTATCTACCACCCCTTCACGGCCGGAAGGAATGCTGCTGGCGTAGGCACCCACTCGCTCGGATTTATGCGATTCGTTAATGTCCCAGGCATCGGCCTGAGTTTTGCTGTAACCCCCGAACAGGCGGAAGCTCAACTGGTCGGTCAGCGGGCCGGACAGGCTGAAGTCGGTACGCTTGGTGGAGCCTTCCTGCTTGTGCTCCGGCACGTCGAAATAGGTGTTCAGCGAGCCGTGCAGCTCTTTGGTGTTCTTCTTGGTGATGATGTTGACCACGCCGCCGGCGGCGCCGTTACCGTAACGGGCTGCCGCGGGGCCGCGCAGCACTTCGATACGTTCAATCATTTCCGGCGGGACCCAGGCGGTATCGCCGCGGGTATCACGCTCACCGCGCCAGCCCTGACGCACCGAGTTGCGGCTGCTGGCCGGTTTGCCGTCAATCAGGATCAGGGTATTTTCCGGGCCCATGCCGCGGATATCGATCTGGCGGTTGTTGCCGCGCTGGCCGCTGGTGGAGTTACCGGTCAGGTTAACGCCGGGCATGGTGCGGATCAGCTCGCTGATATCACGGGCAGGTGGGCGCTTTTTGATTTCGTCGGCGGTAATGGTAGAAACCCCAGGTGCCTGCAGGTTTTGCTTGGCGGCAGTGACAACAATAGTGTCCTCGGCGGCTTCTTTTTTACTTTTGGCGACCTTGTCTGTTTCTGGGCTGGTGTCGGTTTGCTGTGCGGCGTGTGCAAAAGCGGACGCGCCTAACCCTAACCCGATGAGTGTGGCTAAGGAATAACGTGATAATTTGCTGTTCATCTGAGAGTTCCTACCTTGCTGCCTTTCTCCGGGCACCGAAGCAGTAGCTCTCCGGCTATGAGAAGGGCGGTTGTAGTTTTTTGTTTTCGGAAAGAGAAACCCAATCGGCCAAGACGCAGCGGCCACGACATTGGATTCAGCGCTTAAATTCGGCATCCGTCCCTGTTGAAGAATACCTGCCCTGTTTACGAGCCTACACACACTATTGCAAACGCAAATAATTATCAATAGTATTCGACTTACCGTTTTCTTGGGCAGCGCCTCGCGCCGCGAAATTACCGGCTTTCCTGAAGCTGCCAGCTAAATAGTGAATAGGCGTTTGAAAACAAAATCCGAGTCAGAAAGCAGCAGATTATTATCAAGCAAGCACGCCGGGCGCCATGGATGGTGGCTGAATATCGCCAAACGCGGCACGCCGCTGGTGGAGCTGCAAGGGGATGGACGCGGGAAGGTCACCTTTTTATGGCGTGACCCCCAGGGATGTGAACTCACTTCCGCCTATCGACGCGTCTGGATCCACATCAATTGTCTGACCGACCATCATCAGTCGTCGCCGCCGCAGAGCCTGCAACGGCTGGAAGGGACCGACGTTTGGTACTGGCAGACCGAGCTCAGCGCCGACTGGCGCGGCAGCTACTGCTTTATCCCCTGCATGGACGACCGGCCATTGGCCCCCAGTGATGAGGATGCGCACGTTAATATGCATTCGGTCCGCCATTGGTGGCATCAGGTGTTTGCCGGTGCGACCCAGGACCTGCTGAATCCCCATCGTTCCTGGGCCGGTGTCGGCGGCCATGTATTGTCAGGTCTGCATATGCCGGAAGCGCTGCCGCAACCGGCCTGGCAGGATTTCGATCGCTATGCGGTCGCCAGCGGGCGTTGTACTCCAGCACCCCCGGCGAAACTGCAGCGCCACAGCTGGCACAGCGAGCGTCTGGGCAATACCCGTAACGTCTGGGTTTATACCACCGGCGAAGGCGATCCAACACAACGTCCGCTGGCGATATTGCTGGACGGTCAATTCTGGGCGAGCAACATGCCGGTCTGGGATCCGCTGATGCAGTTGACCCGCGAGGGCAAGCTGCCGGAAGCGGTTTATCTGTTGATTGACATTATCGATCTTAAACACCGCTCCCAGGAGCTGGCCTGCAATGCAGATTTCTGGCTGGCGGTACAAGAAGAATTGCTGCCGCAGGTCGCCGAATGGGCGCCGTACCAGCGCGATCCTGCCCGTACTCTGGTGTGCGGCCAAAGTTTTGGCGGCTTGTCATCGCTGTATGCCGGGCTGCACTGGCCGCAGAGCTTCGGCGGGGTGATTTGCCAGTCCAGCTCTTTCTGGTGGCCACGTCGCGACATGTATCAGCTTGCGGAAATCCCGGCCGATGCCGGTTGGTTACTGCATCAGGTTGAGCAGGGCGTTGGCAAAGGCAAGCTGAAGGTGTTTATGGAAGCCGGCGTGCATGAAAAAGTGGCGCGCCGGGTCAACGATCGGATGGCGGACTTGCTGCGTGATGCCGGTCACCGGGTGCAATACCGGGTGGTGGCCGGGGGACACGATCATTTGTGCTGGCGTGGCGGCCTGATAGACGGTCTGCAGGCACTGTGGGCGGACCAATCTTCTGCCCCCTCGATCACGCTAACCTTCACTGCCCAAGGAGTCCGCGATGGAAACTCTGAACCCGTTCGATGACGAGCAACAAAGCTGCCTGATTGTGCAGAATGATGAATTGCAATACAGCCTGTGGCCAGACTTTAGCGCAGTGCCGGCGGGGTGGACGCCGGTGTTTGGCCCTGCGGCGCGTCCGCTGTGCGTGATTTGGCTGGAACAGCATTGGCAGGATATGCGGCCCGCCTCGCTGCGTAAGGCGTGATGGCGCCAATACCGATAACAGGAGTCAGTACCTTGTCAGACCGGAATTTATTACCGACCGAACGGCCGTTCGCCACTGAACTGCCGTTGGTCGCCGCGCAACCCGGGATCTGGGTTGCCGATCAGATTTCACCGCATGCCAACGCCTATGCGGTTTCCCACTATATTGAGCTGAATGGCCCGCTGGATCAGGCGTGCCTGTTGCGTGCGATTGAGCAGGGGCTGTCGGAAGTAGATACCCTGCAGTTCCGCTTTGAAGAGCGTGACGGGGTGCCGATGCAGTGGCATGACCCCGAGCTGGCGATCCTGCCGGTAGAATACATCGATCTCAGCGAATCTCCCGATGCCGCTGCAGCGGCGCGTGCCCTCATGCAGTTGGATATGTCCGGTGATTTGCGCATCGGTAGCGGCAATGCGTTATATCGTCATATGCTGATCCGCCTGTCGGAACAGCGCTGGTTTTGGTATCAGCGTTATCATCATATTCTGGTAGATGGCTTCAGTTTTACCGCCATTGCCCGCAGAATCGCCCATATTTACACCCGGACGTTGCACAATGAACGGCCGGATCCGACGCCCTTCAGCGCATTCAGCGAAGTGGTCGAGGAATATCAGCGTTATGCGCAATCGTCCACCTCTCAGCGCGACGCTGCCTTCTGGTTGAACAAGGCACAGCAATTGCCGACGCCTGCCACCCTTTGCCCGCAACCGTTGGCCGGGCAGACGCCAACCACCCGTATTCACCGCTTGTCACAGCTGTGCGACCGACAAGATTTCACGCAGTTGGTGAACGCCGGTCAGCAGCAGTTCAGCGTGGCAGATATGGCACTGGCGTTGGTTGCGTTGTGGGTTTCACGCCTGAGCGGACATGCCAGCTTCAGCGCCGGTTTTATCTTTATGCGCCGTACCGGTTCGGCCGCGCTCTGTGCCAACGGACCGGTGATTAACGTCTTGCCGATCGAAATGCACCTCGACCCTCAGGCTACGCTGAGCGAGGTCGCCGGTAATATTGGTCGTGAGTTAAAAATCGTACGCCGCCATCAGCGCTACGAGGCGGAGCAGGTGCAACGCGATCTGGGGCGAATTGGCGATGCCCAACCGCTGTACGGCACGGTATTCAACTTTAAGATGTTCGATTTCCAGTTGGACTTCGGCGGTATCGAAGGCATCACCCATGAGCTGGCTTCCGGGCCGGTCCGTGATCTGGAGATCGCGTTGTACCTCGACGAGGCCGGTACGCTGAAGGTCGATCTGTTGGCTAATGCCGAACGTTATCAGCGTGATGAGCTGGCGGCGCATCTGCAACGCCTGCCTCTGTTGTTGCGTCAGTTTGCCGCACAGCCTCAGATGCCGATTGGCGATGCCGATTTGCTCACCGAGCAAGACCGCCAACTGTTGGCCCGGGTTAATGACACGGCACATTCGGTGAAGGCGCAAACCCTTAGCGGGCTGCTGGCGGAGCAGGCGCAGAAAACCCCTGACGCCCCGGCGCTGGCCGATGCGCAGTACCAATTTACCTATCGCGAAACTCGTGAACAGGTTGTCGCGCTGGCGCGTCAGTTGACGGAGCAGGGCGTACAACCGGGTGATATCGTCGCCGTTGCCTTACCGCGTTCGGTCTTTTTGTCTCTGGCGTTAATGGCCATCGTCGAAGCCGGGGCGGCCTATTTGCCGCTGGATACCGGTTATCCTGACGAGCGTCTTGGCATGATGCTGGAGGACGCTGCGCCGCGCCTGATTATCACCGAACCGACCCAGCAGGCACGTTTTGCCGGCAAGGGTGAGATCTTGCTGTATGACGCGCCGTTGTCGATAGACAGCGCAGCCAACGTCACGCTCAATGGACCGACGCCGCATCACCCGGCCTACATTATCTTTACCTCCGGCTCGACCGGGCGACCGAAAGGCGTGTTGGTGGGGCATCAGGCGATCGTCAACCGGTTGCTGTGGATGCAACATCAGTATCCTATGGCGGCAGGCGATGTGGTGCTGCAGAAAACGCCTTGCAGTTTTGACGTTTCGGTATGGGAATTCTTCTGGCCGCTGATAGTGGGGGCCCAGTTAGTGATGGCCCCGCCTGAAGCGCACCGCGATCCGGAACAGCTGCTCCAGCTGATTGATCAACATCGTGTCACCACCATGCACTTTGTCCCTTCGATGCTGGCGGCCTTCGTCAGCGCGTTGGATGGCCCGCAGGCGGTGGCGTGTTGTGCGCCGTTACGCCAGGTATTTTGCAGTGGTGAAGCCTTGCCGGCGGAACTGTGCCGCCTGTGGCAAAGCCGCACTGCGGTGCCGTTGCATAACCTGTACGGGCCGACCGAAGCGGCGGTGGACGTGAGTTGGCATCCGGCCTGGGGCGAAGCCTTGGCTGCCGTCACTGGCGCCAATGTGCCGATTGGTTTACCGGTTTGGAACACCGGTTTACGCATCCTCGATACGCGCCTGCGGCCAGTGCCGCCGGGCGTCGCCGGTGATTTGTACCTTACCGGTGTGCAACTGGCGCACGGCTATCTGGGACGACCGGAACTGACCGCCAGCCGCTTTGTAGCCGATCCTGACGGCGATGGTGGGCGGATGTATCGCACGGGTGACGTCGCCCGTTGGCTGCCGGGAGGCGAGGTGGAATACCTTGGCCGCAGTGACGATCAGTTAAAAATACGTGGGCAACGTATTGAGTTGAGTGAAATCGACCATGCTTTGCTGTCGCTGCCGGGGATTAAACAGGCGGTGACTCACGCGCTGGTGCTGGAAAATACGCCAACCGATCCTGGCGGTGGCGATGCCCGCCAGCTGGTGGGCTATCTGGTGGCGCAGCCCGGTGTGCGCCTTGATCTGGACGCGCTCCGCGCAGCGTTGGCCGATCGGCTGCCGCCGCATATGGTGCCGGTGGCGCTGGTCGAGATGGATACTCTGCCGCTGAGTGCCAATGGCAAGCTGGATCGTAAAGCGTTGCCGCAACCGCAGGGCGCAACCCGCGCGGCAGGGCGTGAGCCGCATGCGGGGCTGGAGACGGCGATCGCTGCGGTGTTCGCTCGCCTGCTGCAACGCGAAACCGTGTTTGCCGACGATGACTTCTTTGCCCTCGGCGGGCACTCGCTGTTGGCGATGCGTTTGGCGGCGGAGCTGCGGCGTGAGCTGGGCAAGGCGGTGTCGGTAGGGCAGGTGATGGTGGCTTCCCGCGTGGAACAGCTGGCGCAGCTGTTGGCCGAAGAACGCACCCAGGAAGAAGCTGACAAAACCGGTTTTGACCGCGTTCTGCCACTGCGCACCACCGAAGGACCAACGCTGTTCTGCCTGCATCCGGCGTCCGGCTTCTCATGGCAGTTTAGCGTGTTGCCGCGCTATATCGATCAGCACTGGTCGCTGGTGGGTATTCAGTCTCCACGGCCGGATGGCCCGTTGGCACTGAGCGAAAATATGGACCAGGTATGCGATGCGCATCTGGAGACGGTGTTGCAAGTGCAACCGCACGGCCCGTATCACTTTATCGGTTACTCGCTGGGCGGTACTCTGGCACAAGGTATTGCCGCGCGCTTACAGGCAAGGGGCGAAGAAGTGGCTTTCCTTGGGCTGCTGGATACCTATCCGCCGGAAACGCAAAACTGGGACGTGATGTTGGATGACAACGTGTTGAAAGAAGTTCAGCGCGAACGTCAGCAGTTCCTGGCGGTGTCTGAAGATGCGCTGGATCCGGCATTGGGCGAAACCCGCGTAGCCATGTTCGATAATATCGAAGCCAACTATGCCGATTCGGTTCGTCTGCTTTCAGCCACCCATACGGCGAACTTCAAAGGACAGGCGACGCTGTTTGTCGCGCGCCAGACGTTGCAGGAGGGGATGGATGTTCAGCAGACCTGGTCGCAATATGTGGACGCGCTACAGGTTCATGAACTGGACTGTGCGCACGTGGATATCGTTTCACCAACGTCGTTCAAGGTATTAGGACCGTTGTTGAACCGCATACTTCGCGCTTTATAATACCCAGTGATGGTAGGGGACGAATACATTCGTCCCGATTAACGCGGGCCCAGCATGCTGGGCCCCTACAATATCGATTACTTACCCAGCGGTACCACCAACGGCGTGTGCGAGACGGGATCGTCAATGATCATGCAGCGCAGACCGTAGACCTTTTCGATCAATTCCGGCGTCACAATATCCTTCGGTGCACCCTCGGCGACCACTTTACCGTCGCGCATGGCAATCAGATGCGTGGCGTAACGGCAGGCATGGTTGAGATCGTGCAGCACCACCACCAGCGTATGGCCATTTTCACGGTTTAACTGGCGCATCAGTTCCAGCAAGTCGATCTGATGGCTGATATCCAGCCAGGTGGTCGGCTCATCCAACAGCAGCAACGGCGTTTGCTGCGCCAATACCATAGCGATCCAGACCCGCTGACGCTGTCCGCCGGAAAGCGTATCAACCGGCTGTTCAGCCAGTTCAAACACGCCGGTGGAGCGCATGGCCTGTTCGACCGCCTGCTGGTCTTCTTCACGCCAGCGGCTGAACAGGCGCTGATGCGGATAGCGACCGCGTGCCACCAGATCAAACACGGTAATGTCACCCGGCGCGGTCGAGCTTTGTGGCAACAGCCCCAACTGGCGAGCCACCTCTTTGGTGGCATAGTCGCTAATGTGTTTGCCGTTGAGCCAGATGGCACCGGCCTGCGGCTGCATCAGGCGGCTAAGAGTGCGCAGCAAGGTCGATTTTCCGCAGGCATTCGGCCCGATAATGACCGTCAGTTCACCGTGCGGAATAGAAACGGAAAGGTCGCGCGCGACGATTTTTTTGTCATAGCCGAGCGTCAGGTTTTCGGCGCGTAACGGCGCGGGCTGTAAGAGTTCAGCATTCATTTTTTTCGTGACTCACGGATTAATAGCCAAATCAGATAAATGCCGCCCAGGCTGACGGTCAATACCCCGACCGGCAACTGATAAGGCATAAACAGGCGTTGCGCCGCGACATCGGCGAGCAGCAGCAACAGGGCACCCGTCAGGGCTGTCAGCAACAGGACGCTGCGGTTGGCGCACAGGCGTCGCGCAATCTGGGGGGCTACCAGCGCAATAAAGGAGATCGGCCCGGCGACGGCGGTGGCGGCGGCAGTCAGGGTAACGCCGACCAATAATAGCAGCACGCGTGAGCGCTCCACCGGCACACCGAGTGCGCAGGCGGTGTCATCGCCCATCTCCAGCAGCCGCATGCGGCGGGCCAGCATCAACAGCAGCAGGCAGCACAGCGCAATCACCGCCAGCACCGGCAAACTTTTCGCCCAGGTCACGCCGTTGAGCGAACCGGCGCTCCACAGTCCGGCGGTCATGGCGGATTCCAGCGAAGCGCTGATGATCAGCCAGGTATTGCCGGCCACCAGCAAGGCGCGAACGGCAATACCGACGATAATCAAACGGAATGACTCGACGCCGTTGCGCCATGCCAGCAGATAAATCAGCGCGGCGGTCAGCAAGCCACCGGCCAGTGCCCCGGAGGTGATGCCGAGAATGCCGCCGTTAAACAGCACTATTGCCACTAGTACGCCGCTGTAAGCGCCGGTATTAAAACCGATGACGTCCGGGCTGCCGAGCGGGTTACGCAGCAGCGATTGGAAGATGGCGCCGCTGATACCGAGCGCGGCACCCAACAACAGCGCCATTATCACGCGAGGCAAACGCCACTGGGTAACGATCACCGCCAGGTTGGCCGGGCCTTCACCGCGTAAGGCGTCGATCACCTGCAGAGCGCTGAGCGACAGAGCGCCGGAACCCAGGGCATAAATCGCCAGTGCCAGAGCGGCAAGCAACAGCAGCAGCGCGGTTAGCGCCGGGCGCGACAAGGCGCGCATTTTGTGGTTGGCCATCAGACGGGCTGCGGACATCGACATTAGCGCTGCCTCCTGAACATATGGCGTTGACGAACCAGCATAATCAGCAGCGGTGCGCCAATAAGCGCGGTGACGATGGAAACGCGCAGTTCACCGGCGACCAGGAAGCGGCCGATCAGATCGGCGCTCAGCAGCAGGATAGGGGTCAATACCAAGGTCCACGGCAGCATCCAGTGCAACTCGGAGCCGGCCAGTCGCCGGGCAATGTGCGGCATCATCAGCCCGACAAAGGCTATCGGACCAACGGCGGCGGTGGCGCCACCGCACAGCAATGTGATCGCCAGCAACCCCAGCAACTGGGTGCGGACGATACCGGTGCCCAGCGCGGTGGCTAACTCATTGCCCATACTCAGGCTGTTCAGCGATTTGCTCATCCACAGCGTGATTGCTGTGCCCAGCAGGATCGGCAGGGCAACGGTGCGCACCACCTGCATATTTTGAATATCCAGCGAACCGGCCTGCCAAAAACGCAGCTGATCGAAGACCAGCGGGTTCAACAGGGAAATGCCGGAGGTCATGCCTTCCAGCACCGCCGCCAGCGCAACGCCGGCCAGCGTCAGGCGAACCGGGTTCAGGCTGCTGCCGCCCAATGCGCCGATCAGAGCCACCAGCAGGGCGGCAAACATCGCGCCGGCAAAGGCGAACCACAGATATTCGCCGACGTGGGCGGCACCAAAGAAAGTGATGCCCAATACCACGGCAAACCCCGCGCCGGCGTTAACGCCGAGAATGCCGGGGTCGGCCAGCGGATTGCGGGTGAGGGTTTGCATCAGCACGCCGGACAGGCCAAGGGCGATACCCGCGAGCACGCCGATCAGCGTGCGCGGCAGCCTGGCGTTGGTAATGATGGTGCAGTCGGCGCCACTACATTGGCCGTTGAGCGCCTGGATAACCGTGTCGAAGGGGATAGATTTGGCACCGAGCGACAGGCTGAGCAGCATGACGACCAACAGGGCGCAAACGGCAATCAGCAAGCCAAGCAGCTTGCGACGAAATGAGCGGGGAGAGCCACCCGCAAGACGGTCCCTGGACAGCGGAATGGACGGTGTGCAATTGCGTGTAATCCGTAACATAACAATCCATTATTTGATTGAATATGAATGATATTTATTATCATTATTGATTGTTTTCATCTATGGTACCATGAGTCCCTTCGCTATTGCAGCACAGACGCTGCCCCTTTTCTTTAGTTGTGGTGAGAAAGCTAATGAGTAAGCCCTCTATTTTGCTTGATTTTGGCCTGCTTAAGACCAATAGCGCCTTTCGCGCTGTGTTCTGCGCGCGTTTTATTTCCATTCTGGCGCTCGGGCTGATGGCCATTGCCATCCCGGTGCAGATCCAGGCCCTGACCGGGTCGACGCTGCTGGTCGGGTTGTCCGTGACGCTGGCCGGCAGCGGCATGTTTGCCGGTTTGCTGATGGGGGGCGTACTGGCTGACCGCTACGAGCGCCGCCGTCTGATCCTCTTTGCCCGTTCCACCTGTGGTATTGGGTTTATCGGTCTTTGTTTAAATGCCGCTTTACCTGCGCCGTCATTAACGCTGATTTATCTGCTGGCGGTTTGGGACGGGTTCTTCGGGGCGGTAGGCGTGACGGCGTTGCTGGCGGCGACGCCTGCGCTGGTTGGGCGTGAAAATATCGTTCAGGCCGGTGCCATCAGCATGCTGACGGTGCGTTTCGGCTCCATTCTTTCCCCGGCGATCGGCGGGTTGGTGATTGCCAACGCCGGCGTGACCTGGAACTACGCTTTGGCGGCCTTCGGCACCTTGCTGACGTTGATCCCTTTATTGCAGCTGCCACAGCTGTTGCCACCCCCTCAGCCGCGTGAGCATCCGCTGCGCGCACTGGCCGGGGGATTTGGCTTCCTGTTTCGTAACCGGGTGATTGGCATGGTGGCGCTGATCGGCGCGTTGCTGACCATGGCCAGCGCGGTGCGAGTTCTGTACCCGGCGATGTCCGGCATGTGGCAGGTCAGTGCGGCGCAGCTGGGCTTTATGTATTCCGCCGTGCCGCTGGGCGCGGCAATTGGCGCCTTTACCAGTGGCCGGGTGGCGCACGTGGCGCGGCCGGGCTGGATGATGCTGATGACGGCGATTGGCGCGTTTGTCGCTATCGGCCTGTTCGGCCTGATGCCCTGGTACGGTCTGGCACTGTTCTTCCTGGTGGTGTTTGGCTACCTGAGCGCATTGAACTCATTACTGCAGTACGGGCTGATTCAGAACCTGACGCCGGATGCTTTCCTGGGGCGCATTAATGGCCTGTGGACGGCGCAAAATGTGGTGGGGGACGCGTTGGGTGCCCTGCTGCTGGGGGCGATGGGGGCGTTTATGTTGCCGGCCATGACTTCAACCAGCTTCGGTTTTGGCGTGGCGGTACTGGGTGTGGTGCTGGCGTTCGCGATGAAAGGTCTGCGTCAGGTGAGCCTTGGCGGGCAGGAAAGCGATCTCCAGCCCGCCGCGGGATCTACTGAGAAATAAACTGTTTTTCCAACAGCGTCAGCAGGTTGCTGGCGCTGTAGTAGTCCAGTCGGAAGGTGTCATTGCCCAGCGCATAAACCCGCTTATGCTGCACCGCCGGCAGGTGAGCGAGGAAAGGATTGGCCATCAGCCGCTGCGCATCGCTTTCGTTGTTGGCAAACAGCATCAGCGTCTGGCCGTTCAGCCCTTCCGCCAGGTTTTCCCCGGCGAGCTGAATGATGTCCTTTCGCATACCCATGCTGCGGCTGTTGTTCAGCTTGTCAGACGGAACCGCCAGGGTGAAACCCAGCTGCTTGAGCATTTGCCCCTGGGAAGATTCGGCGGTCCACAGGTTGGCTGACTTGCCGTCGGCGCTGAAGACCAGAGCGGAGGTCGGTTGTTCCGGCAGCGTCATACGTTGTTTGAGTGACTTTTCCCGGCTATCGAAATCATCAACGATTTTTTGCGCATCGGCTTCGTGCCCGGTGGCCTGGCCCAGCTCTATCGCCAGCGCCTGCCAGCTTTTGTCGTCGTAATTGACCACCAGCACCGGGGCAATGGCGGACAGCTGATCGTACAGGCGTACGGCGGAGTCGGCACCGGTAGCGGAGATGATGATCAGGTCGGGCGCTTCACCGGCAATGGCTTCTGCGTTGGGTTCACCAATGTACAGGCGCTTTACGCCGCGCTGCGTTGCGATAGCGCTCCATTGGTGGAAGAAACCTTGTGAGTCCGCGAGACGGCTGCCGGGCGTGGTGGCGCCGCTGGCGATCACTGGCGCATCAATCGCCAGCAGGGTGCCGGTGACGGTTACGCTGGTGGAAACGATGCGGGTAGGGGGCTGCTGCAGGGTGACTACGCCGTGTGAAGTTTCGATTTTACGCGGCCAACCGGCCTCTGTGGCATGGGCTGCACCCATGGCTAACATGCCAAACAGTGCGAAGCCGAAGAACAGATTCTTCTTCATAAAGCATTCCTTAGAATTTAAATAGTAATACTTATCATTTATATAATTAAAACTGCTGGTTTTATAGCACGATAATGAATAGAAGAACTGTTTACATTTATTGACATAGCATATTCACGAGGGTAATTTAACGCGATTCAATACAAATGATAATCATTATTATACAGGTTATTGTTCATGATACGAAAGGGAGAACCGATGAGCGTGACAGTAAAGGGTACCGGGCAGAAGAAGCCGCACAGCAAGGAGAGCGAGTCGTCCGTAGCAGGCGTGTCGCCGACCTCCGGCTTTTTCTTTACCTCTCCTTTCCGTAGCCTGAGCACCCAGGGCTGCTTCGCCAAAATCACGCTGCCGGCCCAGGGCGGGGATCAGCATAACGGCGAGTTCCAGCAGGCGGTACGGCATGCTTTTGCCGAAGCCAAACTGGCGGGGGTGAAAAACCCGGTCCTGTGCGGCGCGATCCCGTTCGATACTCATCAACCCTCTGCGCTTTTTATTCCCCAGCACACCCAGTGGTTTGAGCGCGATGCCTTTTTGGCTGGCGTAACCTCACCACAGGAAGCCCTGCCGGAAATTATCAGCCAAAATGAAGTGCCGGCACAACAGCCTTTCATGCAGATGGTGGCAGATGCGGTGGAAGCAACCCGTGGTGACCAACTGGATAAAGTGGTGCTGTCACGCCTGCTGGAGATTGAAACACGCGAACCGGTAGACAGTCAGGCATTGATGGCGCGTATCATCGCGCAAAACCCGCATGGCTTCCATTTCCATGTGCCGTTGGAACAAGGAGCATTGCTGGGCGCCAGCCCTGAACTGCTGCTGCGTAAATCCGGCGCACAATTTTATTCCAACCCGCTGGCAGGCTCCGCCCGTCGTGACGCCGACCCGCAGCGGGATCGTGAAGTCAGCCAACAGCTGTTGGTTTCCGAGAAAGATCTCTACGAGCACCAGTTTGTTACCGAAGGTATGCGGCAGGTGCTGGCCGATCGCTGCAGTTATTTGAATATCCCCACCTCGCCTGAATTATTGAGCACCACCACGCTGTGGCACTTGTCTACGCCAATCGGCGGCGAGGCCGCCAGCCGGGCGGAAAACGCGTTGTCGTTGGCCTGCCTGCTGCATCCGACACCGGCGCTGTGCGGTACGCCAACGGCGCTGGCGCATCAGGTGATCAAGCAACTGGAGCCTTTTGATCGCGGCCTGTTTGGCGGCATCGTCGGCTGGTGTGATGCCGAAGGCAACGGGGAGTGGGTAGTGACCATCCGTTGTGGCACGGTGCAGGGTAACCAGGTGCGACTCTTTGCCGGAGCCGGCATTGTGCAAGACTCTTCGCCGGAATCTGAATGGCACGAAACCGGCACCAAACTCAGTACCATTTCGCGGGCGTTTGGCCTGAACCAAGGATAGACATTTCCATGAGCATTGCTTTTACTCCCTGGCCTGAGGCATTAGCCCGTCGCTATCGCGAACGGGGATATTGGACCGACCGGCCATTGACCAACATCATCACCCGCCAGGCTAAAAATGACGCCATCGCGCTGATCGACCCGCAACGCAGCCTGAGCTATCGCCAGCTTAATCAACTCTCCGATCGGCTGGCTGCGGCCTTGCTGCGTCGGGGCATACACAGCGGCGATACCGCGCTGGTGCAGTTGGGTAACGTGGTCGAGTTCTACGTGACTTTCTTTGCGCTGTTGAAAATTGGCGTGGTGCCGGTAAATGCGCTGTTTAGCCACCAACGCAATGAGCTGAATGCCTATGCGGCGCAGATCAAACCGGCGTTGCTGATTGCCGATCGTCAGCATGGCCTGTTCGGTAACGACGAATACCTGACGACGTTTCGCGCTGAACATCCTTCATTGCGCCTGGTCGCTTTGCGCAGTGAGGAACAGGGTGAGCAGTCGCTGGCGAGCTGGCTGGAAGAGGATTGCGGCGATTTCGTGGCTGCGCCAACCGCGGCCGATCAGGTAGCGTTCTTCCAACTCTCCGGTGGCAGTACCGGCACGCCGAAGCTGATCCCACGTACCCACAACGACTACTACTACAGCATTCGCCGCAGCGTGGAGATTTGTCATTTTGATGACGAAACCCGTTATCTGTGCGCACTGCCGGTAGCACACAACTATCCGATGAGCTCGCCTGGCGTATTGGGCGTGTTTTACGGTGGTGGGCTGGTGGTGTTCGCCAGCGATCCGGATGCCGGGCAATGCTTCCGCTTAATAGAACAGCACCAGATTAACGTGACGGCGCTGGTGCCACCGGCGGTAACGCTGTGGCTGCAGGCCATTGAGGAATGGGGCGGTTGCCAGCAGTTGGCCAGCCTGAAGCTGTTGCAGGTGGGCGGTGCCAAGCTGGGGGAAACCCTGGCCGCGCGCATTCCGGCCGAAATTGGCTGTCAGCTGCAGCAGGTGTTCGGCATGGCGGAAGGCCTGGTGAACTACACCCGGCTGGATGATGACGACCAACATATTTTGACTACTCAGGGCTGCCCGATGTCGCCGGATGACGAGCTATGGGTGGCCGATGACGACGGTAATCCGCTGCCTGTCGGCGAGACCGGGCGTCTGATGACCCGTGGCCCCTATACCTTCCGCGGTTATTACCAAAGCCCGGAACATAATGCCGCCGCCTTCGATAAAGACGGTTTCTACTGCTCCGGCGACTTGATTAGCCTGACTGAAGACGGCTATGTGAAGGTTGAAGGGCGGCAGAAAGACCAAATCAACCGCGGTGGGGAGAAGATTGCCGCCGAGGAGATCGAAAACCTGCTGCTGCGTCACCCGGAAGTGATCAATGCGGCGTTGGTTTCGATGCCGGACGAGTTGATGGGCGAAAAAAGCTGCGCCTACATTATCGCCACCAGCCCATTGAAACCGGTCGTTTTGCGTCGCCATTTACGCGCCGAGGGCGTGGCCGAATTCAAATTACCCGACCGCTTTATACAGGTTGAGACGCTGCCGCTCACCCCGGTTGGCAAAGTGGATAAAAAACTGTTGCGCCAACGCCTGGAGGCGCAACAACTGACTCAGGTCCAGGGAGAATAAGTCATGGCCATTCCAAAACTTAATGATTACGCGTTGCCGACTCAGGCTGAACTGCCGACCAACAAAGTGAGCTGGACGGTGGAACCGCAGCGCGCTGCACTGTTGATCCACGACATGCAGCAGTATTTTCTGAATTTCTGGGGTGAAGACAGCCCGTTGATCAAACAGGTAGTGGAGAACATCGCCAACCTGCGCCGCTACTGCAAGTCCCAGGGCATCCCGGTGTTTTACACCGCGCAGCCTAATCAGCAGAGCGATGAAGATCGGGCGTTGCTCAATGATATGTGGGGGCCGGGATTGAACAAGCACCCGGAGCAACAGGCGGTGGTCGCCGCGCTGGCGCCGGAAGAAGACGACACTGTGCTGGTGAAATGGCGTTACAGCGCCTTCCACCGTTCACCGCTGCAGGAAATTCTGCAGGAGTCAGGCCGCGATCAGCTGATCATCTGTGGTGTTTACGCCCATATCGGCTGCATGACCACGGCGATCGATGCCTTTATGCGTAACATTCAGCCGTTTATGGTTGCTGATGGTCTGGCCGACTTCTCCCGCGAAGAGCACCTGATGGCGCTGCGTTACACGGCCGGCCGCTGTGGCCGCGTGGTTACCACCGCCGAGCTGCTGCCAGGGATCACCAGCAAAGCGGCGTTGCGTCAGCAAATCATGCCTTTCCTCGACGAAGACAGCGAAGACATGGGTGACGACGAGAACCTGATCGACTACGGTCTGGATTCAGTGCGGATCATGGAGCTGGCGGCACGCTGGCGTAAGATCCGCGGCGATATCGATTTTATCGCCCTGGCCAAGAACCCGACCATTGATGGTTGGTGGGCGCTGTTGTCAGAGGGGAAAGCCTGATGAGTCAACAGGGCGATTTTGCCGGCAAACGAGTCTGGGTTACCGGCGCGGGCGCCGGGATTGGCCTGGAGACCGCATTGGCGTTTGTGCGGGCCGGTGCCGAGGTAATTGGTTTCGATAAGCACTTTGGCGAACCGGAATACGCGTTTCGCACCGAAGTGCTGGATATTGCCGACAGCGATGCGGTAGATGCCCTGTGCGGGCGTTTACTGGCGGAGCAGGGTGAGTTGGACGTGTTGGTCAACGGCGCCGGTATTCTGCGCATGGGGCTGGCGGACGAAACCAGCACCGCAGACTGGTTGGCCTGCCTGGCGGTTAATGCCGGTGGTGCATTCAATATGTTCCGCCATGCCCTGCCGGTATTCCGTCGCCAGAGACGCGGCGCTATTGTCAGCGTGGCATCCAATGCGGCGCATGTGCCGCGTGTTGGCATGGCGGCCTATTGCGCTTCCAAAGCGGCGTTGCGTAGCCTGTGCCAAACCGTGGGGTTGGAAATGGCGCCTTATGGCGTACGTTGCAACCTGGTTTCGCCCGGCTCGACCAATACCCCGATGCAGCGCGGCATGTGGCAGGACGAAACGGGGGAACAGAACACCATCAACGGTTTCCCGGAACAGTTCAAGCTGGGTATTCCGCTGGGGAAAATTGCCCAGCCGCAGGAAATCGCCGATGCCATTTTGTTCCTGGCTTCCGATCGCGCCAGCCATATCACCATGCAGGATATCGTGATTGACGGCGGGGCGACGCTGGCGGCCTGATAATCCGCTCGGCAACGCCAGGATAGCCCAAGGGCGCTGCTTGCAGCGCCTTTTCTATTGGCGGCGCAGGGGGATGATTATTTTCAGGGGCAGGGCGGACGTGGTGAGGCTTATAGAGATTATCAGGGCGCAGATGCGAAAAAAGCGCCAAAAGGCGCTTTTTTCTGTATTGGTGGGTCGTGCAGGATTGACTCGGCCTTGGGCCTCGCCCTGCGGGCAACGCTGTGCGTTGTCGTCTCGCTTCGCTCGGCTCGAACCTGAACGCAGGTTCTCATCCAGCACGACACGGCGGAGTATGTGATCAAGGAGTTTGCGGGAATAAGGTGGCACAGATGCGAAAAAAGCGCCTAAAGGCGCTTTTTTCTGTATTGGTGGGTCGTGCAGGATTCGAACCTGCGACCAATTGATTAAAAGTCAACTGC
>NZ_JALJRT010000015.1:0-83511 GCF_024519545.1 Serratia sp. Ser99 | reverse complement strand
ATGTTTTCAATCGTATTTGATTTTGTGTGTTGGTTTCGTTTTTAACTTTGTAAATATCTTGTCATACTCTGCCTCAAATGGGACTGGCGAAAATATCCGCTATTTGACTTAGGGAAAAGGAGCAATATCCGAATGAAAAAAATGCAAATAACCGCCTGTGCGTTGGCCGTGTTGACAATCACATCTTTGCCTTCGTTGGCAAAAGATATAGAAGTAAAGGTTACCGGTAGCGTTACGCCATCCGGCTGTACTCCTACGTTGACCAGTGATGGTACCGTTGATTATGGCATTATCAAATCTGATTCTTTGACGTTGGATGCTTACACTAAGTTAGAAAAAAAAGAGTTGGATTTAACCATTGCTTGCGATGCACCGGTGAAGTTGGCGCTAGAGACGAAGAATGGTCGTCCGAATACGCTGGCTGGCGTTGATACTGAAGATGCGGTATCTGGTGCGGGTCTTTCTCCTGTTAGTGGTTTAGTGAGTGGAGCAACGGCAGTAGTAGGTCTTGGGCTCAGTAACTCAGCACGTATCGGGGGATACGCGATCAGCGCCACGGGGCTTAAAGCAGACGGTAGCACTACTCCAATCATCACGCGAGGGGGGAGTGCAGGGAAGTGGACGGGTGAAGATAGTAGCCTCTATAGCGTTGGTGTTAAACGTCAGCTTTCGTGGATGCAGGGCATGGTCCAAGAGCCTGCGGCCTTCAAAAACTTAACCATAAACTTAACGGTGCAAGCCTATATCAATAAAGCTTCTGAATTGGATCTGACCAAACCGGTTATTTTGGATGGCTTGAGCACCATCGAGTTAGTGTACCTATAAGGTATATTTTTAACTCGATATTGGTTTCCTGAAAAGGATATTTCAGTGGGCTGATTATTAGTGATGCTTCCATATGGGTTTTTAATTTTAATTCCTTATTGAGTTAATTTTCTTGTATATATTGACTTTATAATGGTTGATGGTGGCAATTGTTAATTTATTGGCCTGCAATACATATTTTCGATATGAAGAAAGGAATCATTTTATGATGAATAAGACAAAAGTAAATCTCTGTGTGTTGGCCGTATTGGCAGCCACTTCTCTGCCAGTTCTCGCCGCAAGTATAGATGTAAAGGTCATAGGGACTATTACGCCTGCGGCCTGTACGCCAATGGTCTCCGGTGGGGGCACTATTGATTACGGCACAATTAAAGCAGGGTCGCTGTCGTTGGACGAATTTACTGCTTTGGATGAGAAGCAGTTGGATCTTTCCATCAGTTGTGCAGCCCCAGCGAAAGTGGCTCTGAAAGCCACTAATAACCGTCCAAATACCGTGGCGGGGGCGACTACCGATGGGGCCGGTGGCGCCAGTCTGGTTAATATCTTTGGCAAAAGTAATGTGCCTATTGTGGGGTTGGGGCTTGATGGCACCCATCGTATCGGGGGATATGTCATCAAAATCGAAGATAGCAGCGTGATTGCAGATAGCAAGAATGTTGACAGTATCTATAAGAACGTTGGCGAAGCCTCTTGGACAAAAGGCGGCGAGGGTGTTTTATATAATGACACTGCCGTTCGTCAGGTATCTTGGGCTACCAGTGGTGCCTCCGAACCTGTCGCCTTCCAAAAACTCACCGGTAAAGTAACGGTACGAGCCTATATCAATAAAGCTTCCGATTTGGACCTGACCAAACCTGTGCAGTTAAACGGGTCGTCCACTATCGAGCTTGTTTACCTTTAACTCCTTTTAGCCGGGCGTGTGCGCTCGGCCATTGCCCCGCCCTCCGACGGGGCCTTTTTGCCCCTTTGGCCGCTGTATCGGATGTACCCTCAGCAACGGCCCTTTTTAATACGAATGGTGAAAATAATGACCCTTTCTTCCCTGTTTAATATTGGGGCGGTTTCCTTGCTGCTATTTTCTGCCAGCAGCCATGCAACCGGTATGGTGCCTGAGACTTCAGTAGTGGTGGTCGAACAAGATGATGGCGAAGGTGCAATTAACATTAAAAATACCGATGGCTTTCCGGTATTGCTGTTGACCACGCTGGAAAATATCAAAGATGATCCTGAAACCCTGGTGAGTGTTACCCCGCCAGCGGCGCGCGTTGAGTCAGGTAAAACCCAGCGCGTACGTTTTATTCTGACCAACAAAACGCCGCTGACAACTGAACGTCTGACACGCGTCATTTTTGAAGGTGTGCCGCCGCAGCAAAAAGGTAAAAATGAAGTACGCATGACAGTGCGTCAAAACCTGCCGGTTATTATCCGTCCAACAGGATTGGAAAGAGACCCTGCCCCCTGGAAGCGACTGGTCTGGAAGCAAAGTGGCAACAGCTTAATGGTTAATAATCCATCGCCTTACGTAGTGCGGCTGGGCCAGGGAGTGACAACGCTACCGGATAATACCCACTGGATGCTGCCTAACAGTTATGTTTTACCAGGCCAAACGTTCACGCTTACACCTGACGGTGGCAAGAAAGCTGGCGTCGGTCAGCAGGTTCGAATTTCTCCGGCCACCACTTGGGGCTATACCGTCAACAGCTATGATGCTGAATTAAGCCATTGACGGTGGGGCTGATGCGACACGACGATCACGTTAACGTATGGCCAACACTTTCAGTTCTGTCATTGGCTCTGTTGGCTGCATTGGCCACGACTTCGCCTGTGTTGGCTGCTGTGCCGGATGAACGAGCGGATGATGTTGAGTTTGATCACCAGGCAATGTTGGCGCGAGGCATTGATCCTAAGCTTGCCGAGTGGTTTCGTCAGTCGCCACGTTTTTTGCCTGGTGAATCCACTGTGACCTTGACGATTAATGGCAACGCCCGGGGCAAGGTTAAAGTTCGTTTTGATCAGAGCGGAAAGTTGTGTGCCGATGAGGCCTTTCAGAAAGAGGCCGGCCTGATATCACCTCCTGGTTACAGTAAGAAAATCGCCTGTTTTGATCTGAAAACTGCCTGGCCTCAAACCGAAGTGAACCTTGAACCGGGCGAGGCTAGGGTTGATGTGGTGTTACCTCCAGAAGCAGTGATTGCTCCCGATGCGGATAGAGGGAGCTGGAAACACGGCGGCTTTGCCGGCATGCTGAATTACGATGCACAGTATATGGATTCTGCCGGAGCCTCTGCGGGTACGAACTTTATGCAATTGGGGACGGAGGCCGGCTTTAATATCAGCGACTGGATTGTTCGTAGCCAACAGACTTTTTCCCGTTTCAATGGCAAAGATCAAATGCAGCATCAGGCAGCTTATGCGCAGCGCACTTTCTCAGGGATTAAAAAGGTATTTCAGGCCGGGCAGGTTAGTTTGTCCAACTCGATGTTTGGCACGGGGCAGGTGTTGGGGCTCCAGGTGTTCCCGGAGGCCGCCCTGCAAAGTAGTCGCGGTGGAGCGGGATTGGTCGAAGGTATTGCTGATAGTCAATCGGTAGTGGAAGTCCGTCAATCTGGCGTGTTGGTTTATAGCACTACCGTGCCTGCCGGGCCATTTCGCCTGCAGGGGTTCTCGTTGCTAAATACCCGTTCCGATCTGTTAGTGACGGTAACTGGCGGCAACGGTGAGAAGCGCCAGTTTTCCGTACCCGCTTCCACCCTGTTGATGAATGGGCCTGCTGTTGCTCCAGGAATGTCATTTGGCATCGGTAAGCTTGATCAGCAAGGTAGCAGCGAAGCACCGTTGATCGGTACTCTGGCTAACGGTTGGGTGCTTAATCCCTACACGGCCCTCAACGCGGGGTTGCTCGGTTCTTCACCTTATCGCGCAGCCGCCGTAGGCGTGGATAGTCAGCTGTTTAATGCTACGTTTCTTTCTATGCAAACCACTGCCGCGCAGGACGATACCCACGGCAACAAGGGGCTATCGGCTACTGCGGTGTTAAGCCATAAGCTAACAGAGCGCATTGGGGTTAGCGTCAATGCCGTTCAACAAACGTCTGGCTATCGAGATTTAAGTGATGCACTGCAAACCGATAGTTTGGATACTGCCGGTCGCAACAGAAACCAGTATGGCGGTGGCATCAGTTGGTCGCTGGCAAGCCTCGGCAACCTGTCTTTGTCTTGGGCTCGCAGCAGCACCTTTGCTGGCGATGCCACAAATTACGTACGCGGCGGTTGGAGTAAACAGTTTAATCGCGTTTACCTTGGTGCCACCCTGGATCACGATACCGGCAGCCGCAACAGCGATGCGGAAACTCGCCTGTATATCACGGTCAATATCCCATTTGGCGACAGCCGCAGCATCAGCAGCTACCTTAATAACAGCTCACGTAACGGCAGCCGCGGCGGAATGCGTTATAGCGATCGCGGCCAACAGGACGGGGGATGGAGCCTCTCCAGCGAACGTGATTTCCGCAATCGGCGCACATCCGCTACCGGCAGCATCGATAAGGTTACTCCGGTCAGCCAGTTAAGCGGCAGCATAAGCCAGGATTCGGACAACTACACGTCTTGGTCGGCACGTGCCTCGGGAGCCATTGTGGCTCACCCCCACGGCATTACGCTTTCTCCTTACCGTGTCAATGATACTTTCGGCATCGCTAAAGTTGGAGAAGAAGCCGGTGTTCGTCTGGACTCTCCAGCAGGCCCAATTTGGACTGATGGGCGCGGTTATGCGGTTCTGCCATCCCTTAGCGGATATAAGCGTTCCGCCATTCAGGTGGATACCCGCAGCCTAGCGAAAAATGTCGATATCAGCAATGCCTGGCAGGAGACTGAGGCGGCACGTGGTTCAGTGAGTTATGTCGATTTTCATGTGATACGCACTCGGCGGGTGTTAGTCGATGTTAAAGATGTCGAGAATAAACCTTTGCCTTACGGCGCTAGCGTATTTGATGCGGCTGGCAATTTTGTCACCGTAGTTGGCAACAAGGGGAGCGTATTTATTTCCGATGCGGCTGAATCCAACAAACTGGACGTGCAGGTTTCCGGTAAAACGATATGTTCATTTCCCCTTTCATTACCGGCACAGGCTGGCACCAGCGGCTTGTATGAAACTGCCGATGCAGTATGCCGCTGACAGGAAAACATGATATGAGAAAAATTTTTACGGCTCTGGTGTTGGGGTTAACAATGAGCCAGCCGGTATTTTCGGCCATTGATACCCGTATTACTGAGGCCCAATCATTCTTACCTGTGGACACGCGATGCAGTTTGTCCGCTGGCACGCCAGTAATCGACTATGGTACCCAATCGCGTTGGCAACTGCAGGACGTGGCGGGTAGCAATGCGGTGACGCCAGGCAAGCGTACGCTGATCCTCAATGTGGTGTGTCCTTATAGCCAGACGATGCGTTTGGCACTACGCGGTGATCGTGCCGCCAATGGCGATCTACGCTACGGTGAGCAGGGCAGTGTTAATATCCGACTGCTGAACTTTCAACTGGATGGGCAGAATGTGCAGGTTGCATCATCGGCTCAGGCCGGACTGCTTGATGGCGCACCCGAATCCAGCTTGATGTTGCAACCCGGTAAGGTATTTGCTGTTGTGCAAAATGGTCAATTGGTCAAAGGGCAAAGTTTTACTGCACGCGTCGAGATTGAACCCATAATGCCGGAGAGTGCCGCCCGTATCGCTTCCCGTCAGGTAAGCGAAGCTCACCTGACGTTGGAGTTGATAGACTGATTTTCAGAAGGGTGATGCGAGCCCGTTACGGTTTTTCTGTCGCAGTAAGCAAAGGCTTGCCGGCAAAGTAGGCGCTAATATTTTCGTAAACCAGCTCCGACATTGCCCTGCGGGTGCTTTCCGTGGCGCTGCCCATATGCGGGGTGATCACCACGTTATCGCGTTGCAGCAGTGTAGCTGGCACGTGCGGTTCATCGCAGAACACGTCCAGCCCCGCGCCGGCAATCAACTTATGTTCAATGGCGTTCACCAAAGCAGCCTCATCTACGACCGAGCCGCGAGCGATATTGATTAAAATCCCCGTGGGGCCGAGAGCCTGTAACACCTCGGCATTGACCAGATCGCGGCTACCGTCTCCCCCAGGAGCGCACACCACCAGGAAATCACAGTGCGCCGCCAGTGCTTGCGGCGTTGCACAGTACTCACCTGCAAAGTCCGCGTACTGAGTACGGCTGTGATAGCTTACCGACATATCAAACGCCGAAGCACGCCGGGCGATAGCCCGACCAATACGACCCAGGCCGAGAATGCCGAGCCGGCTACCGCTGACTTTGTTTGTCCAACGGTAGCTCTGGCCAGCCCAATCACCGCGTTCGATAAAGCGCTGTGCACCGACAATCTGGCGGGAGCACGCCAGCATCAGCCCAAAGGCCAAATCGGCAACGTCGTCGGTGAGTACACCCGGCGTATTGCTAATCTGAATATTACGCTTGTAGGCGGCTTGAGCATCTACACGTTCATACCCCACACCAAAAACGGCGATCAACTGCAGATTGGGATAGCGCGCCATAGTGGTGTCGTCCAACGGTGTTTCACCGTTGATTAGTAAAACACGAACCCGAGGTATCAATTCAATCTGTTGTTCTGTAGTGAGCTGGGCAGCATTAAATAATGTGAAGTGCTGGTGCAAGCGCTGAGTCAATTGCATGGGCACCGGCGCTATCTGCAAAATAACGTTTTCCATACTTTCCCCTCAATGTTCTGGCGTATCTTGGTGTATCGGCAGTTTAGCTATGTGTTTCCAACGTCCGACTTGTAAACCGATAATTCCCCCCAGTACCAGGGCGATCGCCACCATAATCAAGGCGGCATCATAGCTACTGGTCATATCTTTGATTCGACCGATAACCGGCGGTAGCGCCAGCCCAACGATATTAGCCACGGCGTTGATCAGCGCAATGGAAGCCGCTGCCGCTACGCCGGACACCGTTTCCGTCGTGACTGCCCAGAAAATGGGTATGATCGCCCAGTTCAGCGCAATGGTGAAAACCAATAAAACGTAAGCTATTACCATGTTTGTGCTGTAAATTGCCGCCAACAACAACAGGCCTGAAAGGATGAGCGGTAACCCCAATGGCACAGCACGGGCGCGATGGGTGTCGGAATAGTGACCGTTAAAGTACATAAACATACAGGCGAACAAAAAGGGAACGGCGGAAAGTAGGGTAATGATGAAATTGCTTTGCTCGCTGACCACGCCTTTGATGATCAATGGCAGAAATAAACCGATGCCGATGGTGCCAAAGGCTTGCAACAACCACATCAGGCTCAGCAGCCACACTTTGCGGTTTTTGAACGCAGCTTGCCAATGATGCTCTTGCTGCGTAGGGGTTTGTTTGGCTTCTTGTGTCAGTACGCCTGCCAACCAGGCCCGCTGCTGTGGCCCCAGCCATTTAGCATCTTCCGGCTTGTTGTCCAGGTAGAAGTAAACCACGATACCCAATAATATCGCCGGTGCCCCCTCAAGCAAGAATAGCCAGCGCCAGCCAGCGATATTCAGCACATCATTCATCTGTAGAATGGCACCGGAGATTGGTAACCCAATGAGCGAAGCCAGTGCCGCACCGATATAAAACATCGACATGGCACGCGCGCGGTCGCTGCGCGGATACCAGCAGGAAAGGTAGTAAATGATCCCAGGCGTAAAGCCGGCTTCCGCCACGCCAAGCAGAAAACGCATGGTGTAGAGTTGCAGCGGTGTTTGTACCAAGCTCATTCCCATGGCAATCACCCCCCAGGTGACCATAATGCGGGCGATCCAGATTTTAGCCCCCACTCGGGTGAGAATAATATTGCTGGGGATCTCAAACAGGATATAAGAGACAAAAAATATGCCGGCCGCAATGCCATACATTTCTGCGGTTAATGCTAAATCAGCATTCATTTGTAATGCGGCGACTGAAATGTTAGCGCGATCTATATATGCGATTAAGTAAAGAAGCATGATGAATGGAATAAGTCTTAGGTTCATTTTCTTTACGGTTGAAAGATGAAGGTCATTATCCATTTTATTTTGCCTGTAGTAGGGTTAAATGGCAGAGATGTTGTTTTATTTCGTTTGTGTTTATCTTTGTGTTGTTTTTATGTGTCTAAGGTTGAGTTTTACAAACGTTTTATAATAACTGGCTTGGTCATGTTATATTTATTTTTGTTGAAATCACACCAAAATTTGTGGCGTTTTTGGTGGGTTATTTAAATGGTTATTGTATTGATGGTTGTCATTCTGTTTTTAATGCGCTGAAAGTAATCGTTATTTATTTTTGTTTTCTGGGATGTCGTGATTCGTCCCACTGTTCCTGACAACCTCTCCAGTATGGGCTGCCTGTTAGCGCATGCTATCATGTAAAATCACTTGGGTTAATCGGCAATGTGTTATGTTAATGATCAATATAATCATGTCATGAATAAGCTAAAATTCTTTCTTGAAAAACTAATTAGAAGAAACACCTGTCAATGAAAACCACAAACTGCAGCATATCTGAAACGTTGATCAGCGTATTATCTCGCCGAATCATGGATGGTGACTGGAGCGCCGGTGATTCTCTGCCTGGCGAAAATGATTTGGCGCTACAATACGCCGTTTCCCGCACCACGGTACGAAATGCGCTGCAAGTATTAGCGGCCAAAGGACTGATTAATATTCAGGCGAAGAAACGCAGTACGGTGAACCCGCAGGATCGGTGGAGCTTTCTGGATGTTGACGTCATGTCTTGGCTGGATGAAAAAGGGTTCGACCACTCATTGATGGAACAGCTGTTAGTTACGCGTTTGATATTTGAACCTAACATTGCCGCGTTAGCCGCCCTCCATGCCACGGAGGAGGACATCATCCGTTTGAATGACGCCTGTAACATCATGGGGCAGGGGCAAAAACTGGGTAAAAAACACCTGTTTGAGAAAGGCGACCTCGCTTTTCATTTGGCATTGCTGGATGCCAGCCACAATGCTTTTATGCGCTCATTAGGGAATGCTTTGGCCACTGCCATGTCATTTTCATTTAAACAAACGTTGGAAGCCGACGTGCGCTTAACCAAAGAAGCGGTGCATGAACATCGTGAACTCTTGGTGGCGGTACAGAACAAGGATCCGCAGGCTGCCCGCTGGCGCATGCGGTTGATCCTCGAACATGCAGCTCAAAAAAGCCCGTGGCAAAACTATCAGCAGATGTTTGAAAACATCAGTTAAAAATAGAACCGTTGGCACCGGGCATTGCTTTTGCTTCGGCGAAACAGTAGCTACAGCATATGCAATTGCATGATCAACTGCTCAATGGCCTGTTTGAAATCCTGCAGATCATCGGTGAGGTTCGCTTTGCCCTGATTTAGCCTGGCTTCCAATCTTGTCGCCCGCGTGGCCAGCATATGGCAATTCAGCGCACCCAGGTCCAATGACAAATGACGCACGATCAACCCTTGCTGCGCTGAGGCACGGCTTGTGGCCAGTTGATGTAGCCCATGCTCCAGATTGCCAAGCATCATGCCCACGACCACTCTGGTTTTTTCTTCTGAACCATATCGCTTATTCAAAGAGACCATGTCTATATTGAATGACGCCTCTGAGCAAGCTGAAGTGAACGCAGTTGCGGTTACCGCTCTTGGCGCAATATAACGGGTGAGAATATCCTTCAACCCTTTAATATCAATGGGTTTTGTCAGGTAAGCATCCATGCCGGCAGCAATACACTGATCTTCTTGCTCTTCCAGGACGCCCGCTGTCAGCGCGACAATCTTCAGCCTTGCGCTATTATTCGCAGCCTCTTTTTTGCGGATCAGGCGACTCAATTCCAGACCGTCGATATAGGGCATGTGGCAATCGATAATCGCCAGGCCATATTTTGTGCTTTCTATTGCCAGCAAAGCCTGCTGACCATCCTCAACAATATCAAAGCTATAACCCAATATTTGCAGCTGATGCTTGATCAGTTCTCGGCTGATAGGGTGGTCTTCGGCAACCAAAATCAAACTTCCGTTCGCCAGAGCATGTTCACGGCTTAGGGTGGTATCGATGGTGGTTATTTCTGGTAGTGCCATGGAGCTTGTCGCCTGTTTTTTTTGCTCGATTAACAGGGTGACGCAAAGTTTGTGCACTCTTTCCCAGGATAATGGCGTGACATTGAGGGTATGCCGGTCCGCAGCATTGTCAGACCGCGGTTTAATACTCAGAGTGACCACCTTTTCCCGGGCTGCGGCAGGTATTGCAATCGTTGCCAGCATGTTTTCCTCTATAAACAGCAGATCGCAGCCGGACAGGATAAGCGCAGTCTGCTGCGAGCCGGACCGGCAGGTGACGGTAAGGCCTAACGCCAGCAGCATTTCCCGCAGGTTTTGGGTGATAACCTTGTCATCACACCATAGGGTAACGCGGGTGCCCAACAGCGCCGGTAACGCCGGTGAAGGAGCATAAACATCGAAATGAACGTCGAAACTGAGGGTGGTACCTTCACCAGGCTGACTGTGCATGGTGAGCTCCCCGTTCATCTGCTGCGCCAGGCCTTTGGAGATTGCTAACCCCAGGCCGGTACCGCCAAAACGACGAGTGGTGGACGCTTCTGCCTGCTGAAAAGGTTGGAATAGCTGCTGCTGCATGTCTGCAGGGATGCCGATACCGGTATCGATGACGCTGAAACGCAACCATTGCCGACTTTGCTGATCGGCAAGGAGAACTAACTGCAACGTAATATGGCCTGAACGGGTAAACTTCAGCGAGTTACTGAGAAAATTCATTAAAATTTGACGCAATCGGACCGGATCGAACATCAGTTTCTGTGCGACCCGACTGTCGAGATAAAGATGCAAGGTCAGGTTTTTTTTCAACGCTTGCAGACTGAGGGTTTGCATCAGTTCTGACAGGAATACTCGAATATCGATCGCCAAATTTTCCAGTGACACCTGGCCCGCCTCCAGCTTGGAGAAATCAAGAATATCGTCAATCACTTGGGTTAAATGCTGCGCAGAATTTTGCACGGTATTCAGCATTCTATTTTGTTCATCATCCAACTGGGTTCTTTCCAGCAGTTCCAACCAGCCAAGAATGCCGTGTACCGGTGTGCGTATCTCATGGCTCATGGTAGCAAGGAAGGTGGCTTTGGCACGGGCGGCGGCTTCAGCCTTGGTTTTCGCTTCGAACAGCGCCTGTTCCTGCTGGCGGGAGTGGGGAATATCTTCAAAATAACCGCCCCACAGTACATCCCCGTTGCTTTCGCGTTTTCCTCTGCCTGAATTGACGCGTATCCAACACTGGTTATTTTTGACCTGCATACGGAACTCGTTCTGGAAGGGGGCCAGCGTGCCTTGCATGCGGATTAAATTTTCCTGCAGCATGGGCAGATCTTCGGCATTCACTCGCTGGTGGAAGCTTTTGTGGTCGACCATCATGGTTTCGGCAGATAAGCCGAAGGTGGCTTCAGCGGCACCTGCTACGTAGGTGAAACGCATATCGCCATCCACCGATAGGCAGACTTGAAATACGGTAACCGGCAGTGATTCGGTCACGTCGGTTAACAGGGCTTCAGAGATCAGTGCTCGTTCTTCAGAGCGGCGTATATCAGTGACGTCAACCAACACGGTTACGCTGCCGCCGGGCCCTCCGTCAACACTGAAGAAGGGTTTTAGCCAGAACAATCCCTCCCGTAGCTCTCCTTTGGCATTGGCATAGCGCAGTGAGCGGTGGATACCTTCCTCGGCCGATAGTGCTGCTCGGTTTTCCGGCTCGCGTTCCAGTGACACGATGGCGTCGATGTAGCCGCATTCGTCAGGCGTTTTGCCCAACATATGTGCGGACGCATGGCCGGTCAGTTTTTCAAAGGCGCTGTTCACTGCGATATAACGATCGTTGTGATCCTTGCCTAATACCGGAAAAGGGATGGTTTCCAGCAGTGCATGTTGAAAGCTGAGCTGGTCGGCCAGGGTTATCTGGGCCAGGATCCTGCGGCGGGTCTCTTTGCGTAAGCGGCAGTAGGCGATGATAAGCAGCGCCATAATAAAACCGACGGCCAATATGGCGGGCAGGATCCTCTTGATGATAATCAGAAGATCGACGTTTTCCTGAAAGGTGATCGGGAACCAGGCGCTGCGGATCTGCTCTTTGCGGTCGGTGCTGATATTAGCCAAAGCCTGGTTGATCAATGGGATAACGTAGGCGTACTTTTTGGTGACTGCAACCGCCAGTTCGGCATAATAACCGGTCGGTGCCGCGACCTTTAATATATTGGGGTACTGCTCGGTAATAATGCGATCGGTGACCACCAGGTTGCCAATGTAGGCATCCACCTGGCGATCGGCCAACAGTTGCAGACCTTGCTCAGCTGTATCGGTGTGAATCAGAATCAACTTTGGATTTTTGCGCAGCAGCGTCGGGATGGGTTCTGCGTCCTCGGATATCGCTACCCGCGCCTTACCGAGGCTCTCAATGCCCTCGATATTACTGGTTTCTTTTCGTGTTGCTATCATCAACGGAAAACGTGCATAGGGTTGGCTGAACGCTAAGAACTGCATACGCTCTGCAGTAGGCGGCAAACCGGGGACCATATCGATCTCGCCTTCTTTGATCATTCGCATCAATTCATTCAGTGAACGTACCCTGACACGCTCAGATTTAAGCTGCAACTGGCGGCGTATCAGATCGAAATAATCCTCGACCAGCCCGCTGGGTTCGCCATGTTGATTGCGAAAAGAAAACGGTGGGTAGGATTCCAGATTGCTGACTTGCAGATAGGGTAGTTGATTTAGCAAGGTAATTTGGTCGGGCGACAGGTTGATGCGTTCCGTTTTGGGTAATCGTGCGGGGAAGGGGGACACCCACTTTTCAAATAACGCCTGTTGCTCGCGCCAACCCATATCTGTAATGGCGACATCGAATGCGTTGGCCAGTAACTGATTTTCACGGGGAAAGGCGAATCTTAGTGTTTGCAACGGGAAATAAGCATTGCCAACGGTACGGAAGGCTTCGCTTTTGTTAAGGGCAATATAGTAGCGAATAGTGTAGCGATTGCCGATAAATGCGTCGGTTTCCCCTTGCTCGACGCTGAGCATGGCGGCAGCCTGGTTGGGGAATTCGTGTAGCCTGATCGCGGGATACACATCTGGAATCAACGCAGCTTCAGGCGAACCGGTTACGACGGCAACTGAGGCTTTGGCGAGATCTGAGTGATCAAGGATATGGCGGTTGTCGCGGGCGCTGATAATGATCAGATCGTTATCGCCGTATGGCTGGCTGTAGCGCAGATATTTGGCGCCAGAGAACGTCGGGGACATGTTCATGACTACGTCGATTTCGTTCCGTTGCAGCGCCTGCATCATGTCGAGACGATTTTGATACTCTTTCACTTTTACTTTCAATTTCAATCTACTGGCGACTTCGTTAAGCACGTCGGGAGCAAAACCGGTTAACTGGTTTTTAACCATATCTTCCAGTGGGGGCAATCCTCCATCATAGGTGCCGACGTGCAGCTCTGGATGGGCTCTAAGCCACTCTTTTTCTTCCGAGGTCAATTCTGCCGCGTGAATGGTCGGCACCGCCAACGCCAGAAGAGTTAACACCAACAAAAAAACAAGGCCCACGGAGCTATTTTTGCGTGCCAGAACAAACCAATTAGCTAGTCTATTGTTTACTAACAAAAAAACACCTCTTGTTCTGCGGGGCGGCAGGAAGACATTCATTTAAATTTTTACAGATTCACTCGATGGTGATAAATATTCATCGATAACTATAAGACTATATGCAGACTATATATTGGATAAATGAGGCATCTGTTGTTAATCCATTGTGCGATAACGTAATAGATTGAGGTAAACAATAACTTTATGGACATGAGGAGGGTAAGGAGAGTTGAGATATTGTTGCAGTAGATTATAACTGAGTCATGAGTGAACCCATCAGAACACCCTTTCAATTGTGTAAGTGTTACCTTAATGTTTTGTAATCGTTGGCGTCGTTTTGTGTAATGTTTCCCTTACACCGGTTAAATTGTGAGTGACTCGCATTTTTCAGGGTACATAGGCGGCAGATTCGCAATAATGATATGCTCTTCACAAGAGCAGAATAATGGGCGTCGTATCTTAATATTTTAAATATACTCAATAAAAACATAGGGTAAGAGGGTTTTCTCTGTGGTGGCAGCCTCGGAGCTATAGTATGATTCATTGTTACGGTGAATGATTTTTGAGGTTTAATATAAGATAATGGATGTGATTTGCTTTCATTGTAAACAGTACTACCGTTGATCTGAAATTTAATATTTTTTTATGATTTTTTTTTGGTGGTCCAGGGCCGTAATGAATAGAATAAAATAAAGAGGTAGTTACCGATGAAAAGCGTTTTGGTTGTCGACGACCATCCTGTCACGCGTTTTGCCATTAAAGTGTTGTTGGAAAAAGAAGGCCTTAGGGTAATTAGTGAAACAGGTGATGGTTTGGAGGCGTTATCATTAATTGAGGAACATAAACCTGACCTGGTTATCGTTGATATTGACATTCACTCTATCAGCGGAATCGAACTGGTACAGCGTTTGCGCAAGCGTAAGTTCAGCGGAAGTATCCTGATGCTGTCAGGAAAGGACGAACCTTTTTATATTAAAAATTGTGTCAGTGCCGGGGCGGATGGTTTCATCAGTAAGGCAAACAACTTATTTGATCTGCACAGCGCTGTGGCGGCAATTAACGCGGGTTATGGTTATTTTCCCTTGAAACAGGCACGGCAACACGCACTGCAGCCGGCTGAAGATAAAGACAAGCATGCTATTGCCAATCTTTCCACGAAAGAGTTACAGGTGCTACGTTATTTGGCCAAGGGGATGAGGCTGGTTGATATTGGTTTGCAGATGAATATAAGTGACAAAACGGTAGGCACTTATAAAAGAAGAGTCATGGCCAAGCTGGAACTGAATAGTATGATGGAAACTTATGAATTTTGTATAAGAAATAATTTGGATTGAATATTTTGAATGAAAAAATACATGAAGACGACGTAAATAAAAATAGTCCAGGTGACTCTCTGTCGTCACTTGCTGCCCATGTGGATATTAACCGGTTATTTCTACTTGCCGGTAACGATCTCTCTTTCATTAATAACCTGCTTTACTTAGCCAATGAAGAAAATATGAAGGAAATTGTCGTCGCTCAGACTCAGGCAAGAGAAGGCGATCGGGTTGCATTGGCCAGAACGATACATCGCTTAAAAGGCTCCGCGCAAACCATCTGTGCGAAAAAAATCGCCGCAGCCTGTGTGATACTAGAGAGCCAACAATTGGCCAAAATGAGCGTCGAAGACATTCATAGCGGGTTGAAGAAAATAGAATTATTAATATCATCGCTCGACAGGTGTTTGCGCGACTTGCGCTAGCTCCGATGCGGTGAAGGTATGGCGGCAGATCATCTAACGCCGCTTTACGCTTCTGTCATCCTTTCCTTACACACAATATGGTTATTGCTTTCATAAAAACCGTCAATAGCGTCAAACAGCAGAGCGTAATTCTTATGTTTATCCGCCGCTGCCGGCGCAATAATGCCTTTATCAGGATGAGATAAATGTCACCAGGAGGTTTTATGACACGCGACAGTATTGTGCAGGCCCGAATTGACACCAACTTAAAAGAGCGCGCGGAAGCGGTCTTCAAAGAGATGGGGATGACAGTTTCTGAAGGTATTCGAATGTTCCTTAAACGTATAGTCAAAGAAGGGGCGATGCCGGAAGAACTGCTCAATGGCAGTAATGCCAGCCGCGAACAACCTTGCTATCAGGCTTACAATGATATTCTATCCCAATTGGAATACCCTGAAACCCAGCGGAATTATTCGCAGTATAAATCAGAGAAAATGGGTAAAATGCTTAACCATAGAAATCAACGTTAGTTTTTCATGTGCCACTGCGAGCTATAAATATTGCTTTACTCTACTCAGCGGGGTGGGCCGCTGAGGTATTACCTCAGTCGCAGTCATTTTGATTCTTGCCTACTATCATCATGAAATGGCAACCAAAATACCGATAATAGCAATCAGCAGGATCCAAAACCACGCAGAGGTTTTTTCCGGTTTCCATTGTTCCCCATACTCAACCTGATAGCCCGATTTACGCTGTTTCTCGCTCATCTTTTTCCCTGGCAGCCACATACCTAAAAAGATCCTCGCCTGCATTTTAAGATAAGTCCTAACAACATTACATTTAATGTGCTCTTTTGGGTAAAAATCCTAAATATGGGGGCGGGTGAAGGTGAAAAATCAATCAGTGGGCGAAGTGAGAGTGGCCCAGTTGCCTAACAGGGGAGGTGACATTGTCGAGGGGGGACTGTCGTCTAATAGCAGGGTAAGTCAAACAGCTGGCTATGTCGCCATAAATGATAAAAGCCCTGACCGTTGCAGCCAGGGCTTTTAAGGTACTATTGACTTCTGATTTAACATTAATGAACTTACTATTATTTACTGCTAAAGTTCTACACTAAATGTACAGGTTAATCACAGATAATATTGGGTTAACTCAAACCTCCCCTATATTTACCAGTTCACATTACCGCCTACCAAAATAATCAAAGGTATGGCATCTCAACTCGTACATCTCCCCTCGCGATATCTATTCTTTGATGCATAGCCTCACTTCTATTGCGATCCGCTTTCACTGTCTTACTCATTGATCGCAAACAAAAAACAGTTCTATCATGGCCTTACATCATCGCGTTTTGGTACACACCCTGCGATTGTCGGTACTTACAACGTGGCCTTAAAACTTCATCGAGCAAGACTGTAACTTTTCTCAGCATCGATGACCCATACTAAAAAACTTCGTGGCCTTTATCGCAAAATAACTTAATAACAACTTACTAAACACTTTTACTATTAACAGCTGCTATCATTACGCTGCTGTTGATTACCAATCTACGGATTTATAAAAGAGTGTCAATACTGTTTTTAATGACATGTCTTTATTAACAGTACTTATTAAAAAACATGAACGCTTATTTTAAGTAGTTAAAGCCTATTTTTATCGCCCTCCATTCGCTCAGCGGATTTATTGCAACGAAATTGTTTTTCTGAGCGAAGGTGGGCGCGATGCAATGGGCTGTTTTCGCCTTGTCAGGGCCTGGTAACGAATCGCGCCAGCCGTTGGTGCAACTGGTTGTTCTCTTTACGTAACTGCTCAATCTCTTCGAGCAACGTCAGGGTGACGGCAATACCTGGCCAGTCCAGCGCAAGTTCATGGTGCAATTGCTGAGCTCGATGAAAAGTGATCAAGGCGCGATCGTCAAAGATCCACTCTTCCGTTGCCGGGTTGCGCGGCTCTATCACGCCCAGCCCGACAATCTCCGTTAGCTCTTCTTCTGTCACACCAGTATGCAGACAAAACTCGGTAATGGTGAAGGTTACTTTTAGGTTAGCCATTTTGCTTACTCCACTCTTTGCGCGGATCAAAGCTCGTCTGAGTTTCCGCCAGCTGTTGCCACAGTGCAGCACTCTTTTCGTCCGGCTTCGGCGGCATCACAACCTTGATCACGGCATACAAATCGCCGGTTTCTTTTTTACTGACCAAGCCTTTCCCTTTAACGCGCAGACGTTGTCCGGTTTGGCTACCGGCAGGGATGGTCAACAAAATACTGTCTTTGAGAGTAGGGACTGGCACCTTGGCACCGAGCGCAGCTTCCCAAGGGGCAATCGGCAACACAATTTCCAGGTCGTGGCCTACGACGTCGAACATGGGGTGTGGCGCAATGCGGATGATAAGGTAGAGATCGCCATTCGCACCGCCGTCTATCCCCGGGCCGCCTTGGCCCTTCAGGCGAATGCGTTCGCCGTCGCCTACGCCGGCAGGGATCTTCACATTAAGAGTTTTGGGGATTTCCTGCTCCACCATGCCAAAGGCGTTATAGACCGGCAGGCTATAGCGGATGGTGCGGGCTTGCTCGGCCAGCGTTTCTTCCAGGAAGACGGCCACTTCCATTTCAATATCTTGCCCGCGCATGGCTCGGCTTTGGCGCTGACGCTGGCCGCGCGCATGTTCGCCGAACATGGAGGAAAAGATGTCGGAAAAGTCTTCGGCATTATTTGCATTCGCATGAGCATGCTGGGTTTGGCGGCCGAAGTTAGGGTCATTACGATGTTGACGCAGTTGATCATATTCAGCACGGCGCTCGTCATCTTTCAGCACCTCGTAGGCTTCGGCCACTTCTTTAAACTGTGCCTCGGCATTTTTTTCTGTGCTGACATCAGGATGATACTTTCGCGCCAACCGGCGATAGGCGGTTTTTATCGCCTTGATGTCATCTGATGGTTTGACCCCTAAAATGGTATAATAGTCCTTGAATTCCATAGCGTTATCATCTCATTTCAATCTTTCGTCAGGGGGGAGTAGTTGAACCTGCTTTGCGTGAAACCTTACTAATATTAGGGCACTTGGCCGCCGATGTATCGGGGTAATTGTCGGCTGTGCGGTAGAAAAGCGGAGCCGAGTGGCCCCGCCTGAAATCACGAGCGCTTCAGTTGGCGAGCAACCTGGAACAGGCCAAAAGAGCTGAACAGCATTTCGATACCGACAATGGTGGTGACCAGTACGACGGAAGTCATAGGATCGGCGCTGAACAGCATCCAGGCAATGATCAGATCCAAAATACCAATCACGTACTGCAGCCAACTGCCGCTGACATCACGTAATTTGTAGCCAGCAATCAGTCGTACGATGCCGCCCAGAGCGAAGAGTACGGCAAGATAGACCGCCATGGCGAAAATGCCTACCGCCGGGGTGGTGATAAACACGTAGCCGATAATAAGGTAAGCGACCCCTAGCAGAATACCGCCGATCATCGGCCAGGTATTTTGTACTCGGTTAGCTATCATGCCGAAAATCAGACCGAACCCACTCAGCAGCAAGAAAATGCCCATGACCATACTCAGCGCGGCGCCGGAGGCGAAGGGGCTGAACAGGCAAAAAATACCGCCTAACAGCAGCAATATAGAGATGATTAACAGCGGGGTACGTTGTTTCTTTAAACTTTGTTCATCGATAATCAGCGAATGGCGTGGACCCATATTTAACATGACGTATCTCCTTAAACTGTTTGGATATCCTATCTCGTATTGTCTTTTTTATTATAATACCTGTCGCCAAGTGCGGGAGGATAATTGTGCGTAATCGTTGTTTTCAATCGAATAAGTCAGCCATCCTGTGCGAAATCTTCGACAACGAAGTCGATCAATGCCCTGACGGCGGGCAGCAGGCCCTGGCGCGAAGGATAAATAGCGACAATTTTGCGCGGCTCCAGTTGCCAATCATTCAGCACGGTTGTCAGGGTGCCATCGTGAATTTCCTGACGTGCCAGCTTTAGCGGCAAACAACCCGTAGCCCTGCCGCAAAGAATCGCTTCTTTGAGTAATCTGATGTCGTCACACACCAGGCAGGACTCATTGCTTATCTTGACTTCCCGGCCTTCTTTGTTGAACGTCCATGCGGATTGAAAATGGGAAGATAGCCAGCCAACGGTGGGGAGTTGATGCAGATCTGACGGTTTTTGCACCTGGTTGGGGTGGATCCTGCCGGCAGGGTTCAGCATAAAAGAAGAGGAGATGTCGGCAATTTTTCGCATAATCAGATTGCTGTTTTTGGATTCTTTGCCCATCAGTTGAAATGAGATGTCGTACCCCTCTGCAATAATATCCACGTCACGATTGAATATTTTTACCTGAAGTACCACCTCGGGGTAAGCCTGCATAAATTTCGCCAGGGTTTTTGACAGACCGAGATCCATAAGAATCGTGGGGCAGGTAATCCTGATTTTACCCGTGGGTTGGTCACTTTTGTTATTGATCAGGTTTTCCGCTTTTTCTGCCGCAGCGATCATTTGCACGCAATATTGGTAATATTCCTTACCGATTTCCGTGATCATTATATTTCGGGTTGAGCGTTGTATCAGTCTGACATTAAGGCGTTGTTCAAGTGCGGATATTTTTCTGGACAGTGTGGACTTGGGGATACCAAATTTCTTACTTGCAGCAAGAAAGCCTCCGCATTCAATAACCTTGGCAAACATAAACATTTCATTGAAATCTATCATAAAGACCATTTTCCCATTGATGAAACACTCATTTCCAATAATTGGCCTGTTTGCCGATTTGATTCATTGCTAGGTTAAATATGAGGCTTCCATTCATAAGTGCATGCTATATCGATGAAAAGCCTTGGACAATCGGAACTGTCATATTCCAGTCGCCTAAATTTAATGACTCGCTTTAGCCTGCTCAGTTCAGGAAAAGCAGCTCTTTGACCGCAAACGTTTCAGGATGAACAAGTGAGGATCTATGAGTGCCCCAGCAAACTTTAATAACCAGCGTCCGGTAATCAACCCGGTCGATGCCGTAATGCTGCTGATCGACCACCAAAGCGGCTTATTTCAAACCATCGGCGATATGCCGATGCCCGACCTGCGCCGCCATGCGACCGCTCTGGCGAAAATTGCCACGCTGGCCAACATGCCAGTGATTACCACGGCTTCGGTGCCACAGGGGCCAAATGGGCCACTGATCCCGGAAATCCATGCGAACGCACCGCATGCGCAATACGTGGCACGCACCGGCCAGATTAATGCCTGGGATAATGCCGACTTCGTGCAGGCGGTGAAGGCCACCGGGAAAAAACAGCTGATTATTGCCGGCACCATTACCAGCGTCTGTATGGCATTCCCGGCTATTAGCGCAATTGCCGACGGTTATCAGGTGTTCGTCGTGGTCGATGCGTCCGGTACCTACTCAAAAATGGTTCAGGAAATTACCCTGGCGCGGGTGGTTCAGGCCGGCGCTGTCCCTATGGATACCGGGGCTGTGGCGTCAGAGATTCAACAAACCTGGAATCGTGAGGATGCGGCACAGTGGGCCGAGATCTACACCTTGATCTTCCCGTCATATCAATTGCTTATCGAGAGCTATAACAAGGCGCAAGACGTCATCACGCATCACGAAACCTTAGACTCGGAGAAATAAGCCGCTGTGTGCCTCCATGGTCAGCCTAATGCCATGGGGGCCATTGCGTCGATACTTCGGGCTGGGCATTAGGCCCGCGCATGTATGCAGCAGGGATGTAAACATCATGTCATTCCTCACCACCGAGGTGTGCCATTCAGGTGATCAGGGTTCAAAAGAGCCGCATCGGAGAATTGCCGAAGGTTTTTCGTGGCATACGTGCCAGAATATAAAAAACCATGCCGCACTGCTGACCGAGACAATAGATACCTGATATGGACCGTTCCCGCTTATTGAAGTTTCTGCTGCCCTACCTGTGGCCCAAAGAGAACCCCCGGCTGCGTTATTACCTGGTGATTGCCTTTGTTTTTATGGTGGTCTCCAAGGTCAGTATCACGCTGGTGCCGCTGGCTTATAAAGCCATGGTCGATGCCTTGAGCGGTGAAACCGCCAAAATGCTGGCCATTCCCATCGGCTTGATCCTGGCTTATGGCGTGGCGCGTGTTGGGGGGGCGTTATTTGAAGAATTACGCAACGTGATGTTCGTGCACGTTAGCCAGAATGCGACCCGGCTACTGGGGCTACGCGTCTTCAGACAACTGCACGCGTTGAGCCTGCGTTTTCACCTGGAGCGGCAGACCGGCGGGCTGTCGCTGTCGATCGAACGCGGCACTCAGGCGGTGGCGACGGTACTTTCGCGGTTGCTGTTCTCCATTTTCCCCATTCTGTTCGAAATCACCTTGGTTTCGGTGATCATGTGGCATCTGTTAAACGGCTGGTTTGCGCTGGCGATTGTGGTGACGGTTGGCTGCTATATTCTGTTCACCGTGATGGCCGTCAGTTGGCGAACCCGCTTCAGACGTGAGCTCAACCGAGCCAACGCCGATACCAACAGCAAATCACTCGACAGCCTGCTGAATTACGAGACGGTCAAATATTTCGGTAACGAGGACTTCGAGGCCGATCGGTTCAACATGTCGCGTCGCCTGTATGAATACGCCGCCATCAAAAACCAGTTCAGTTTTACCGCCATCAACCTCGGACAAACCGCCATTATTTCCATCGGGTTGATCGTGATGATGGCGATGGCGGCGCAGGGCATTGTGCAGGGGCGGATGACGGTCGGCGACTTTGTATTGGTGAATGCCTATCTGCTGCAGCTCTATCAGCCGCTGAATTTCTTCGGGTTCATTTATGCTGAAGTCAGACAGGCGCTGATCGACATGGAGAACATGTTCGATCTGCTGCAGGAAGAGCAGGAAATTGTCGACAGGCCGGATGCGACGGCGCTGCAATTGCGCGCAGGGGAGGTGCGTTTTGACTCGGTCAGCTTTGGCTATGATGAGCGTCGGCCGATCCTGAAAAACGTCAGTTTCACCATCCCGGCCGGCAACACGGTGGCGATCGTCGGTGCTTCGGGGGCCGGCAAATCCACGCTATCCCGATTGTTGTTTCGTTTTTATGACGTCAGCGGCGGCGCTGTCTCGATTGACGGTCAGGATATCCGCAGCCTGAAGCAGGCTAGCCTGCGTGCGGCAATCGGCATCGTGCCGCAGGACACCGTGTTGTTCAACGATACGTTGGGCTACAACATTGGTTACGGTAAAACCGGTTCGAGTCAGGAAGAGATCGAGCGCGCGGCTAGGTTGGCGCATATTCACGAGTTTATCGTCAGCCTGCCTGACGGATATGAAACTCGGGTGGGCGAACGCGGGCTCAAGCTGTCGGGTGGGGAAAAGCAGCGGGTGGCGATTGCGCGCACCATCCTGAAAAATCCGGCGATCCTGGTGTTCGACGAGGCGACCAGTGCGCTGGATACCCAGACCGAACGCGAAATCCAGGCGCATCTGCGTGAAGTGAGCCGCGACCATACCACGTTGGTGATTGCGCACCGGCTGTCGACGGTGGTGGATGCCGACGAAATCATCGTGCTGGAGGCCGGTGAGATTGTTGAGCGTGGGCGGCATGACGCCTTGCTGGCTGCCAACGGCCGCTATGCTGCAATGTGGCAAAACCAATATAGCGAAGAGCAGCAGCCCTGAAAGTGAGTCCCCCAGTCGATGCTCAGTCTGGGGGACGGCGCGCTAAAGATCACCGGTCAGGTATTGTGCCACGCCGTTGCCGAAGCTCCAGTCTCCCTTGCTGTTGGTGGTGATGGACACCATCAAATCACTGCCTTCAATCCCACAACTTTCTTTCAGCTCACGGCTAAGCTCGGCATAAAACTTCTGTTTTTGTTCTTCGGGGCGCGGGCTGGTAATCACTCGAACCACCACCAGATTGCGGGTGCGCGTCAGGTTAAGGCCGGTATCTTCAATCACCATATGCTTAGCCTTATTTTCATGAACAATCTGGTAGCGGTCCCGCACGGGAACCTCAAAGGCGCTGAGGACGGCTCGGTGGGCGGCGTCGAGCAGCGTTTGCAGTTGGGCGTCGCTGCGACCTTCAATGACGTCAAAGATGAGTAATGGCATTTTAATAATCCTGTCAGTGGGTTAATAGTTATTGATGCGCGCAGGGCAGCGTATTGACATCGCCTTTGAGGATCCATCTTAGCCAAGCGCTGGCGCGGGAAGAAGCGCTATACTTGAACTCATTGTTTATATAAATGAACAGTCGACGATGAAAAATCCAAAAATAGAAACCCTGTGGACCCATTTACACTGGCTTACCGTATTGGCTGAGCAGGGGAGTTTTACCCGTGCGGCAGAGCGGCTGGACGTCAGCAAAGCGGCCATGAGCCAAAAAATCAAAGAGATTGAAATGCTGGCAGGAGTGCCGTTGGTGCAGCGCACCACTCGCAGCGTCAGGCTGACCGATGCCGGGCTGAGGCTGGTCGAGGAACTGCGCCAGCCTTTCGCACAAATCAAACAGAGCTTTTCCGGCATTTGCGATTCTGCCGGGCCGCTGCGCGGTTCGGTGCGGGTCACGGCGCCGGTGGCGTTTGCCCGCCAGCAACTGGTGCCGCGTATTACCGGTTTTCTACGCGAAAATCCTGAGGTGCGAGTGCAGCTTGAGGTTTCGGATCGGCTGGTGTCATTGGCCACCGAGGGTTTTGATTTGGCGATCCGCCACAGCGACAGCTTGCCCGACACCCACGTCGCCTGGCGGTTGTGCTCAACCGAAACGGTGGCCGTGGCGTCGGCCGACTACCTGAAACGGCACGGCATGCCGACGTTACCGACGGAGCTGCAACGGCACCAGTGCCTTTACTATCCCCGCGGTACCGAAGCGCCGGAGTGGAGCTTCGTCGCGAAACAGGGGCTGCCGGGCCAAGCTGAAAAGACCCGCGTGCCGGTCAGCGGTCCTTTTGCCACGAACAACAGTGAGTCGATACGTGATGCGGCGGCAGAAGGGCTGGGTATTGCCTTGCTGCCGGACTTCAGTGCGCAGCAGGCATTGGCGGACGGCCGGTTGATTGAGGTACTGCCGGCCTGGCGCCCTATAGGTGCTTTTGCCGATAGTCTTTATGTAGTGCGCCCCTATGCGCCGCAGGTATCGCGAGCAGTGACGGAGTTCAGCCGTTATTTGCGCAGCGCCTTTGCCGAAGGGTTTTTCATCCGCTGAGTGCCTGGCGGCTTCAGGAGCCGCCAGGAGAAGGTGCTAGCCGCGTCCGTGGACCAGAGAGCCTGCGCCAATCTCAGCAATGGTTTTTGCTCCGGTGAGCGTCATGGCGACGCGCATCTCTTTATCCAACAGTTCCAGCAGGTTAGCGACACCGGCCTGCCCGGCGGCGGCCAGTGCGTAAACGAAGGCGCGCCCCAGCAGTACGCTGTCGGCCCCCAGAGCGATCATTCGTACTACGTCCAATCCACTGCGGATGCCGGAGTCGGCCAGCAGCGTAATGTCGCCTTTTACCGCATCGGCGATCGCCGGCATGGCGCGTGCGGTTGAGAGTACACCGTCCAACTGACGGCCGCCGTGGTTGGATACGATGATGCCGTCGGCGCCGAATCGCACTGCATCTTTGGCGTCTTCGGGATCCAGAATCCCTTTAATGATCATCGGCCCCTCCCAGAATTCACGGATCCACTCCAGATCTTTCCATGAGATGGAAGGATCGAAGTTGGCCCCCAGCCAGCCGATATAGTCTTCGAGACTGGTCGGTTTACCGCGATAGGCTGACACATTGCCCAGATCGTGAGGTTTGCCGAACAGGCCAACGTCCCAGGCCCACTGAGGGTGAGTAACGGCCTGCAGCACGCGGCGCAGGGAAGCGTTAGGGCCGCTCATACCGGAATGGGCGTCGCGATAGCGCGCGCCGGGAACCGGCATATCAACGGTGAACACCAGCGTTTTCACCCCGGCCGCTTTGGCACGCTCGAGCGCATTGCGCATAAAGCCACGGTCCTTCAGCACGTACAGTTGGAACCACATGGGCCGATCGATGGCCGGCGCGACTTCCTCTATCGGGCATACCGAAACCGTAGACAACGTAAAGGGAATGCCTTTCTGCGCAGCAGCCCGGGCCGCTTGTACCTCGCCACGACGGGCATACATGCCGGTTAACCCGACCGGGCCCAGTATTACCGGCATCGCCAGCTTTTCGCCGAACAGGTGGGTTTCCAGACTGAGGTCCGACATATTGCGCAGCACACGCTGTCGCAGGGCGATATCAGCCAGATCTTCGGTATTGCGCTTGAGCGTATGCTCCGCGTAGGCCCCGCCGTCAATATAGTGGAACAGAAAGGGCGGAAGCTTGGCTTGCGCGGCGGCCCGATAGTCGGTTGAGGCGGAGATGATCATGTTTTTTACCTTCTTTCGATAACGTACTTTGGATCAGAGAGCCAGGATCTGGGCCATGACGGCGGCGATCCCTCCGTACGCCAGCATCGGCAGCACAGTCTTTCTGATGATTTTTCCTTCGGCGTTGCCGATCCCGAGGATCGAACAGACGGCGATAATATTGTTCAGGCACACCATATTGCCCATGGCGCCCCCGACGGATTGCAGCGCCAGCGTCAGATTGACGTTGAGTCCGCTGCTCAGGGCGATCGACTGTTGAATGCCGCCGAACGTCAGGTTGGAAACGGTATTAGAGCCAGAGAAGAACGACCCCAGCGCACCCAGGAAAGAAGAGAACAGCAGCCAGCTTTCCCCCGTCAGTGCCGCAAGCGCTTTGCCAATGAGGATCACCGGCGCGTCGTTTTCTCCCTGCATCATCAGGTTGACCATCACCAGGGCCCCCAACAGGGCGATAAAGGGCTTGGCTATCCGTTGACCGGTTTCGCTGAACATCTGTTTGACCTGATGGCGGTTCAGCCGAAACAGCGGAATACACAGCACTACCACCAGCAGAAAGGGGATCAGCGCGGGCACGTACAGCGTTTTGTAGCTGGCAGCGGCCTGCGTGCCGAGCACCTGTTGCAGCTCGATAATCAGGGCGTCGCTGACGCGCAGCTCACCCAACCAGCCGAGGCTCCCTTGCCACAGCGGTGCCGTACTGTTGAGCAGCGCTTTGATGCCCAATTGGTGGATGCGGGTCACTATCAGGATAGCAATCAGCAGCAGGGTCGGCGTCATGGCTTTGAGCACCTGGATAAAGGGCACCGGCTGGGCGCTTTCCTGGTTTTTATCAACCCGAACCAGGCCGATGCCGGCGCGGGCCAGCAACACCGACACCGCCAGGCCAATGGCGCCGCCGACCAGCGCCGGAAATTCATAATTCACCTGCGCCAGCAACAAATAGGGAAGGGTACAGCTCAGGACGCTAAGCAAAATAAAAGGCAGATTGCGGCGAATGTCCCGCCAGGAAACGATAAAACGCAATGCCAGCAGCGGGATCGCAAACCCGGCGACAAAGTGGATCAGCGCGGTCTGGCGGGCAATCTCCAGCAGACTGGCGTCCGACAGGCCCAGATTGGCAAAGCCAAACCAGGTGGGGGTGCCCACGGCGCCGAAGGAAACGGGCACCGAGTTCATCACCAGCGTCAGCAGGGCAACCCGCAGTGGGTTAAAACCCAACCCCACCAGAATCGGGGCCGCGATAGCCGCCGGCGTGCCGAAGCCGCTGGCACCTTCTATCATGAACGCGAATGCCCAACCAATGATCATCAACTGGGCCACGGGATTGAGGCTGATATTCTCCAACCAGCGGCGTACCACGTTTTCCGCCCCGCTGATCTGCATCAGTTTGTTCAGCAAAATCGCACCGGCGATAATGGTGATAGGGGTTAAAACCGCCACCAATGCAGTGACGATATTGGCATGTAACAGCAGGGGGGCGCTGTCGAACCACAGTAGCTGCACGGTATACACGACGGCAGCCGTCAGCGGCAGAGCGAGGTAAGAGGGAACGCCATTCCTTTTGGTCATCATCCAAATCAGCAGGACGATGGGCGCAACGCTGAAAAAAAGGGACATAAGATCCTCTTCGGTTATTATTTTTATTTTCACGGAGATGTAGCTAAATAGTTAATTGCCGCAACATTTTTATTCTAATCACAACATTGGAGGCGGTGCTATACGGCAATTTTTTAACATCGAAGTGCTTAGGCGTGATGATTACGAAATGAGACTATTGGTATATGAAAGGTGAGGTTTTATTTATCTAAAAATCAATGAGTTGAATTTTCACTTAAGATGTGGGTGGGGCTGGTTCACATTAATTAGGCGTTAATTGACCATAGATTATCCCCAAAAATGACGTAATCCCCCGTCGGCATCTTACTGCTGGTGGGAATAATATTGTGATCGACCTCAAAAATAATGGCTGATATTTTGATAGCCCGCGATGATATGTTCGATCAACAACCGGGTCTTTAAGGGTAAATTGCGGGTATACGGGTAAACCGCGTAAACGCCTAATATCTTGCCACAGTGCCCGGACAAGACTTCTACCAGTGTTCCTGCCTGCAAATCCTCAAATACCATGCAGCGTGGCACCATGGCAATGCCATAACCGCCGATCGCCGCCTTGCGGATGGCCCGCGCGTTATTGGCCGACAAATTGCCTTTAACCTGTAGCTCATAAATTTCGCCGCCGCCCGGTGGCTTCATCAGCCAGTTGTCGGTACCACTTTCCTGATAGGTGTAGGTCAGGCAATTATGCTTGAGCAGATCGTCGGCCGAATGGGGTTCGGCATGCTGTTGCAGATAACCGGGCGAGCAGACTATTACCCATCGGGAGTCAAGAATGTGGCGTGCGATAAGGCTTGAGTCCGGCAGGGTGCCGGTGCGGATCGCCAAATCTATCCCTTCGTTGACCAGATCGGCAAAGCGATTTTCCAGCCGCATCTCTACCTTCAGGTTCGGGTGCCGCGCACAAAATTCGGCCACGCTCTCACTGAGCAGCAGCTCGCCAGAAATCGTCGGTACCGACATGCGGATGACGCCAGTCAACTCGTCGCTATTTTCACTGACGACATTCAAAGCATCTTGAATTTTGGCGCTGATCTCTTTGGCCTGGCGATACAGGCTGCGGCCATTTTCCGTCAGCGTCAGGCTGCGCGTGGTGCGGTAAAGCAGGCGCGCGCCGAGGGATTTCTCCAGACGTCCGATACGCTTGCTGACCACCGAACTGGTGATGCCGGCCGTTTCTGCGGCTTTGCTGAAAGAACCGCAATCAACAATTAAGGCGAACAGGATCAGATCGTTGGCATATTCATGTGTAGGCAGCATCAGTCTTGGTTTTCCTTGTCCCAGATCTCCAGCCAGTGTAAATCCTCTCGGGCAGGAATCAATCGTCGACGACAATATGAGAATTGTTATTGATATCACTTTTTGGCCGCTTACAATGCCTGCCATCTCAATATTTCAGGGTAAGGGTTTTTCATGGAGTTGCTACGGGTGGTTTACCGCCAATATCGCTGGCCGTTTGTGGCGGTAATGGCGTTAACCATGGCCAGCGCGGCATTGGGTATCGGCATCATTGCCTTTATCAACCTGCGGCTGATGACGGCGGCGGGCGATCCGCTGGCGGTATTGCCGGAGTTTCTCGGGTTACTGGCATTGCTGATGGCTGTGACGCTGGGTTCGCAGTTGGCGCTGACCGCCTTGGGCCACCACTTCGTGTTTCGGCTCCGCGGTCAACTGGTGAAGCGGATCATGGATACCCATATTGAGCGGATCGAGCAGCTTGGCAGTGCGGCATTGCTGGCGAGCCTGGCCAGCGATATTCGCAATATTACCCTGGCTTTTGTGCGTTTGCCCGAACTGGTTCAGGGGGTGATATTGACGTTGGGGTCGGCAGCTTATTTGGGCTGGCTGTCGCCGCAGATGCTGGCGGTGACGGCCATTTGGGTCGCGGTGACGGTGTTTGGCAGCGGGTGTCTGGTATCGCGGGTCTATCGTCACCTGACCAACGTGCGTGAATCTGAAGAGCGACTCTATCAGCACTATCAGTCAGCCATTGACGGCCGCAAAGAGCTGGCATTGAACCGCGATCGTGCCAAAGCGCTTTACCGCCAGGCCTACCAGCCGGATGCCGAAGAGTATCGCCATCATATTATTCGTGCCGATACCTTCCACCTCAGCGCGGTGAACTGGTCGAATATCATGATGCTGGGCGCGATAGGCCTGGTGTTCTATATGGCCAACAGCCTGGGCTGGGCCGATACCGCCGTGGCGGCGACCTATTCACTGACGCTGCTGTTCCTGCGCACGCCGTTGCTGCAGGCGGTGGGGGCATTCCCTACGCTTGTCAGCGCAGAAGTGGCTTTTAACAAGGTCAAATCCTTACGGCTCGCCGACTATCAAGAGGAATTTCCGGCGGGAACGACCAAGGCCTGGCAAACATTGGAGCTGCGTGAGGTGATGTTCCATTATGGCGCGACGGAAGAAAAGGCCGGATTCGCCGTGGGCCCGCTGAATTTGACGCTGCGCCGCGGCGAATTGGTGTTCCTGATTGGCGGCAATGGCAGCGGAAAATCGACGCTGGCCATGCTGCTGACCGGACTGTACCAACCGGTCAGCGGGCAGATACTGCTGGACGGCATTGCGCAGAATCCGGCGGACATGCATGACTATCGCCGGTTGTTTTCCGCCATTTTCACCGACTTTCACCCGTTCCAGCTTTTGCAGGGGCCTGAGGGCGGGCAGCCGGATGCTGAACTGGTGGAAAGCTGGCTTCATCGCCTGAACATGAAAAACAAGCTGGAGTTTGACGGTCTTCGGGTGACCAACCCTCAGTTATCCCAGGGGCAACGCAAGCGTCTGGCGCTGTTGCTGGCGGTGGCCGAAGAGCGGGATATTCTGCTATTAGACGAATGGGCGGCGGATCAGGATCCGCAATTCAGACGCATCTTTTATCGTGAGCTGCTGCCACAGCTGCGCGCACTGGGTAAAACGGTGTTTGCCATTAGCCATGACGATCACTATTTCGAGCATGCGGACCGCCTGTTGCAAATGCGCGATGGGCACCTTAGCGAATTGACCGGCAGCGATCGTGAACTTGCCAGTAAAGACTCGGTTTCCCATCTTGACTGATTGATATCACTCGGGCGGCGGTCGCTGCCCGGACCATCCTTTCCCTTCAACTCCCTTTCAATAACCCATTTAACCCTGTGTTAATCATGGTCTTGGTCGATCGTGCGATTAATTTGGTTTTTTAATAGTTTTTTATTTCAATAAAGCTCGCATTACCCATTGTTTTGTCCTTGTCATCAGTATCATAAAAAACGGCCAGAGGTTCTGTGCGGGACTCATTCTTGTGTGCCGAGAACCGCGCCCCTCGGGCGTTCTCCCTTCATTTACGTGGATCCCTCTAAGTGGGTAGCATGTATTTTTATAATTACCATAGGAACAAACTACTTTATTGATCGTTTAAATAGATCAATAATCGATTATCGATTAGTTTAATCTATTGGATGGAGTGACTGTGATAGGCAAGGATGACGCGGATATTAAACGTAAAACTTGGTTGTGCGTATTTATCGGCTGCGGGGTGTTTTGGTTGGCCGTCGCCGCCGTGATTTATTGGCTGTTTATTTAGGAAGTAGGGTGATGGAAAAAAAACGCGTAAAGCGCACAGGGGGCGACCGGGATGAAAGTCCGGCCAAAATCCCCCCGTCATGGCAGTTGACGAGCGAGCAACGGGATTTTATCAACGACCTCTGGCAGGACGACGCCGGGGAATCCGGGCCGGAACACCCCATTCCCCCTGAGGTTAACGAATAACCTGATTGCGCCCGGCCAACATGCCAAACAGCATTTGCAACAGTGTCAGGCACAGCAGAACCATCAGTGGCAATCGCCAACCCTGAGTCAGATCGTGTAACAAACCGAACAGCGTGGGTCCCAGCGCCGCCAACAGATAGCCGACCGATTGCGCCATGCCCGACAGCTGCGTGGCCTGATGATGATGGCTGCTGCGCAGGCCAAAGAAGGACAGCGCCAGCACCAAAGAACTCCCCGCCCCCAGTCCGGCAAAAATCAACCACACCAAAGAGTAACCCGGCAGCAGCAGCAGACCGGCGACGCCGATAAAAATCAGCAGAGAACTGCATAGCGCGATGGCGCGCTGATCGCGGGCGCGCGGCAGAATAAACACCATGACAAAGTTGGCGACGATCGCCACCACCTGATAGATAAACAGCTCAAAACCGGCCTGTTGCGGCGACGTGCCGTGGCTGGCAGCAAAGGTGCTGAACCAACCAATAATGGTGTAGAAGGTGATGGATTGCAGGCCCATAAACAGCGCCACCTGCCAACCAAGAGCACTGCCCCAGGGGGAACGTGACAGGGCGGGTTGAGCCGGTGTTGCGTTACCGGCCGTCGGGGCCGAAGAGCGACGCAGTTGCGGCAGCCAGACAATCAGCGCCAACAGCGCCGGCAGGCTCCAGCACAGCAGGGAAAAACGCCAGCCTCGATCGTGCAATGTCGCCAGCGGTACCGCCAGGCCGGAGGCTGTGGCTGCTACCAGTGACATGACTGCCGCATAGGCGGCAATCATGGCGGCTGCTCGGCTCGGGAAGTCGCGTTTCACCAGCGTGGGAAGTACCACGTTGGCAAAGGCGATGGCCGCACCGATCAAAATACTGCCCAACCACAACATGCCGGTTTGCGGCATCGAGCGCAGCACAATACCAATCACCAGCAACAGCAATGCCATGCCCAGCGTACGCTCAATGCCGATGCGCTTCGCCAGACCGGGCGTGACCGGCGACAGCACGGCAAACAGGATTAGCGGCAGGGAATTAAGTAGGCCGGCCGAAGTGGCGGAAAGCATCAACTGCTGCTGGATCTGTTCCAGCAGCGGCCCCACGCTGGTCAGCGCGGCACGCAAGTTGGCAGCGACCAGCATAATGCCGGCAACCAGTAACAAGGGGTGACGTAAACGGCTGCGTTTTGTCGCAGCAGGCGTTGGGGTTACAGTGGGTTGTGGCATCAGTTCCTCACACCAGGGCATGCAGTCAATCAATTCTGCACGGCATGATGCGTTGATTGACGTTAACGCTTACGTAGCGGCAGGGAACCGCTATCTGCGCGCAAGTGTAGGGAAGAACCCCTGGCCTGACAAGGGGCCGATTCAGCAGTGCGCAAGCCTTTCCCCTGTCGTAAGCGGTAAGCAGAATACGCATAATTACGATTATGTGATCCCGATCACCCAGCGAACTAAAAGTCGACCAACCTGGCCGTTGCGCGGACGCTTTCGTTCTGCGCATTGCGGCAGGCTTCTCACCCCGGCTACCGCGCTCGCCCTGACATTTCATTTTGTCTTTCGCTGCGGCCATTAATTTTCACTTCATTTCGATTCGAAAGGTTTTTAGCCACTTTTTCTGCTAAAACAGCGCTGTAACCGCGATCACAATTTCATTGCTTTCGCTTTGCTGTAATGCCTGCGCAGTAGAGCGAAAGCCATCTTCTCCCCGGCCTGGCCGGAAACCTGAGGACCGCAGCTCATGCCAGTGAATACCGCAAAGCGCCGTGAACACATTATCGATCTGTTATGCGAACACGGCAGCGTTCGTGTGGAGCAGCTCAGCAAACAGTTTGCAGTATCCACGGTGACGATCCGCAACGATCTGCGCTTTCTGGAACGAAAAGGGTGTGCGCTACGGGCCTATGGCGGCGCAATGCTCAATCAGCAATTTGCCTTCGATCGTCCACTGCATGACAAAGGACGGTTGAACCGCGATGTGAAGTCGCAGATCGCAAGCGTAGCGGCAAGCTATGTGCGTGATGGCGACGCGCTGATCCTCGATTCCGGTTCCACCACCACCCAGATAGTGCCGTTCCTGAAAGGACGACGCGATCTGGTGGTGATGACCAATGCGCTGAACATTGCCTATGAGCTTTCCGGTAATGATGGGGTGGAGGTGATGGTGTTGGGCGGCAGCGTGCGCCGTAATTCTTACTCGCTCTACGGTCCGGCTGCCGAGCAGCAATTGCGCCAGTACCGCTTCGACAAACTGTTTTTGGGCGTCGACGGTTTCGATCTGGTTGCCGGTATCACCACGCCTCACCCTGGAGAGGCACACCTCAACCGCGTGATGTGCGAGGTGGCGCGCGAGATTATCGCCGTGGCGGATGCCAGCAAGTTTGGTCGCAAGAGCTTTTGCATGATTCGCGAAGCCGGACAAATTCATCGGCTGATTACCGACAGCCTTCTTCCGGACGATTACGAGCGGGCGTTAACCGAGTTGGGCGTGGAGGTAGTCATCGCCGATCGGTAGTACGGCGCCTGCGTGGGGGATTCATGCAGCAGTTGTTACAGCTTGTTGAGCAGCACAAGGCCGGTAAACCGGTCGGGATCTTTTCCGTTTGTTCCGCTCACCCCTGGGTGCTGAAAGCGGCCCTGCGGCAGGCCAAAACGCGCGGTACGCCGGTACTGGTCGAGGCCACCTCGAATCAGGTCAATCAGTTTGGCGGCTACACCGGCCAGACGGCGGAACAGTTCCGCGATGCCCTGTGGCGATTGGCGGACGAGGAAGGGTTGGCACGCGATCGTTTGTGGCTGGGAGGCGATCATCTCGGCCCCAACGCCTGGCAGGATCGGCCGGCAGAAGAAGCAATGCAGTTGGCGGAAACGCTGATCGACGATTATGTTCGCGCCGGTTTTCGCAAAATCCACCTCGATTGTTCCATGTCCTGCGCTGGCGATCCTTTCCCTCTAAATGATGAAACCGTCGCTGCCCGTGCGGCACGTTTGTGCGCCATTGCTGAACGCGCCTGGCAGCAAAGCGGCGGTGAGCCGCCGGTGTATGTGATCGGGACCGAAGTGCCGGTGCCGGGCGGCGCACAGGAGGCGTTGGAAGGTATGCAGGTCACCACGCCACGGGCGGTGCAGCAAACGCTTGAAATCCATCGCCTGGCCTGGCAGCAAACCGAACTGGTCGATGCCTGGACGCGAACCATTGCGCTGGTGGTGCAGCCGGGCGTTGAGTTTGATCATCACAGCGTGGAGCACTATCAACCGCAACGGGCCCATGAACTGAGCCGCTTTATCGAACGGCAGCCGGGCATGGTGTACGAGGCGCACTCGACGGATTACCAACCGCCGCAGGCCTATCGACAGCTGGTGGGCGATCATTTTGCCATCCTGAAAGTCGGCCCGGCACTGACTTTCGCACTGCGTGAAGCGCTGTTCGCACTGGATCACATTGAACGTGAATGGCTTGGTGAACATCAGTCGGCGCAGCTGTGCGCCACGCTGGAGCAGGTCATGCGCGAACAGCCACAGCAGTGGAGCCGTTACTACCATGGCAACCCTCATCAGCAGTATCTCGACCGCCACTACAGCCTGAGTGACCGGGTACGTTATTACTGGCCGCAACCACAGGTGCAGCAGGCGGTAGATAGCCTGATCGACAACTTGCGCCGCCATCCGGTGCCGTTAGCGCTGTTGAGCCAGTATCTGCCAGATCAGGCCCGCGCGCTGAATGCCGGGGAACTGAGCAACGACCCGCAGGATTGGGTAATGCATAAGGTGACGCAGGTGCTCGACGACTACCATGCCGCCTGTTATCCGGAGGTGCATTGAAATGCCGAATATCTTGATGACTCGTATCGATAACCGACTGGTGCACGGCCAGGTCGGCGTTACCTGGACCAACACCTTGGGCGCCAATCTGGTGGTGGTGGCCAACGATGAAGCGGCAGCCGATCCTGTGCAGCAGAACCTGATGGATATGGTGGTGGCGGAAGGGGTGCAGACGCGCTACTTCACGCTGCAGAAAACCATCGACGTGATCCACAAGGCGGCGGATCGCCAGAAAATCTTTTTGGTATGCAAAACGCCGCAGGATGTTTTGCGGCTGGTGCAGGGCGGGGTGCCGATCCGCTTCGTGAACGTCGGCAACATGCATTTTGCCGAGGGGAAGCGGCAGGTGCATAAAACGGTCTCGCTGGATGAGCGCGACGTCGCCGCTTTTCGCGAACTGGCGGCGCTTGGCGTTGAATGCGAGGTACGCCGGGTGCCGGATGAAGCGGGTGAGGCGGTCGGCAAGCTGCTGTTCTGAGTTCGGGGGAAATCATGTTAACTGATGCGTTATTGATTGCACTGTTGGCCGGGCTGGCGGGGGTCGATCTGTTTGACGGCCTGACCCACTTTCATCGCCCGGTGGTGCTGGGGCCGCTGGTCGGCCTGATTTTGGGGGATGTGTACACAGGTCTGCTGGTGGGCGGTACGCTGGAATTGGTATGGATGGGCATGGTGCCGCTGGCGGGCGCCCAGCCGCCGAACGTGGTGATTGGCGGGGTGATCGGCACGGCGTTTGCCATCCTGACCAAGGCCGATCCCAAGGTGGCGATCGGCGTGGCCGTGCCGTTTTCTATCGCGGTGCAGGGCTGTATTACGCTGCTGTTTACCCTGTTTTCACCGATGATGCACCGCTGCGATCGGATGGTGAAAGAGCTGAACTGGCGCGGTATCGAACGGGTGAATTATCTCGGCATAAGCATCCTGTTCGCGTTCTATTTTGTCGTGGCTTTTTTGCCGATTTATTTCGGTGCCGATGCGGCCAGCGCCATGGTGCAAAAAGCACCGACCTGGCTGCTGGACGGCCTGGCAGTGGCGGGTGGCATGATGCCGGCGATCGGTTTCTCGCTGTTGATGAAAGTGATGATGAAAAAAACCTACGTGGCTTATTTCATCCTCGGCTTTATTTCCGTCACCTTCCTGAAACTGCCGATCCTGGCGGTGGCGCTGGGGGCACTGGCGATCGCACTGATCGATTTCTTTAACAGCCAACGATCCGGGGCGGACACGCCCAAACCGTCCGTACAACAGGAGGATGCTGAAGATGGCATTTAATGATTCCGACGATCTGCTGGCGCAAAAAGCGGAACAGCGTATGGCGCAGGCCCTGGCGACCAGTCAGGTAGACCAGGACGATTATGTCGACAGCGAGCCGGCAGAGGCGCTGACCCGTGGCGATATCAACCGCATGGCATGGCGTTCCTTACTGCTGCAGGCGTCGTTCAACTACGAACGTATGCAGGCCGGTGGCTGGCTTTATCAGTTAATTCCAGGATTACGCAAGATCCATCGCAATCCGCAGGATCTGGCCAATTCGATGAAGATGCACATGGAGTTTATCAACGTGCACCCGTTCGACGTCACCTTCCTGTCCGGGCTGGTGCTGGCGATGGAACAGAACAAGGAGAAGATTTCTACCATTCGTGCGGTAAAAGTGGCGCTGATGGGGCCGCTGGGCGGCATTGGCGACGCGCTGTTCTGGCTGACGCTACTGCCGATCTGCGCCGGGATCGGCGCCTCGTTGGCGCTGGAAGGCAGCCTGTTCGGGCCGATCGTCTTCCTGTTGCTGTTTAACGTTTTTCACTTCGGCTTGCGGTTCGGGCTGGCGCATTATGGCTATCAGGCCGGCACCAGCGCCTTGGCGCTGCTGAAAACCCATACCCGACGAATATCACACGCCGCCTCGATTGTCGGCATGACGGTGATCGGCGCGCTGGTGGCTTCCTATGTCCATCTTTCCACCCCGTTGGTGATGCATGCCGGCAAGGCCAGTGTGGCGTTGCAGACCGACGTGCTGGACAAACTGATGCCCAATCTGTTGCCGCTGTGCTTTACGCTGCTGATTTTCTTCCTGATGAAGCGAGGGTTCTCGCCAGTGAAGCTGATTGGCGTGACGGTGGTGATTGGCGTCGTGGGCAAATTTATCGGTTTATTGTGAGGAAAGGGCGATGCCAGGCATTGTGATTACCGGCCACGGCAGCTTTGCCAGTGGCCTGCTGCAGGCGGTAGAACAGGTGGTGGGGCCGCAGCAAAATTGCGTCGCGGTCAATTTCCCGGAGCAGATGAGCACCGCTCAGTTAAGGGGCGCCCTTAATGCGGCGCTAACCGAAGTGGCGCAGGCGGACGGCGTGGTGTTTCTCACCGATATGCTCGGCGGATCGCCGTTCCGCTGCGCCAGCGAACTGGCGGACGAGCGCGGTGATTGCGAAGTGCTGACCGGGGTAAATATGCAGCTGGCAGCGGAAATGATGCTGGAACGCGATGGGCTAAGCCTGGATGAGTTTCGCGAAGTGGCGTTGGCGTGCGGCAAACGTGGGCTGACCAGCCTGTGGCACGAAAGGCGTCGGGTGAAATGCGAGGACGTTCAGGCCGATGGCATCTGAGTAAAGCCGGGCGCAACCGTACAGGCTGCGCCCGGGCACTTAGCCGGCAACCGGCAATGGGCTGAGTGCCATGCGTGCCGGTTGGCTTTCTTCCGCGCGGCTAAAGCGCCAGCAGCTCTGATGATACTTCGCCACGCTGTTGCGGTGCGCCACGCTAACCAGCGTCACATCCGGCAATTCATCCACCAACAGGCAGTACATCAGTTGCTCGGTTTCGTCGTCCAGCGCGCTGGTGGCTTCGTCGAGGAACAAAATGTCCGGGCGGGTCAGAATCGCACGGGCGAAGGCTAATCTCTGCTGTTCACCTGGAGACAGGCGTTGGCTCCAGTTGGCGCTGGTATCCAGCCAGCGCTGAAGGTGTTTAAGGCGGCAGTTATCCAGGGCTTTCAGCAGCTGTTCATCGCTGTACTCGGCGGCAAGATGCGGATAGCTGAGCGCCTCTCGCAGCGTACCGATCGGAATATAACTGCGTTGCGGCAGGAATAACGTACTGCTGGCGTCGTCGAGCCCAATCGCACCGGAACCATACGGCCAGATACCGGCAATGGCGCGCAACAGGGTTGATTTACCGCAGCCGGAGGGGCCAACGATCAGCACCCGATCGCCACGTTTGAGCGTCATTGAGGTCGGCTCCAGTAAGCGTTGACCGTCCGGCAATTGCAGGCTGAGGCGGTCAAGGACCATCGGTTGTTCATTCTCCAGCTGCAATTGAATGCCGCGCTGTTGATGGTGTACCTGATCCACGGCGGCGTTAAAACCGGCCAGACGGTTAACGCAGGCTTTCCAGGTGGCCAGATCGGTAAAGGCATCGATAAACCAGGACAGAGCGCCCTGTACTTGCCCAAAAGCGGAGGCAATCTGCATCATTCCACCCATTTGGATGGCACCGGAAAAATAGCGTGGAGCGGCCACCAGTAGCGGAAAGACAATGGCGAATTGGCTGTAGAAATTGGAAGCAATATTGAGCCGCCGGGTAATGCGCATGATTGACCACCAGTTGGCACGGATGGCTTCAAAGCGCCCGCCCAACTGCTGTGCTTCATGCGGCTCGCCGTGATACAGCGCGATGGCATCATTATTTTCGCGGATGCGGATCAGCCCAAAACGAAAGTTCGCTTCATAGCGCTCCTGATTAAAACCCAGTTGTACCAAGGGTTTGCCGACCCACCAAATCAGCAGTGATCCCAGTCCGGCGTACAGCAGAGCGAACCACACCATATAGCCGGGCAGGGTAATAGCGTGCTGGCTGATGACAAAGGTAATAGGGCCACTGACATGCCACAGGATGGCGATAAAAGAAAACAGCGTCACCAGGCTGGACAGTAACCCCAACGAAAGCGACAGCGTGTATTGGGTCAGCACGTTGAGATCCTCGGCGATACGCTGGTCCGGGTTATCGACGATTTGCTGCTGTTCGGTATGGTAATACGCCTGATGCGCCAGCCATTTACCCATGAATTTTTCGGTCATCCAGCGCCGCCAGTGCATCTGCAGGCCCTGTGTCAGGTAAATTTTAAACACCGCCAATACGATGAAAATCAGCGCCAGATAGGTAAAGCGCCACAGCTGCGCCTTGAATACCGGGTAATTTTTATTTTGCAGCGCGTCGTAAAACACCTGGTTCCACTGGTTGATCAGCACGCTGATGTACACCAACCCCAGTGACAAGGCGATGATGGCGATCAGCATCGCCCAGGCCCGCAGTTTCTCTTCCGAGACCCAGAAGGGTTTAATCAGTTGCCAGACGGCGTGTTTGGGTGTGGGGATAGCGTTCATGGACTCTCGCAGGTTTAATCTTTTTTTCAGCATGGGCCGGGGACAGGTAACAAACAAACGTTGACTGTAAGCAGTTTTAACGCCGCTAACCGTTTGAAATATCGCGGCTGAATCGTCAGGGGTGATGCGGTGACGGTTGGCGGTTATACTGGCGCCGAAATTTGGCTCGTTTACTGCGGAAAGGATAAGTGATGAAGGCGTGGGTTCCCCTGCTGTTGGCCTATGGTGCGCTTGCCTGCGACCAGGCGATGGCGCAGATTGACGAGCCGGATATTGATGCCGATTGTCACAAGGTCGCAAGCTATGCCGAGTTGGGCAAAAATGCCTATCAGCGTGGCGATTACCCGCGAGCTGCTGATATTTTCCGCGATCAGGCCGCCTGGAGTGAGTTCTGCGGTTTGGATAGCCAGGCAACGGCCACTGCTTATAACAACGTAGCGCTGGCGCTGATACACGCGGGCGAGCTGCTTAAGGCGCGTGCCTATTTAGCTCTGGCACCGCAGGACAGTAAATCCCGGCATAATCTCAAGCTGTTGCAGGAGCGGCTGGCGAAACGAGCGCCACTTACCGGGCCGGGCGGAGTCTATTGGCAATATGCCGGGCGCGGCGTCTGGAACGAGGTGGAGGTCAAGCCACAGGATGGACGCTGGCTGATCAGTTATTCCGGTTATTACATGCCGCAGATGGGCTTGTATTACGGGCCGAATATGGGGGAGTTTACTCAGACGTTGCCGATAGAGCACGGCAAAGCAGTATACCGTCAGCGGGAACCGGAAGATGTGATGGCGTGCGATGTGGCGATGCAGTTCGGTAGCGATGGTCTGGACATGCACACCGAGGGGGATTGTGGGTTCGGTTTTAACGTGCGTGCGGAAGGGCACTTTATACGGGTTGAATAATCAGCTCCGGGCATCCAATACTTTGAACACCCGGCAGCCGTAACAGGTATTAGGCCCAGGTAGCGGCGCCGCTCAATAACTCTTTCCAGGCCTCAACGTTGCCCAGATAGTTGCCCGCCGGGATCTGGCGCAGCTGGCCTTCGCTGTCTTGCAGAGCGAAAGTTGGGAACCCCTGGCCCTGAACCTTGGCAAGCAATGCCCGGCTTTGCGCGATGTGCTGCGCGGTTGGCGCACCGGTGTTAAACCGCATTTCGGCGATAAACGGAGCAGAGGGCAAGCCCAGCTCTTTTGCCAGCGCTTCCAGCACCGGCGTGTCGGCGATACGGCGACCTTCCTGGTAATGCGCTTCCTGAATGCGGTGCAGCATATCCAGCCCGCGTCCCGCCAGCGCTTGCGCTGCCAGTATGGCGGTAATCGGCGGCTCCGAGTCCATCACCGCGGTGGTATCACGCAACAATCCATTGAAATAAGCTTCGCCAAAGGGTTGGCCGGTTAACTCCGCAATGCGCTTGTCATGCGGGATCACATAATTGCGCCATTCATCCGTGATTTGGCGGCGGTTGTTGCCGGTCATCATGCCGCCGGCGTGCAGGGCGATGGATAGCCCTGGAATGGTTTTGGCCGCCTTCACCAGCGGGGCTGCGCCATAGCACCAGCCACACAGCGGATCGAAAATGTAGTGCAGAGTCGTACCGGTCATGTCTTTTCCTCGTTATACCCGCCGCCTTTGCGGCGGCTGGGTAGCAGTAACGCCTTGGCCAGGGTGTTTCGGCGTGCTTATTGCGGCCACTTCATTTCGCCTTTCAGCACTTTGGCGCTCAGTTCCAGACTGGATTCGTCTTTCAGATCCGGGTAATGCTTTTTCATTGCCGCCACCAGTGCTGCAGAATCTTTGGCTTTTGGCAGTTCAGCTTCCAGCGTGGTCAGGTAGTTCTGGGTAAAGGTGACGGACTTCAGCGTCTGGTCTGCCCCCGGCAGGAAATGGCCAGGGACCACGACTTCCGGTTTCAACGCTTTGATGCCTTCCAGCGTTTGCTGCCAGTGCGCGCGGGATTCAACGGTTTGGTTATCGGCAATCCACGGATGGATATTGTCGCCGGCTACCGGCACACCGCCCACGACCGCTTTCAGCGCTGGGATCCACACGTAGGTGCGTTCCGGCGTCGGGCCGGTCAGGCCTTTCACTTCCACTTTCTGGCCGTCTACGGTGAAGCTGTCACCCTGCAACGCCTGAGGCACCACCACCGCTTTCGGCGCGTTGTCCTTCAAGATTGGGCCCCAGTACGCCACTTTGCCGTCTTTGGTGGCATTGATTTCTTCGATGGTACCCGGTGACGCGATGATTTTAGCCTCAGGGAACGCGGCTTTAATGACGTCCAGACCAAAATAGAAATCCGGATCTGAATGGCTGATGTATACGGTGGTCAGCTTCTTGCCGGTCGCCTTGATCTTTTTCACCAGGGCTTCCGCGTCGTTACGCTGGAACTGGGCGTCGATCAGTGCGACTTCGTGTTTGCCGCTGATGATTTCGGAAGACACCGGGAACACGCTTTTCTCACCTGGGTTATACACTTCCATCGTCAGGGTGTTGGCGGCGGTAGCGAAGGTGCTTACTGTGGCGATGCCGGCAAAGGCCAGGGTCAACAATGATTTCTTAAACATGGGTAGAGGTCCTTGGGATGCGATTAATGTTGTATAGATGTTAGGTTGCATAAAGCGATAGAAAAACCGGATAATGAGCAACTATTCATTGCGTAAATCGGACGAATCATGGATCGCATTACCGCTGCTGAGGTTTTTATCACCATCGTCGACCGTGGCAGCATGATTGCCGCCGCGGAAACGTTGGAAATGTCGCGGGCGATGGTGACGCGTTATCTGGCACAAATGGAGCAATGGGCCGGCGCGCGTTTACTGCATCGCACTACTCGTAAGCTTAGTCTGACTGACGCCGGTGAGCGCACGCTGGAACGCTGTCGACAGATGCTGGCGCTGGCGGGCGAAATCGATTTGGTCGAAGGGGAGCAGAGTGATGAACTGCGTGGCCTGTTACGCATTACCTGTTCACAATCGCTGGGCCAGACGGCGCTGGTGGGTGCGGTGGCGCAATACCTGAAACGCCATCCGCAGGTTGCAGTGGATCTGCAAATGAACAATCGCACGGTGAATCTGGTGGAGGAGCGTATCGATCTGGCGTTACGCATCACTAACGAATTGGATCCCAATCTCATCGCCCGGCCATTATCCTCCTGTGCTTCCGTGGTCTGCGCTTCCCCGGCCTATCTGGCGGCGCACGGCACGCCGCGTCATCCGCAGGATTTGGCGCTGCATAACTGCCTGACTTATTCCTACTTCGGTAAAAGCCTGTGGCATTTTGACCTTCAGGGTGTGAAATCGGCGGTCGCGGTCAGCGGCAACCTGAGCGCCAACGAATCGGTGGTGTTGATGGCGGGCACGGTACAAGGCGCGGGTATTTCCATGCAGCCTTACTATTCTGCAGCCCCTTTACTGGCCAGTGGCGAACTGATTGAGCTGATGCCGGATTACCGGCCCCAGTCGATGGGGATCTACGGTATCTATACCTCACGCCGCCAGATGCCGGCGACATTGCGCACCATGTTGGACTTTTTGGTGGAGTGGTTTGCCCACGATCCGGATTGGCAGGCGACGCTGCGCTGATAGCGTTAACACACAGGTAACATTTTTACACATTTTTCATCATCAGCGCATTCAAACAGTTAGCGAGCCAGGCATGGCTTTTTGTGCGCAGCGGCCGTTTTGCCACTGGTTTTTACGCGGGATTGCGTGCTATTTCTGTAACGTGAAAAGCGTGAATAAGACTTAATAATTATAGGGTTAAGCAGTTAACCCCGCTCTTTGAACACCCTCTCTGACCCTTTTTCGCGGGCAGCCTGCCGGGCTGCCCGTCAATTTTATGTGTTTTTACCGGCCCCGAGTGCCTGACACCGGGGCTTTGTTGACTGGGAGCTTTCCGCATGCCTGTTTCTCTGCTCGCACTGGCATTAAGTGCATTCGCTATTGGCACCACCGAGTTTGTGATCATGGGGTTGCTGCCTGAAGTGGCGGGAGATCTGCAGGTCTCCATTCCTTCTGCCGGCTGGCTGATCAGCGGCTATGCCCTTGGCGTGGCTATCGGTGCACCCATCATGGCCTTGCTGACCGCGAAGCTGCCGCGCAAAAAAACGCTGTTGCTGCTGATGGTGATTTTCATCTTCGGCAATATTATGTGCGCCCTGGGGTACAGCTATGACTTCCTGATGCTGGCGCGCATTATCACCGCCTTGTGCCACGGCGCCTTCTTCGGTATTGGCGCGGTGGTTGCGGCCAATCTGGTGCCGCCAAACCGCCGGGCTTCAGCCGTGGCATTGATGTTCACCGGCCTGACGCTGGCAAACGTGCTCGGCGTGCCGCTGGGTACCGCACTGGGTCAGGCGCTGGGTTGGCGTTCGACGTTCTGGGCGGTGGCGGTCATTGGCGTGCTCTCTCTGTTGGCGCTGTACAGCAAGCTGCCCAGCGTGAAGGACGAGGCCCCGACGGATCTGAAAAAAGAGCTGGCGGCGTTGCGCGGCGGCGGTATTTGGCTGTCATTGCTGATGACCGTGGCCTTTGCCGCATCGATGTTCGCGCTGTTTACTTATATTGCCCCGTTACTGACCGAGGTGACGGGTGTTTCTTCCCATGGCGTCAGTTGGACGCTGTTGCTGATGGGGGTTGGTCTGACGCTGGGCAACATCCTGGGTGGACGTTTGGCGGACTGGCGCTTGCCGTTGACGCTGACCTGTACGTTCCTGGTGATCGCCTGCTTTGCGGCATTGTTCAGTTGGACCAGCCATTCGATGGTACCGGCTGAAATTACCCTGTTCCTGTGGGCCGCTGCGGCGTTCGCCGCCGTACCGGCGCTGCAAATCAACGTGGTGACCTACGGTAAAAAGGCCCCAAATCTGGTGTCCACGCTGAACATTGCCGCGTTCAACGTCGGTAATGCGATTGGTGCCTGGGTCGGCGGTGTCGTGATAGCGCAGGGGTTGGGCTTGACAAGCGTACCGCTGGCCGCTGCGGGGATCGCGTTGCTGGGTCTGGTACTGTGTCTGGTGACGTTCAGCCGCGCCAAGCGCCCGGCTAGCGCGTAATCACGGCGGCCAGACGGGCGGGCAGCGTTTGTGCCTGTTGCTGCAAATGTTGAGTAAAGGCCGTGACCAGCGCCGACGACGGGCGGTGCAGCGGCCGGATCAGGCTAACGGTAAAGGGCACGTCAACGCTGAATGGCCGTATATGCACACCGTTGTTGGCGTAGTCCAACGCCGTTAGCGGATTGACTATCGATACCCCCACGCCGGCTTTGACCATGGCGCAGACCGACGCTGCGCTGTGGGTTTCCATCACCAGCCGGCGGTTAACCCCTTCCTCACTGAACAGCGAATCCAGCAGTTGGCGATAGCTGTCGGTTTTCGACAGGCTGATAAAGTTTTGTCCGGCAAAATCCTGCGGCGTCAGCCGCTTTTTCGCCAGCAGCGGATGCCCGGCCGGCAAGACACACACTTCGTTCAGCGTCATCAAGGTCATTCGCTCGGTGCCCGCCGGAGTCAGGGTATTTTCCGTCAGGCCCAAATCGTGGCGCTGCGCCGATAACCACTCTTCCAGCAACGGTGATTCCTGCGGTATCACGCTGAAGCTGACCTCCGGATAGCGATCGATAAAGGGTTTGCACACCGCCGGCAGCAGCGATTGTGAAAATACCGGCAGGCAGGCAATCGAAAGCTGCGCCTGCTGAAATTGTCGGATACCGGCGGCGGCATTGACGATGCGATCCAGACCGTAATAGGAACGTTGCACCTCTTCCAACAGCCTCAGGCCCTGTACCGTGGGGGATAACCGCCCGCGCACCCGTTCGAACAACTGCAGTTGGATCAGTTTCTCGAAGCGCGCCAACTCGCGGCTGACGGTGGGCTGCGAGGTTTGCAGCAGCGCGGCGGCTTCGGTCAGATTGCCGGTCGTCATCACCGCATAGAAGATTTCAATCTGGCGCAGGGTTATCGCGTGCATCGGGCGGCTCCATCATGAGCAAAGTCATATCATAAATGAATAGACTCTGGCTAAATAGATATTTTCCACCCGAGAAAGAGTGCGGCAATATTGAGTGCATACCATTTTCGAACCGGGAACATCATTATGCCACGCGCTTTGCACGACACTTCTACCGCTCTTAACGCCGCTAACCTATTGGCGTTGCCTCAGCGCTTTGGTTGCCCTGTGTGGGCCTATGACGCAGCGATTATCAGCGAGCGCATCAGCCAATTGCGGCATTTTGACGTGATCCGTTTTGCCCAGAAGGCCTGCTCGAATATTCATATTTTGCGCCTGATGCGTGAGCAGGGCGTCAAGGTGGACTCTGTGTCGTTAGGCGAGATTGAGCGTGCATTGCAGGCCGGTTTTCAGCCGGGTGGCGAACCAAGCGAAATCGTGTTTACCGCCGATGTGCTCGATCACGCGACTCTGGCTCGCGTCAGCGAATTGAAAATCCCGGTCAACGTCGGTTCGATCGACATGCTGGAACAGTTGGGGCAGGTCTCTGCCGGGCATCCGGTGTGGCTGCGCATCAATCCAGGTTTCGGTCACGGCCATAGCCAGAAAACCAATACCGGCGGTGAGAACAGCAAGCACGGTATTTGGTATGCCGACTTACCGCAGGCGGTGGAAAAAATTCAGCAATACGGTCTGACGCTGATTGGCGTGCATATGCATATAGGGTCGGGGGTGGACTACCAGCATCTGGAGCGCGTGTGTGACGCCATGGTGCAACAGGTGATCGACCTCGGCCAGGATATCAGTGCGATTTCTGCCGGAGGCGGGCTGTCGATCCCCTATCAGTACGGCGAAGAGGCGATCGATACCGAACACTATTTTGGTTTGTGGAACAGCGCCCGCGAGCGTATTGCCGCACATTTGGGTCATCCGGTGAAGCTGGAGATCGAACCGGGCCGTTTCCTGATGGCGGAAGCCGGTGTGCTGGTCGCCGAGGTACGGGCAGTGAAAGACATGGGCAGCCGGCACTTTGTGCTGGTGGATGCCGGTTTTAATGATTTGATGCGTCCGGCAATGTACGGCAGCTATCACCACATATCCCTGCTGCCGGCCGACGGTCGCGATACCGCACATCAGCCACTGCGTGAAACCGTGATTGCCGGACCGCTGTGTGAATCCGGAGACGTCTTTACTCAGCAGGCCGGGGGCGGTATTGAAACCCGCGAGCTGCCGCCGGTGCAGGTTGGCGATTATCTGGTGTTCCATGACACCGGTGCTTATGGCGCGTCTATGTCTTCAAACTACAATAGCCGCCCGCTGCTGCCGGAAGTGCTGTTTGAGAACGGCGAACCGCGCCTGATCCGTCGTCGCCAGACCATCGAAGAGCTGATTGCGCTGGAACTGATCTGATGCTTTTGGGCGCAGTTTGCTGCGCCCATTTTACAGCGTCATCCGTCGATGCTGGCCGTTCGGGAGCTGAACTTCCAGCGACAGCGTTCCCCCCATGGCTTCGATATAGCGTTTGAGTGAAGAGAGTTTAATTTCGCTACCGCGTTTTTCCAGGTTGGCGACCGAAGGTTGGCTGATACCAAGCCGCTTGGCCAGTTCCACCTGAGACACCGCCAGTTCTTCCCGAAGCATTGCCAGCCGCAGTTCAAAAATTTCTTTGTCCGCTTTCTGTTGCGCAGCTTCAACTACGGTGGGATCGAGTTTGTCGATCAGATCTGATAAGGGTTTGGCCATTTACGTTACCTCTGGGTTGCCAAGTAATGTGAAAACTCTCTGACGGCGATCGGCAATATTTGTTGATAGAAGCGTTTATTACCGGTTTTATCGCCACCGCAAAGCAGGACCGCTTGTCGTTGCGGATCGAAGGCGAAGAAAATCCGAAACGGCCGACCGCGATGCTGAATACGTAACTCTTTCAGATGCTGTATTTGGTTTTTGTGATTCAGCGTGTCGGCATGAGGACGCGCCAACAAGGGGCCGAATTCCTGCAGTTTGAATATTCCTACCAGCACGCTTTTTTGTTGATCGCTGTTTAATGATAAAAACCAGTTGTCGAATCGTTCGACGGTCACGATCTGCCACATGTCAAACTCCGAATATAGCTTTTAAGCTATATAGTGTAAAGGTTATTGTCTTGACAATATGCGGATTGGTGGCAGGGAAGGGAAATTGGCGTTGAAGAAATACGGCGCTGTACGCAATCTGTGACAGCGCCCTGAGGGATCAGTCGGCGTAAGGCCCGGGGAGCACCGATTCACGCAGCCGTAGTTCGCCGGTGAACGGGGTGAGTGGCTGTGTGTCTTCCCCATTGATCAGGCGAAAAGCTTGGCTGATGGCGGCTTCGATCATCACGTCGATCGGCAGATACACGGTAGATAGTGCAGGTTGCAAATAGGCGGCGCTGGGCTCGTCGTCAAAGCCGAACAGTGAGACATCCTGCGGCAGGCGTTTGCCCGCATCGTGCAGCGCCTTCATCGCGCCGACCGCCATGTCGTCGTTGCAGGCGAACAGCGCGCTGAAATCGATATGCTCGGCCAGCAAACGCCGGGTGCCCTGATATCCGCTTTGCACGCTGCTGTCACCGTAGGCCACGCGGGCTTCGTTGAAGGCAATATGGTGCTGCTCTAACGCTTGTTGATAACCTGCCAGCCGCGCCTGTGCTGTTGGCGTGGCGATGGGGCCGGTAATGCAGGCGATCTCGCGATGCCCCTGCCGAATCAGATAATCCACCGCATGGAAGGCCGCCTTTTGCTGTTCGAAGAACACGCAGCGTGCGCGCGCCTGTGGCAGATCCCGATTGATCACCATGATCGGCACCGGCAGGCTGTCCAGCAGCTTCATCAGCGCAGTTTCTGACATGAAACGGGTATACAGGATGATGGCATCACAGCGGCGATCCGCCAGCAGCTGTACCGCCTGCAGTTCATCTTCCGGCGTGTCGTGGCCGTCGGTCACAATCAGGTGTTTGCCACTGGCCTCGATCAGCTTGGCTGCGCGACGAAGCAGGCGCCCGAAGTAGGGGCCGTCGAAATTGGACACTACCAGGCCAATGCTGTTGGAGCTTTTGTTTGCCAGCGATTGGGCGAGGAAGTTCGGGCGGTAACCCAAATCGTCCATGGCCTTGAACACCGCATCGCGGGTGCTCTTTTTCACCTGGCCGGTGCCATTTAACACGCGTGAAACCGTGGCTTTGGATACCCCCGCGCGAATGGAAACATCCAACATGGTGATCATCAGTGGCTTACCTCTTTCAACATCCGCTGTGGCAAATATCGCTCAGTCTAGCATAGGCTTACCCCTTGGCTGCGTGGGATTTTTCCGCCGGGATTGTGTTGTGGCGCAACGTCCGTAGACTGATGCCAGACAATGGGAAAAGAGAGAAGAGATGACTGAGATTAGGCTTCTGGCGGATTATCCACAGCATCGCGGTCAGGTGATTGATTGGCTGTGGCAGGCGTTTGGCAGCGAAAACAGCCGGGTATTTTTCGCCAGCGTGGTGGATAGCGGGCTGTGCGGAGCCGATTTGCCCATTACTTTTATCGCCCTGCAGGACGATAAAGTGGTTGGCACCGTCGGCTTATGGCGCTGTGACTTGATCAGCCGGCAGGATCTGACGCCCTGGCTGGCTGCGCTGTATGTCGACGAAAGCCAGCGCGGCAGCGGTCTGGGGCTGCGGTTGCAGCAGCATGTGCAAGACTACGCCCGACGCACCGGCTTCAGTGAGCTTTATCTCTACAGTGACTTTAGCGGCTATTATGAGCGCCATGGCTGGCGCTACATTGGCGATGCGCTGGATTACCCCGATCGCCCGGTGCGGCTGTATCACCGGGAGTTGATCTAATTCTGCTCGTAAACGTTATTGATGCTGGCCACCGAATGGCGGCGCACCAGCGTCGGGCTGAACATGTTGGTGATCTCCGGCAGCGGCTGATTGTTGGCCAGTGCCAGCGCCAGTTCGGCCGCCTGGGTCGCCATGGCCACCACCGGATAGCGAATAGTGGTCAGACGTGGCCGCAGGTAGCGTGAAATCAGCACGTCATCGAAACCAATCAGCGACATCTGCCCCGGCACATCCACGCTGTTGTCGCTCAGTACCGAAAGGGCACCGGCGGCCATTGAGTCGTTGTAGCAGGTGACCGCGGTGAAGTTTTTACCACGCCCGAGCAGCTCGGTCATCGCCTGTTCGCCGCCAATCTCGTCTGGCTCGCCGTAGGCAATCAGTTTTTCATCTACCGCAATGCCGTGCTCCTGCAATGCATCGAGATAGCCCTGCAGACGGTCCGCCGCATCGGAAATTTGGTGGGTGGAGCAGATGATGGCAATACGCTGGTGCCCCTGTTGGATCAGGTGGCGGGTCGCCAGCCAGGCACCGTAGCGATCGTCGAGCGCCACGCAGCGCGATTCAAAGCCCGGCAGCGTGCGGTTAATCAGCACCATGCCCGGGATCTGCTGCATCCACCCGCTTAACTCACGGTCGGTCAGCTTTTTGGCATGTACCACCAGCGCGGCACAACGGTGGCGTACCAGCTGTTCAATCGCCTGACGCTCTTTTTCCGCCTCGTGGTAACCGTTGCCAATCAGCAGAAAATTGTGGGTGGCGTAGGCCACCTGTTCCACGGCCTTGACCATGGCACCAAAGAAGGGATCGGACACGTCGGAAACGATCAGCCCGAGCGTTTCGGTCGATTGCTGTGCCAGCGCGCGGGCATTGGCGTTTGGGTGATACTGCAGTTGTTCCATCGCGGCCAGCACGGCGGTGCGAGAGCCTTCGCTGGCCTTGGGAGAATTGTTTATTACGCGGGATACCGTGGCCACGGAAACACCCGCCAGCCTGGCAACATCCTTTATGGTAGCCATATCTGTCATACATCCTGGGTAATCGCTTACATCCCTCAGTCTTGCGGAAAAAGCCCGGGGCTGCAAGCGCTGGCGATCGTAACTTGTGGCGGCTGTTGCAGATATGGGCAATTTACCCCGAGCTTAGACCTGTGCCGCTCAGTGATAGAGCCATTTGTGCTTTGGCGCGGCGCATCGGCTAATGCTATTTTTGGGCATCCATTCTTGGCTGAGAACACCATGTCGATTAAACGCTATCCGCAACTCGCTCACTGGGGCGCCTATACCGCCGTGGTTGAAGACGGCAGGCTTATCCGTTGTGAGCCGTTTGCCGACGATCCGGATCCTTCCCCAATGCTCGACTCCATCGCGCCGATGGCCTATTCCGACAAGCGCATCCGCAAGCCGTCCGTGCGCCGCTCCTGGCTGCAAAAGCGTGAAGGCAGTGACCGTACGCTGCGTGGCCGCGAGGATTTTGTCGAAGTGGATTGGGATCTGGCGCTCGACCTGGTGGCGGAAGAGAACCGGCGCGTGCGCGATCGCTACGGCCCCTCCGGCTTGTTTACCGGTTCCTATGGCTGGTCATCTGCCGGGCGCCTGCACCACGCTCGTTCGCTGGTGCGCCGTTTTTATTTTGCTGGCGGCGGCGGTGTCGATCAGTTGGGCAACTACAGCTGGGGAGCGGCCCAGTTTTTCCTGCCGTATGTGATCGGCACTTTCACCCCATTGACCGGCCGTGTCACCAGTTGGCCCAGCGTGGTTGAGCACTGCGAGCTGTTTGTGGCCTTCGGCGGCCTGGCGTTGAAAAATGCCCAGGTCTCTTCCGGCGGTGCGGCGGAGCACTCGCTCAAACCCTGGCTGCAAAAGCTGGTGAAAAAAGGCACTCCGGTGATCAACATCAGCCCGATGCGTGATGACTGCCCGGAATTTGTTAATGCCGAATGGATCCCAATTCGCCCGAATACCGACGTGGCGCTGATGCTGGCCCTGGCGTATGAAATCCAGCGCCGTGGCGCTCAGGACGAAGCTTTCCTCTATAGCCACTGCACCGGCTATAGCCAGTTGGCGGATTATCTGCGCGGCACCGACGACGGCGTGGCGAAAACACCCGAATGGGCCAGTGTCATCACCGGCATTCCGGCGGCGCGTATCGGTTTGCTGGCGCAGCAACTGATCGGCGTGCGCAGTTTTATCACCTGTTCCTATTCGGTTCAGCGTGCCCATCGCGGTGAACAACCCTACTGGATGATGATTGCCCTGTCGGCGATGCTCGGCCAGGTGGGGCTGCCGGGGGGCGGTTTCTCCTTTGGTCACGGCTCGATGAACGGCGTCGGCAACCCGAGGGTGGATACGCCGGGACCCATGATGCCGGTCGGCGCCAACCCTTGCGGGCTGGCCATCCCGGTGGCGCGTATCTGCGACATGCTGTTGCAACCCGGCGGCTCCTATCAGTTCCGTGGCGAGACGCACCAGTATCCGGATATTCATTTGGTGCACTGGGCTGGCGGCAACCCGTTCCATCATCACCAGCAACTAAACCGGCTGGTGGAAGGCTGGCAGAAACCGGATACGGTGATTGTGCAGGATATCTGGTGGACGCCGGCGGCCAAGATGGCGGACATCGTGCTGCCGGTTACCACCTCGCTGGAACGTAACGATATCGGCGGTTCATCGCGCGATCGCTACGTATTGGCGATGCATCAGGCCATTGCGCCACAGCATCAGGCACGTAACGACTTTGATATTTTTGCCGATCTGGCGGAGCGGCTCGGTTACCGCGAGCAGTTCACCGAAAACCGCGACGAGCGGGCCTGGATCGAATCTATCTATCAACAATGCGGCCAGGCGCAGGCGGGGACCGGCGTAGAATGGCCCGAGTTTGAGGATTTCTGGCGCAAAGGCTACGTCGAGCTGCCGGCACCGGCGAAAGAATTCGTGTTCTTCGACGATTTTCGTGCCGATCCGCAGGCCAATCCGCTGCAAACGCCGAGCGGCAAGATTGAGTTGTTCAGCGAGAAAATCGCCGGTTATCGCTATGCCGATTTTGCCCCGCATCCGCAGTGGCAGCCGCCAGTCGAGTGGCTGGGGGCACCGGAGGCCAAAAAGTGGCCATTGCACCTGATATCTATCCAACCGAGCGATCGCCTGCATAGCCAGATGGATCCGGCGCCGCTGGCGCAGGGCAATAAAACGGCCGGACGCGAAACGCTGTATATGCACCCGGAAGATGCAGCCAGGCGCGGCATTGCAGAGGGGGCGGAGGTACAGGTCAGCAATGCGCGTGGCAATTGCCTGGCAGGCGTTGCGATCACCGACGGCGTCACCCAGGGCGTAGTGCTGATGGCAACCGGCGCCTGGTTTGACCCAGGTTTTGGTGCCGAGCGCCTGCAGGTGGAACAGTCCGGCAACCCGAACGTGTTAACGCTGGATATCGGTACCTCGCCATTGACTCAAGGGCCGAACGCCATGAGCTGCCTGGTAGAAGTGAGCGTACGATAAACATCCAACCCCACGGCAAGGCGAGCTCACTGTGGCTTGAAAGGCCGTGGGGATACACCGCTGGTTACACTTTGCGCCCTAATGTTTCGATTGGCCGCTGGCTGGTTTTCGGCTCAACGCGGTAAATTAAACGTCCCAGAGGTATTGATTGGTGAGTTTCAGCAACTTGTTTGTTGAGCCCATATTAATTTGCACCAACCTACGCAGATGCGTAGGTTTTTTTTTGCCCGATCCCCCTCCGTCCCGCCTGCGTAAAATCTGATTTTGTATTTTTATTCCGCAGGACTATTTACATTTCATTGAGTTATTTCAGTACATCGCGGGAAATTTACAGCTGGTTGCATTTAGAGCAAAACTCTTGCGATTGATCGGTAGTTTCTTAATCGCCACCTCTCTAGAGTAGGTGATCCCAGAGGTATTGATTGGTGAGAAATCAGCATACTCTGTATGTTGAAGCCATTTTCAATTGCACCAACCTACGCGGATGCGTAGGTTTTTTTTTGCCTGCCATATAGTATTCTTTTCCCTACAACCATTTACGCTCATCTTGGGCAAAGGGAGAAGGGCATGATCTTTTCAATGCTGCGGGTGCTGTTCCGCCTGCTGTACCGGGTACGCGTTGAGGGCGACGCCCGACATTTCGATCAGAAAAAGCTGCTGATTACGCCCAATCACATCTCCTTCCTCGACGGTATTCTGTTGGCGCTGTTTTTGCCGATCAAACCGGTGTTTGCCGTCTACGCCAGCATTGGCGATCGCTGGTTTATGCGCTGGTTGCGGCCTTATATCGATTTCGTTTCGCTCGATCCCACCAAGCCGATGGCCATCAAACAGTTGGTGCGCATGGTTGAGCAAGGGCGGCCCATCGTGGTGTTCCCCGAAGGGCGCATTACCGTGACCGGCTCACTGATGAAAATTTATGATGGTGCCGCGTTTATTGCCGCCAAATCGGGGGCGACCGTGGTGCCGATACGGCTTGATGGCGCCGAATTCAGCCCTTTTGGGCGTATGGCCGGGGTATTCAAGATCCGTTGGTTCCCGCAGATCAGCATCCGTATTTTACCGCCGACGTCATTGCCGATGCCGGTCGCGCCACGCGCCCGAGAACGTCGCATGCTGGCCGGCGATCGTTTGCACCAGATCATGATGAAGGCGCGTATGGACACGCGCGAGCCACAGACCCTGTTCCGCGCTTTGCTGGCGGCGCAGCATCGCTATGGTCGGAGTAAGCCGTGCATTGAAGATATCAACTTCAAGGAAGACAGCTACCAGACACTGATCAAAAAAGCGCTGGGCGTCAGCCGTATCCTGCAGCGCTTTACCGCCGAGGGCGAACATGTCGGCATGCTATTGCCGAATGCCACCATTACCGCCGCGGCGATTTTTGGCGCCTCGCTGCGCAACCGTATCCCGGCGATGCTCAACTACACCGCGGGTTCCAACGGCCTGAAAAGTGCCATGCTCGCCGCCAGTCTTAAAACCATCGTCACCTCACGCCAGTTCCTGGAAAAAGGCAAGCTGACACATTTGCCGCAGCAGGTGCCGGAGGCCAACTGGGTGTATCTGGAGGATCTGAAAGATACCGTGACCCTGGCGGACAAGCTGTGGATCCTGCGTCATCTGTTCCAACCCGCGGGCGCCATGCTGCCGCAGAAGCCTGACGATGCGGCACTGATCTTGTTCACCTCGGGGTCGGAGGGCAATCCGAAGGGCGTGGTGCACTCCCACGCCAGCCTGCTGGCTAACGTTGAGCAGATCCGTACCATTGCCGACTTCACTCCGCGCGACCGTTTTATGTCGTCGCTGCCGCTGTTTCACTCGTTTGGTTTGACGGTCGGGCTGTTGACCCCGTTGATGACCGGCAGCCGCATTTTCCTCTACCCCAGTCCGCTGCATTACCGCGTGGTGCCGGAGCTGGTGTATGACCGTAACTGCACCGTGCTGTTCGGCACGGCCACTTTCCTCAATAACTATGCGCGTTTTGCCCATCCGTATGACTTTGCCCGGTTGCGCTATGTGGTAGCCGGTGCGGAAAAGCTGGCGGACAGCACCAAACAGATTTATCAGGACAAATACGGTATTCGCATCCTGGAAGGCTATGGCGTGACCGAGTGTGCGCCGGTGGTGTCAATCAACGTGCCGCTGGCGGCCAAGGTGGGTACCGTCGGGCGCATCATGCCGAATATGGAAGCGCGTTTAATGAAGGTGCCGGGTATTGAGAACGGTGGACGCCTGCAACTGCGTGGGCCGAATATCATGAAAGGCTATCTGCGGGTGGAGCATCCGGGCGAGCTGGAGCCGCCGGCGGCAGAGGATGAACAGGGCAACCTGCAGCCGGGCTGGTACGATACCGGCGATATCGTCACGCTGGACGAACAGGGCTACTGTGTGATCCGCGGTCGGGTGAAGCGCTTTGCCAAACTGGCGGGCGAAATGGTCTCGCTGGAAAGCGTGGAGCTGCTGGCACAGCGTGTATCGCCGGAAGGGCTGCACGCCGCCACGGTGAAAAGTGACAGCAGTAAGGGCGAGGCACTGGTGCTGTTCACAACCGATGCAAGCGTAACCCGCGAAGCCTTGCTGCGGGCAGCGCGTGAATTGGGCAGCCCTGAACTGGCGGTACCGCGTGATATTCGCCTGTTGAAAACGCTGCCGGTGCTGGGCAGTGGCAAACCGGATTTTGTGACCCTGCGTAAAATGGCTGAACAGCCGGATACTGTCTGATGAACTCGTCGTCGAACACTGATTCCCCCTTGCTTTCGCGCAGCATGATTGCGGTCATTTGCGCACAGTTTCTCTCTGCGTTCGGTGACAATGCGTTGCTGTTCGCCACGCTGGCGCTGATCAAACAACAGCTTTATCCCGACTGGAGCCAGCCGATTCTGCAGATGGCGTTTGTCGCCACCTATATCATTCTCGCGCCTTTTGTCGGCCAGATTGCCGACAGCTTTGCGAAAGGGCGGGTGATGATGGTGGCCAACGGCCTGAAGCTGGCCGGCGCATTGGTGATCTGTTTCGGGTTGGATCCGTTCCTCGGTTATAGCCTGGTAGGCGTGGGTGCCGCAGCTTATTCACCGGCCAAATATGGGATTTTGGGTGAGATCACCAGCGGTGAGAAACTGGTCAAGGCCAACGGCCTGATGGAGGCCTCCACTATCGCGGCGATCCTGCTGGGCTCGGTGGCCGGCGGCATCCTGGCAGACTGGCACGTGGTCGCGGCACTGGCGGTATGTGCGCTGGTTTACGCAGCGGCGGTGATCGCCAACCTGTATATTCCGCGCCTGCCTGCGGCACATCCGGCGACGTCATGGACGCCACGCGCCATGACTCGCGCTTTCTTCAACGCCTGTGTGGTGCTGTGGCGCGATGGGCAAACCCGTTTCTCATTGATTGGTACCAGCCTGTTTTGGGGCGCAGGGGTCACGCTGCGCTTTCTGTTGGTGCTGTGGGTGCCGGTGGCGCTGGGTATCGCCGATAACGCCACGCCGACGTTGCTGAATGCCATGGTGGCGGTGGGGATTGTGGTTGGCGCCGGTGCCGCAGCTCGCTTCGTTACGCTTGAGACCGTGAAACGCTGTATGCCGGCCGGGATCTTGATTGGCGTAGCGGTGGCGATATTTGCGCTGCAAACTACCCTGCTTAGCGCCTATGCGGTACTGCTGATTATCGGCGTCTTGGGCGGCTTCTTTGTGGTGCCGTTGAATGCGTTGTTGCAAGAACGAGGCAAAAAATCGGTGGGGGCAGGCAACGCGATCGCGGTGCAAAACCTTGGCGAGAACACCGCCATGCTGTTGATGCTCGGGCTCTATTCGCTGGCGGTGAAAGTCAGCGTACCGGTGGTCGGCGTGGGGATCGGTTTTGGTGTGGTTTTCGCGCTGGCGATCGGCGCACTGTGGTTGTCGCAACGACGGGCAAAATAATCAAAAGGGGCGCGGTTTAGGCGCCCCTGATTATTTAGGGGGCAGGAATGGTAAAGCGGGTGTGGATCTCCTCCAGCCTCTGAAGCACGTCTTCATTCAACACCAGGTCGAAACTGTCGATGTTGATTTTCAGCTGTTCCAACGTGGTGGCGCCCAGCAGGGTACTGGCAACGAAGGGTTGCTGGCGAACAAAGGCCAGGGCCATCTGCGAAGGATCCAGTCCGTGTTTTTTGGCTAATGCGACGTATTCGGCAATCGCCAACTGCGTTTGCGGGGCCGAATAACGATTAAAGCGGCTAAACAGCGTATTTCGCGCACCGGCCGGTTTGGCGCCGTTCAAATACTTGCCGCTCAGGGTGCCGAACGCCAGGCTGGAATAGGCTAACAGTTCGACGCCTTCGTGCTGGCTGATCTCCGCCAGAGCAATCTCAAAACTGCGGTTCAACAGGCTGTAGGGGTTCTGAATTGAGACGATGCGCGGCAGCTCATGCTTTTCAGCCAACTGCAGGTAACGCATCACGCCCCAAGGCGTTTCGTTAGACACCCCGATATAACGAATTTTACCGGCGCGCACCTGCTCGGTCAGCGCTTCCAGCGTTTCCAGTAGGGTGACGGTAGCCTTTTCGTCAGTGTACTGGTAGTTGAGCTTACCGAAGAAGTTGGTCGCGCGCTGCGGCCAGTGCAGCTGGTAGAGATCGAGATAATCGGTGTTGAGGCGTTTCAGGCTGGCGTCCAGCGCGGCACGGATGTTTTTGCGATCCAGCGCCTGCTGCGGACGGATACTGCTGTCAGTTCCGCGCACCGGCCCGGCGATTTTGCTGGCCAGCACCAGTTTCTCACGGTTGCCGCGAGCCTGGATCCAACTGCCGATGTACTGTTCGGTCAGCCCCTGGGTTTCAGGGCGGGGCGGTACCGGGTACATCTCTGCGGTATCGATCAGGTTGATGCCAGCGGCTAATGCATAGTCGAGTTGCGCGTGGGCATCGGCTTCACTGTTCTGTTCGCCAAAGGTCATGGTGCCCAGTCCCAGCACGCTCACTTCTAAAGAACTGTGGGGAATACGGTGGTATTGCATTAACGGCCTTCCTTTCGTGTTAGCGCTTACGGGCTATACACCCGGTAAAACAGGAGCCAAACAATCTGCAAGGCGGTGATATCGCCTTTGCCGACTATAACCAAGCCGAGAAGATGGGGGAAGTGGATTCAGTGCGGGGAGGGCTATCGCGCAACGCGGGGCGATAGCCGATCGGGAAACTAGCGTTCGATGACCTGTGAAACCTGATCGCCGTTGATCTGGCGATGGTTGCCTTTTTCGTCTTTATAGCTGATCAGGCCGGTATCTTGGTCAATCTCTGGCTTGCCCTGAGTCAGGATCATATTGCCGTCTTTGGTCGCCATCACGTAATCGCTGGAGCATCCCGCCAACCCGGCGGCCATCACCAACGCAGACACTGCCATTACCCACTTTTTCATCCTGCGGATCCTCAGTTATGTGTGCAAAAAGAAGCTTCTTTCTAGATTAGCAAACTATAGATGCATCGTGTTTCGGATAAGTCCTTATCTCTGTAAGAGAAAGTGACATTGAAACTGTGCGGGGGATACAAAAATATTAACGGGAGCGGCTTACGCTCGCTCCCGTTGGGGGATTACTCAGAGGCGGGTTTTTTCTTGCTGCGCATCAGGTTGAGCGCTTCTACCGACATCGAGAAGAACATCGCAAAGTAGATGTAGCCTTTAGGTACATGCACCTGGAAGCTTTCCAGCATCAGGGTGAAGCCCACCAGGATCAAGAATGCCAGCGCCAGCATTTTCACCGAAGGGTGGCGGTTAACGAACTCGCCAATCGGCCGGGCGGCAAACATCATAACGCCCACGGCAATCACTACTGCTGCCATCATGATAAACAGATGATCGGACAGGCCTACCGCGGTGATCACTGAATCCAGGCTGAAAATGATATCCAGCAGCATGATCTGCACGATGGCACCGAAGAAGCCGTGCACTTTAGTGTGGTGCTCTTCGTCCGACCCTTCGATGGTTTCATGGATCTCTTTACTGGCTTTCCAAATCAGGAACAGCCCGCCCAGCAGCAGGATCAGATCGCGAGCCGAAACGCTGTGATCCATGATGGTAAACAGCGGATGGGTCAGACGGATCACCCAGGCGATAGAGGCCAACAGCCCCAGACGCATTAACATTGCGCCGGCCAGCCCGATGCGACGCGCCTTGTTCTGCTGGGCTTTCGGCAGTTTAGACACCACCAGGGAAAGGAAAATAATGTTATCAATACCCAGAATGATCTCAAGAATGGTCAGCGTACCTAACGCTAACCAGGCATTGGGATCCATAATCCATTCGAACATTGCCTAGCCACACCTTAATAAAAAGCAAAGGCAGAATTATACGCGTTTATTGATACGGCGACACTGTTAGCTAAACACAGCCTAAACAAAAGCGATCAGATTAAGAAATGTCTTGCCAGCAGCGCGGCGGTGAAACTTTTTTTCAAATAGAAACCACGCGGTAATGTGAGGATCGGCTGACCTTGTTCGCCGATGGCTTCGGTCAGGGCTTTACTGTTGGCCGCCTTGGGGCGTAGTTGCAGCACTTCACCGTGCCGTGCGGTGATCCGTTCTACGTGGCCAAGCACGATCAAATCCATCAGCTCTTCCCAGTCGCGGCGCAGCATCTCTTCTTCTTCTTCGTTCGGGCTCCACAACAGTGGTGAACCTATGCGCCGCTGTGCCAGCGGAATCTGCCGCTCGCCTTCCACCGGGATCCACAGCACCCGCGCCAGCTTATGGCGTACGTGGCTGCTGGCCCAGGTGACGCCGCTGTTGCCGGTCAAGGGCGCTACGCAGACGAAAGTGGTTTCCAGTGGCTTGCCGGCGGCGTCTATCGGGATGGTTTTCAGCTCGATGCCCAACTCGGGAAAATCCTGTTCCGGCTTGCTGCCGGCCATGGCGCCAAGATACTGCTCCAGCAGCATGCCAACCCATCCTTTATCCCGCTTCAGATCTTTGGGAATAGGCAACTGCGCACGTGTCGCCAGTTCTCCCAACTGACAGCCGGCAAGCTGCTGCGCCCGTTCAAACAGTTGCTGTTCATTTTCTGGAGGAGGGGGCAGAGGAGATAAAAACGCCATAATGCGAACCTGTTAGATTTGGTTGAAAAACGTACTGTATTTGTACACAGCGAACCTTGGTGGGCAAGGTCTGGGGAAAAGAATAATAGTAGCATGATTTTCCATGACTTTTTTCCCGCTACATGACGGGGGAAAAATTCAGGGCGACGCTTGTGCACCTGAAGCCACCGACAATAAACAGGATCTTACACCTATTTATCCACAGATTTATGGGATAACCCAAATTTTTACCGATCACTGGTTCGATTTACAGCCTTGACTCAGGGGTTTTTTTGCGAAATTGTCCGTTTTGTGCGTAACTCATACGGATAATCTGTGGATAAAAACGACGTTGGTGGATCTTTCGCCAGGGTAAGATCCTAAACGGATATAGATCACATTTTTACTCTGTATAGGGTTGTTGATAAATAGATAACTTTATGTTTTTAGTGATATGTTTTTGTTTTTGTTTTTATGGTGATTTTGAGTTCACCAGAGTTTTACCGGCTTATCCCTTGAGTTCTTCACACACCTATCCACAGAAAAAGTGAATAAAACCGCGTGTAAACGGCTTCACATGTTTATAACTTTGCCATTATCTGTGAGTTATCCCAATGTTATCCGGTCTGCACCGCCGCAAAGCAGTGGTTTACCGCCTGTAGCTTGTGTGAAACAATCAGGGTATCTATGCGAATTTAAGCTTATCGAGGTAGTCCGGTGATCGATGATGATGGCTACCGCCCGAATGTTGGTATCGTAATCTGTAATCGTCAGGGGCAAGTCCTGTGGGCTCGCCGTTACGGTCAACACTCCTGGCAGTTTCCCCAAGGGGGGATCAACCCCGGTGAAACCGCAGAACAGGCAATGTACCGTGAGCTGTTCGAAGAAGTGGGGCTGAGCAAAAAGGATGTGCGTATCCTGGCCTCAACCCGCAACTGGTTGCGCTATAAATTGCCAAAACGTTTGGTGCGTTGGGACACAAAGCCGGTTTGTATCGGCCAAAAGCAGAAATGGTTTCTTTTGCAGTTAATGTGCAATGACGCTGATATCAATATGCAACGCAGCAGCACGCCGGAGTTTGACGGCTGGCGCTGGGTGAGCTTTTGGTATCCGGTGCGCCAGGTGGTGTCGTTCAAACGCGACGTTTACCGCCGGGTGATGAAAGAATTCGCCGTCACCGTGATGCCGATGCAGGAGCAGGCAGCGCAGCGGCAGACCCCCGCTTATCGCCGGAAGAGAGGTTAAGTTAAGCCGACTATGCTCACGCGCTTGCGAGAAATTGTTGAGAAGGTGGCCGCGGCGGCCAGCCTGACAGATGCGCTGGATCTTTTGGTCAATGAAACCTGTCTGGCAATGGATACGGAAGTCTGTTCCATCTATCTGGCAGACAATGACCGCCGCTGTTATTACCTGATGGCGACACGCGGGTTAAAAAAACCGCGTGGGCGCACTATCGCACTGGCCTTTGATGAAGGCATCGTCGGCCTGGTTGGGCGCCGTGCGGAGCCGATTAACCTGGCGGACGCGCAGAGCCACCCCAGCTTCAAATATATTCCCCAGGTGAAGGAGGATCGGTTCCGATCCTTCCTCGGCGTGCCGATCATTCATCGCCGCCAACTGCTGGGCGTATTGGTGGTTCAGCAGCGTGAGCTGCGCCAGTTCGACGAAAGCGAAGAGTCTTTTATGGTGACGCTGGCCACGCAAATGGCCGGTATCCTATCCCAATCGCAGCTTAACGCTCTTTTTGGCCAGTATCGCCAGACGCGCATTCGTGCGCTGGCGGCATCGCCAGGCGTGGCGGTGGCCGAAGGTTGGCAGGACAGCAGCCAGCCGTCACTCGATCAGGTTTACAAGGCCTCAACGCTCGATACTGCCAGCGAACGTGAACGCCTGACTCAGGCGCTGGAAGAAGCCGGGGCGGAATTCCGCCGTTTCAGCAAGCGCTTTGCCGCCAGCTCGCAAAAAGAGAGCGCGGCGATTTTCGATCTTTACTCTCACCTGCTGAACGACGCCCGTCTCAAGCGCGAACTTTTCGCCGAGATCGATGCCGGCTCCGTGGCCGAATGGGCGGTGAAACAGGTGATCGAAGTCTTTGCCGCCCAGTTCGCCAGCCTGCAAGACACCTACATGCGCGAGCGCGCCAGCGATCTGCGCGCGCTAGGTCAGCGCCTTTTATTCCACCTCGACGATACCACTCAGGGCGCAACCCAGTGGCCGGCGCGTTTTGTGCTGGTGGCCGATGAACTGACCGCTACCCTGTTGGCCGAAATGCCACAGGACAGGCTGGTCGGCGTGGTGGTCCGCGACGGTGCCGCCAACTCACACGCGGCTATTTTGGTGCGGGCGATGGGTGTGCCGACGGTGATGGGGGCGGATATCCAGCCTGCATTGCTCAGCCAGCGCCTGCTGATTGTCGATGGCTATCGCGGCGAGCTGCTGGTTGATCCTGAGCCGGTGCTGGTGCAGGAATACCAGCGGCTGATCACCGAAGAGCTGGAATTAAGCCGATTGGCGGAAGACGACGTCGAACAGCCGGCTCAGCTCAAAAGCGGCGAGCGAGTGCAGGTGATGCTCAACGCCGGTCTTAGCCCGGAACACGAGCAATTGCTGGGAGGGCGCGTCGATGGCGTCGGCCTCTACCGTACCGAAATTCCATTTATGCTGCAGAGTGGCTTCCCTTCCGAAGAGGAACAGGTCGCCCAATATCAGGGTATGTTGCAGCTCTATCCGAACAAGCCGGTGACGCTGCGCACGCTGGATATCGGCGCCGATAAGCAGCTGCCTTATATGCCTATCAGCGAAGAAAACCCCTGTCTGGGTTGGCGCGGTATCCGCATCACCCTGGATCAGCCGGAAATCTTCCTGATCCAGGTGCGCGCCATGCTGCGTGCCAATGCCGGTACCGGCAATCTGGGCATTTTGCTGCCGATGATCACCAGTCTGGAAGAGATCGACGAGGCCCGACGCCTGATCGACCGCGCTGGGCGGGAAGTGGAAGAAGTGCTGGGGTATGAAATTCCCAAACCCAAACTTGGCGTAATGCTTGAAGTGCCGTCGATGATCTTCCTGATCCCGCATCTGGCCGGGCGGGTGGAGTTTATTTCGGTCGGTACCAACGACCTGACCCAGTACCTGTTGGCGGTTGATCGCAACAATACCCGAGTGGCGTCGCTATACGACAGCCTGCATCCTTCCATGCTGCAGGTGCTCAAGATGATTGTCGTTCAGGCCCAGGCCGTCGGGCTGCCGGTGGGGTTGTGCGGTGAACTGGCCGGCGATCCCATGGGGGCCTTGCTGCTGGTGGGCATGGGCTACCGCAACCTGAGCATGAACGGACGTAGCGTGGCGCGGATCAAATATCTGCTGCGGCATATTGAGCTCTCCGATGCCGAAGTGCTGGCGCAGCGGGTACTCAGTGCCCAAATGACCACCGAAGTGCGCCATCAGGTGGCGGCGTTTATGGAGCGGCGCGGCATGGGCGGGTTGATCCGCGGCGGCAAGTAACGCCGCAGGCTGACTGATTTTTTTACAGAACTTTTCCCAGCAGTCCAGTCCGGAGACGCTTAAGCTTATGCTATTATCCGCCTCCTCACTGTGTTGAAAGCAACGGAAAAAGTGCTCCTGCTGCGTTTCACCGCGTTTGGCACCTGCCGCCCCCGGATGGGGAAGAATAATAGACATGTTGTGGTGATAGATGACCAATAGCTATCTGGCGTTTCCTAAATTTGATCCGGTGATTTTCTCTATCGGCCCGGTCTCTCTGCATTGGTACGGTCTGATGTACCTGGTTGGCTTCGTTTTTGCCATGTGGCTGGCGGTGCGCCGTGCCAACAAACCGGGCAGCGGCTGGACCAAGGATGAAGTAGAGAACCTGCTGTATGCCGGTTTCCTCGGCGTGTTCGTCGGTGGCCGCGTTGGCTATGTGTTGTTCTACAACCTGCCGCTGTTCCTGGATAACCCGCTCTATCTGTTCAAAGTCTGGGATGGCGGTATGTCGTTCCACGGCGGCCTGATGGGGGTTATTCTGGTGATGTTCTGGTTCGCTCGTCGTACCAAACGCACCTTCTTCCAGGTTTCTGATTTTATTGCCCCGCTGATCCCCTTCGGCCTGGGGGCCGGCCGCTTGGGCAACTTTATCAACGGCGAACTCTGGGGCCGTGTTACCACCGATACCCCATGGGCGATGCTGTTCCCAAGTTCACGCGCGGAAGACGTAGCGCTTGCCGCCGCCGATCCGCAACTGCTGCCGATCCTGAATCAATACGGCGTGCTGCCGCGCCACCCGTCCCAGCTGTATGAACTGCTGCTGGAAGGCGTGGTGCTGTTTATCATTCTGAACCTGTTTATTCGCAAACCGCGGCCGATGGGCGCCGTTTCCGGCCTGTTCCTGATTGGTTATGGCGTATTCCGCATTATCGTCGAAGCTTTCCGTCAGCCGGATGCCCAGCTCGGCCTGTTCGACGGCGTAATCAGCATGGGGCAGATCCTGTCCGTTCCTATGGTGGTGGCCGGTATTATTATGATGATTTGGGCGTATCGTCGTCGCCCGCAGCAACAACTGTCGTGAGGAACAAATGAAACAGTATCTGGATTTGATGAACAAAGTGCTCGCCGAGGGCACCCCTAAAGCCGACCGTACCGGCACTGGCACGCTGTCGATTTTCGGCCACCAGATGCGTTTCAATTTGCAGGAAGGCTTCCCGTTGGTGACCACCAAAAAATGTCACCTGCGTTCGATCATCCATGAACTGTTGTGGTTCCTGAACGGCGACACCAACGTGGCTTACCTGAAGGAAAACAAGGTCAGCATCTGGGACGAGTGGGCCGACGAGAACGGCGACCTTGGCCCGGTGTACGGCAAACAGTGGCGTGCCTGGGGAGCCGCAGACGGTCGTCAGATCGACCAGTTGACCACGGTGCTGAATCAGCTGAAACAGGATCCGGATTCACGCCGCATCATAGTCTCGGCCTGGAACGTGGGTGAATTGGATCAGATGGCGCTGGCGCCATGCCATGCGTTCTTCCAGTTCTACGTGGCGGACGGCAAATTATCCTGTCAGCTGTACCAGCGCTCGTGCGATGTGTTCCTCGGCCTGCCGTTCAACATTGCCAGCTACGCGCTGTTAGTGCATATGATGGCGCAGCAATGCGATCTGGAAGTGGGTGATTTCGTCTGGACCGGCGGCGATACCCACCTGTACAGCAACCATATGGAACAAACCCAGCTGCAGCTGACCCGTGAACCGCGTGCCTTGCCAACGCTTTTGATCAAACGCAAACCGGCATCGCTGTTTGATTACCGTTTCGAAGACTTTGAAATCGAAGGGTACGATCCGCATCCCCCAATCAAAGCACCGGTTGCTATCTGATTTTCTCCGCATAAGTTATCCCCGAGGGCGCACAGGTTGCGCCCTTATCTTTTCCTGCCGTTCCCTTACTGCGGACTGCATCGCATTTTGTTGTGCTCGCTTACCTGTTGCATAGAAAGCCTGCGCGATGTGCTTCAAGGCCGAAAAGCCCCCCTTTACCCTGTTGCGCGCCTGATTACACTGGCCGCCATGAACGACGAGATGAAGTTTAACCCCGATGGCCAGCGCGGCATGACGCTGATAGAACTGCTGGTGGTGATTACCCTGGCGGGTCTGCTGACGGGCTGGGGTGTCAGCCACTGGCGTCATTATCAGCAGGCTTTGCGGTTGGAACACACTGCACAACAACTGCTGGCTTTTCTCAACCGGTTGCAGGCTGATGCCAACTGGCACAACCGCACGGCGCTGCTGGGGATTAAACCCGGAACGACCTGGTGTATCGGTGAAGGTCAAACGCCTGCGAATTGCGCTGCACTCGACGATGACATCTTCAAGCCGCATTACCCTGATGTGCGGCTGACAGGCCATACCCAAAAAGAGATGGGGTTTTATGGCCTGCGCAATAATGCGCAGGCGGGGCATATTGTGCTTAGCAACGGTGCAGGCAGCCTGAGATTGGTGCTTTCTGCCAAGGGGCGACTGCGATTGTGCAGCGAAGGGGTGGGCATCAGGGGGGTTGCGCTATGTCAGCCTTAGAGCGGGGTTTTACGCTGCCGGAGGTGATGTTGGCGCTGACGTTCGGCAGCCTGATTGCGCTTGCTGCCGCCAAAACCTATCCGGTTTTACGTCAACACAGCGTCGATGTCGGCAGGCACTACCGGCTGGAGTCGGTACTGCGGCAATTGGCCTTCGGCATAGAGAAAGATCTGCGCCGTGCGGGGTTTTGCGCCGGTCAGTGCCGTGGGCAACCAATACTGCTTAGCCACCTTCCCGGAGAAGCGGCGGGCAGTTGCGTGATTATCGCCTATGACATCAGTCGTAACGGCCATTGGGAGGCTTTCGGCGCCGATGCCGACTATTTCGGTTATCGCCTGCGCCAGGGGATGTTGGAAGGGCAGCGGGGTATTAATCATTGTCGGGGCGGTGGCTGGGAACGTCTGATCGATAACGACGAAGTGCGTATCGAAGCCTTCAGCGTAAAGACCAACCTGGGTGAAAACGGAAAAACCTGGGCTACGCTGGCGCTGAGCGGCCGTGCGAAAGCGGACGACGGTATACGGCGCAGCCTGGTCTGGGCGGTCAATATGGCTTCTCTGCCATGAACATTAGTGCCGAACGAGGCGGCAGTACCTTGGCGGCCGTAATGATGCTGTTGGTGATGGGGCTGATGCTGTTGAATGCCCAGCACCGGCAATTGGATAGCGCTTTGTTATTGGCGACCGATGAGAAGCGCTATTTACGGGCATACAATCAGGCCGCTTCAGCGCTCAGTTGGGGTGTGGCGCAGTCCTGGTCACACGGGCAACTGAATGAGAGTGGCTGGTGGTGCCGGCAAACAACTGAGCTACGTGCCTGCGCAAAATTATCCTCCCAGGCGGGTATTGTCCTGGTGCGAGGTGAAGCACCGATGAATGGCGCAGAGCCTTTGCGGTTATATCAACGGAGCAAACCTGAGGGCGCAACCGGAGAGATTGCGCTCAGAGCAGAAACCGGCGGGTGGCTAGATTTTTGCCCTGAAAAAAAGCAGGCGGACTGTGAGGATTAACCCAACTGATGCATCTGACGCAACCCTATGGCGCCAGCGGGGTTTCAGCTTGCCGGAGGTCTTGATTGCCGCGTTGCTGTTCGCGGTGTCGCTACTGGGGTTGTTACAGTATCATCAGGTGCTGTTGCAGTCGTTCCAGCGTCAGTGGCAGTATCGACAGGCGTGGTCGTTGGCGCACCAGCATCTGGAAGTGTTCGCCGCTACCGGTCGCATGGATGCCGGGCTGCCGCCACTGGCACCCGGCTGGCGGCGTGAGACCAGCTTGAGCAGCCCACAGCCTGCCTGTCAGCGGTTAGTGGTAAGAATACAAACGCCCCAACAGCAGTGGGCGGAACTGAGTCGTTGGTACTGCATGCGCCAGTGAGCTGGCACATATTTTGTTTTAAGGGAGCGCCCAATGTTTAAGGTTTATCACTCCAATCAGTTGGACGTGTTAAAAACGCTGACCAGCATTTTGATAGCCAGAGAGCCCTTGGCCGATCCTTTCCAACAGGAAGTGGTGTTGGTGCAGAGCCCCGGTATGGCGCAGTGGCTGCAGATGCAACTGGCGGAGCAGTTCGGCATTGCCGCCAACATCGCTTTCCCCCTGCCGGCTACCTTCATCTGGGACATGTTTACCCGGGTGTTACCGGGTATCCCGAAAGAGAGCGCCTTCAGCAAAGACGCCATGACCTGGAAGCTGATGTGGCTGCTGCCCGATTTACTCACCCAGCCTGAATTTGCTCCACTGCAGCATTACCTCACCGACGACGGCGACAAACGTAAAATTCATCAACTGGCCGGTCGGGTGGCTGACCTGTTTGACCAATACCTGGTGTATCGCCCGCAATGGCTGGAAAGCTGGCAGAAGGGCGAACGCGTTGACGGACTGGCGGAAGCGCAGCAATGGCAGGCCCCGCTGTGGGCGCGCCTGGTAGAGTACACCGCGGAATTGGGGCAGCCGGAATGGCATCGCGCCAACCTGTATCGCCGTTTTATCAACGAGCTGGAAAAGGCACAGGAGCCCCCGGCGGGATTGCCGCCACGGGTCTTTATCTGCGGCATTTCGGCATTGCCGCCGGTCTATCTGGAGGCCCTCCAGGCGCTGGGCAGGCACATTGACGTCCACCTGATGTTCACTAACCCTTGCCGCTACTACTGGGGAGATATTCAGAGTCAATCATTTCTGGCGAAATTGCAGAGCCGCAAACGACGCCATTATCAGGATCAAACCGAATATGCGTTATTCAAAGATCCTGAAAATGCCGCCGCGCTGTTTAATGAAGCCGGTGAGCAAGACCTGCCGAACCCGCTGCTGGCCTCATGGGGCAAGTTGGGACGCGACCACCACTTTTTGCTTTCGCAGATCGAATCTGCGCAGGAAGTTTTCGCATTTGTCGATATCCCTGCGGACAATCTGTTGCATGGCATTCAGTACGATATGCTGGAGCTGAAGAACAGTGCGGTTATCGGCACCACGCCGGAAACGCTGGAAAGCAGCGCCACCAAACGACGACTGGATCCTGCCGATCGCTCCATCAGCCTGCACGCTTGCCACAGCCCGCAGCGTGAAGTTGAGGTGCTGCACGATCAGTTATTGAGCATGTTGGCGGATGACCCTGAGCTGACGCCGCGCGACATTATTGTGATGGTGGCGGACATCGACAATTACACGCCTTATATCCAGGCGGTATTCGGCAATGCCTCCCCAGAACGCTACCTGCCGTTTGCCATTTCTGACCGCAAAGCCAGCCAGGCCCACCCGGCGCTGCAGGCTTTTATCTCGCTCTTGGATCTGCCGCAGAGCCGCTTTACCTCAGAGCAGGTGCTGGCACTGCTGGAGGTTCCCGCACTGGCGGCGCGATTCTCCATCCGGGAAGAGGGCCTGCGTCTGTTGCGCCATTGGGTGGGTGAATCCGGCGTACGCTGGGGCCTGGATGATGACAACGTGCGCGAACTGGATTTGCCCGCCACCGGACAGCACACCTGGCAATTTGGCATTACGCGTATGCTGTTGGGTTACGCCATGGACAGCAATGCCGGTGACTGGCAGGGGGTCTTGCCCTACGACGAATCGAGCGGATTGGTCGCCGAGCTGGCTGGGCAGCTAGCTGAGCTGCTGGCGGCGTTGAGCCGCTGGCGGCAACGACTAGGGCAACTGCGTACGCTGCCGGAATGGCAGCCACTGTGCCGCCAACTGCTGGAGACCTTCTTTGAGCAGGACGGCGAAACCGAAGTGGTGCTGGCGCTGATTGAGCAGCAGTGGAACAAGCTGTTCGAGTTCGGGTTGGCGGCCCGTTATCCCGATGAGGTGCCACTATCCATCCTGCGTGATGAACTGGCGTCACGCCTCGATCAGGAGCGGATCAGCCAGCGTTTCCTGGCCGGGCAAATCAATTTCTGCACCCTGATGCCGATGCGTTCCATCCCGTTTAAAGTGGTGTGCCTGCTGGGCATGAACGACGGCGTTTACCCACGGACGCTGCCGCCGTTAGGCTTTGATCTGATGGCACAGCAGGTCAAGCGTGGCGATCGTAGCCGTCGTGATGATGACCGTTATTTATTCCTGGAGGCGATACTGTCGGCGCAGCAACGGCTGTATATCAGCTTTATTGGCCGTTCCATTCAGGATAACAGCGAACGTTACCCTTCGGTGTTGGTGACCGAGCTGCTGGAATACCTTGAACAGAGCTACTGCCTGCCGGGGGATGAAGCGTTGGACGCCGATGGCAGTGCAAAACGCGTGGGTGATCACTTGCTCAACTGGCACTCGCGTATGCCGTTTGCCGCCGAGAATTTCCTGCCCGGTACAGAAGATCAGAGCTACGCCGCGGAATGGCTGCCGGCCGCCGACGGAAAAGGAGCTGCACATCCGGCGTTTAATCAACCTCTGCTGCCGGAAGCACAAACCCAGATTTTGCTGGATGACTTGCTGCGATTCTATCGCCACCCTATCCGCGCCTTCTTCCAACTCCGTCTGGGGGTCAGCTTCATTTTGGAAGAAACCGAGCTGCCGGATGAAGAGCCCTTTACCCTGGATAATCTCAGCCGTTATCAGTTCAACAGCCAACTGTTGAATACTCTGATTGACGGTGAGGACGCCACTCGCCTGTTTCAGCGAGTTCGTGCCGCTGGCGGATTACCCTTTGGCCCATTCGGTGAAATTTATTGGCAGAAGCAGCAGGAAGAGATGGCTGAACTGGCTGAGCAGGTGCGGGCAGAGCGCAGCGAAGGGCACAGTCTTGAACTGGATATCGACATTGCCGGCGTGCGCATTAGCGGCTGGTTGCATCAGGTTCAGGAAGACGGGCTGTTACGTTGGCGGCCATCCACCCTGTCGGCCGTCGATGGGATATTGCTGTGGCTGGAGCATCTGGTGTACTGCTGCGCCGGTGGCACAGGGGAAAGCCGTATTTACGGTCGCAAAGGGGCAGCCTGGCGTTTTGCCGCCCTGAGCGCAGAGGATGCCCATGAGCAACTGGCCGAATTGGTGGCCGGTTATCAGCGCGGTCTGTGTCGGCCGTTGCTGTTGCTGAACAAAAGCGGCTGGGCTTGGCTAAGCCAATGTTACCAGCAGGAAACGCAGCAGATTGACTGGGATGAAGAGGTGCAAATCAAGGCTCGAGCCAAGCTGCTGCAGACCTGGCAGGGCGATCAGCGCATTCCGGGAGAAGGCGAAGACCCTTATGTGCAGCGGGTATTCCGGCAGTTGGATAATCCTTGTTTAGCGCAAATTCTGGCCGAAACAGAACGTTACCTTCTGCCGGTTGCGCGACATAACCTTGGGTAACAATCCCCCGGTGGTACTGATTGCCGGGAGGTGGTAAAAATAATTAGGGTTATATTCAACTATCGGGGTCAGCTCCGGTCTTACATAACGTACAAGCATATAGATATTATTGTGTTGTTTTGATGTGCGCCGTCAACGTCAGGGATTTGGCGCGATGGCGTCAGAATAGGGGTTTATTTTGGATATGCGCAGACAGTTGGCCCGCATCACCGGGTTAGTATTATTGGTTATGTTTTGGGCACCGTTGAGCTTGGCCGCACAGGGATGGCAACCGCTGGCGGAGAAGATCAACAAAAGCGATCACGATCCGCGTCAGTATCAGGCGATCAAACTGACGAACGGCATGACCGTGCTGCTGGTGTCCGATGCTCAGGCACCAAAATCGCTGGCGGCGCTGGCGTTGCCGGTGGGCTCGCTGGAGGATCCGAACAGCCAGCTTGGGCTGGCGCACTACCTGGAGCACATGGTGCTGATGGGATCCAAGCGCTATCCGCAGCCGGAAAACCTGTCCGAGTTTCTGAAGAAACACGGTGGCAGCCATAACGCCAGCACCGCCTCTTACCGCACCGCATTCTATCTGGAAGTGGAAAACGATGCGCTGGCCCCGGCGGTAGACCGCATGGCGGATGCCATTGCCGAGCCGATATTGGATCCAGGCAATGCCGATCGCGAACGTAATGCAGTGAATGCCGAACTGACGATGGCACGTTCGCGTGACGGTATGCGCATGGCGCAGGTCGGGGCGGAAACGCTAAACCCGGCTCACCCGAGTGCGCGTTTTTCCGGCGGTAACCTCGATACCCTGAAAGACAAGCCCGGCAGCAAGCTGCACGACGAGCTGACCGCATTCTATCAACGCTATTATTCCGCCAATCTGATGATGGGGGTGTTGTATAGCAATCAACCCTTGCCGGCATTGGCTGAACTGGCGGCCAAAACCTTTGGCCGCGTACCTAACCATGATGCCAGCGTACCGCCGATAACCGTCCCGGCCGTCACGTCTGAGCAACAGGGGATCATTATTCACTATGTGCCGGCCCAGCCGCGCAAGCAGTTGAAGGTCGAGTTCCGCATCGACAACAACAGCGCTGAGTTCCGCAGTAAAACTGATACTTATATCGCTTACCTGATTGGCAACCGCAGCCAAAACACGCTGTCGGACTGGCTGCAGAAGCAAGGGTTGGCGGATGCAATCAATGCCGGGGCCGATCCTATGGTCGATCGCAACGGCGGGGTGTTTTCTATCAGCGTTTCGCTGACCGATAAAGGCCTGGCCAAACGTGACGAGGTGGTTGCCGCAATTTTCAATTACCTGAAGATGTTACGCAGCGAAGGCATCAAGCAAAGCTATTTTGATGAGATCTCCCACGTACTGAACCTGGATTTCCGTTATCCCTCGATCACCCGTGATATGGATTATATCGAATGGCTGGTGGATACCATGCTGCGCGTGCCGGTCGAACATACGCTGGATGCGCCTTACCTGGCCGACCGCTATGATGCCAAAGCGATTGCCGAGCGTCTGGACGCCATGACGCCGCAAAACGCACGCATCTGGTTTGTCAGCCCGAATGAACCGCATAACAAAACGGCCTACTTCGTTAATGCGCCATATCAGGTCGATAAGATTACGCCGCAGCGCTTCGAGCAGTGGCAGCAATTGGGCAAGGGGATCAGCCTGTCGTTGCCGGCCTTGAACCCGTATATACCTGATGATTTCAGCCTGACCAAGCCTTCGCACGAGTTCAAAAAACCGGAGATGGTGGTCGACCAACCGGGCCTGCGCGTATTGTATATGCCGAGCCGCTACTTCGCCGACGAGCCTAAAGCCGACGTTACAGTGGCGTTCCGCAATGCAAAAACCATGGACTCGGCGCGCAACCAGGTGCTGTTCTCGTTGACCGACTATCTGGCGGGAATTTCGCTGGATCAGCTGAGCTATCAGGCCTCGGTTGGCGGCTTGAGTTTCTCTACTTCACCGAACAACGGTCTGCAATTCAACGCCAACGGCTTCACTCAGCGTCTGCCGCAGTTGCTGACGTCGTTGATTGAGGGATACTCCAGCTTCACGCCGACGGAAGACCAACTGGCGCAGGCCAAATCCTGGTATTTGGAGCAACTGGATTCTGCCGAAAAGGGCAAAGCCTTCGAACTGGCGATTCAGCCGGTGCAGATGGTTTCCCGCGTGCCGTACTCCGAACGCAGCGAGCGCCGTGAGGTGTTGAAAACCCTGACGCTGAAAGACGTGCTGGCCTACCGCGACAGTCTGCTGGCCGATGCAACACCGGAGTTGCTGGTGGTGGGCAATATGAGCAAGCAACAGGTGGATACGCTGGCCTCCACGTTGAAACACCGTCTGGGGTGCACCGGTATTGAATGGTGGCACGGCGAAGACGTTGAAGTGGCTAAAAAGCAGCTAGCCAACCTGCAGCGTGCCGGCAGCAGCACCGACTCGGCGCTGGCAGCGGTCTATGTGCCGACCGGCTATGACGAAGTGACCGGCATGGCCTACAGCTCGCTGTTGGGCCAGATTATTCAGCCGTGGTTCTACAGTCAGCTGCGTACCCAGGAGCAATTGGGCTATGCGGTATTTGCTTTCCCGATGTCCGTGGGGCGGCAGTGGGGGATTGGTTTCCTGTTGCAAAGCAACAGCAAGCAGCCGGCATATCTGTACCAGCGCTATCAGGATTTCTACCCGAAAACCGAAAAACGCCTGCGTGAGATGAAACCGGCCGACTTTGAACAGTATAAGCAGGCGATGATCAACGAGTTGAAACAGCGCCCGCAAACCCTGAGTGAAGAGGCTGGCCGTTTTGCCAATGACTTCGATCGCGGCAATTTTGCGTTTGACACCCGCCATAAGCTGATTGAACAGATCAAGCAACTGACGCCGGTCAAATTGGCGGACTATTTCCATCAGGCGGTGATCCAGCCGCAGGGTCTGGCGGTATTGTCGCAGGTGAGCGGCAGCGGCCAGGAGAAGGCGGATTATGCAGTGCAGCCGGAGTGGGTGACTTATCCTAATGCGTCCGCACTGCAGCAAACTCTGCCGCGTAAGGTCGCTACACCATGACAGAGACTACCCCGCAGCGGCTTGATCCGCTAACGTTGCCGCTGTTTGGCGAACGGCTGATAGAAGCCTCGGCGGGGACCGGCAAGACCTTTACCATCGGGGCGCTGTATCTGCGCCTGCTGCTTGGCCTGGGCCAGGCGGCAGCGTTTCCCCGGCCGCTGACGGTAGAGGAGATCCTGGTGGTGACCTTTACCGAGGCCGCCACCGAGGAGTTGCGTGGGCGTATTCGCAGCAATATCCATGGGTTGCGTATTGCCTGTGTCCGTGGCCGTAGCAAGGATCCGTTATTTACCTCGCTGATGGCGGAGATTAAAGATCTGCCCGACGCCGCTACGCAGCTGTTGGCGGCCGAGCGGCAGATGGACGAAGCTGCGATATACACCATCCACGGTTTCTGTCAGCGTATGCTGACCCACAACGCCTTCGAGTCCGGCATTCTGTTTGAGCAAACTCTGGTGCAGGATGAGTTGCCGCTGCGTCGCCAGGCCTGTGCGGATTTTTGGCGTCGCCATTGTTACCCGTTGCCGCTGGGCGTGGCCCGGGCGGTAAGTCAGGAATGGAGCGGCCCGGAAGCCCTGCTGGCCGATCTCTCCGGTTATTTGCATGGCGAAGCGCCGCTGTTGCGACGACCGCCGAAAGATGACGAAACGGTGCTGATGCGCCATGAGCAAATCGTGGCGCGTATTGACGCCATTAAAGCGCAGTGGGTGTCGGCAGCAGGCGATCTGGAGGCCTCAATCAGCCAGTCCGGCGTGGACAAGCGCAGCTACAGCAGCAAGCATCTGCCCAACTGGCTGCATAAGGTGGGCGAATGGACGGTGCTGGAAACGCAGGACTATCAGCTGCCGAAAGAGCTGGAGAAATTCCGTCAGTCGGTGCTGTTGGATAAAACCAAAAAAGGCGAGCCGCCACGTCATCCGCTGTTTGTGGCTATCGACGAACTTTTTGATGAACCGCTGACGCTGCGAGATTTGATCATGGCGCGGGCATTGAGCGAGATTCGCCTTTCTATTCAGCAAGAAAAGCGTCAACGAGCCGAGTTGGGCTTTGACGATTTGCTCAGCCGTTTGGATAGCGCACTGCACAGTGAAGGTGGCGATCGGTTAGCGCAGGCGATCCGTCAGCGTTATCCGGTGGCGATGATCGATGAATTCCAGGATACCGATCCGCAGCAATACCGCATCTTCCAAAAGCTTTACGTTGGCCGCCCCGAATGCGGCCTGCTACTGATAGGCGACCCGAAACAGGCGATTTATGCCTTCCGCGGTGCCGACATCTTTACCTATATGCGAGCCCGCTCAGAGGTAAGCGCCCACTATACGCTTGAGACCAACTGGCGCTCGTCACCGGCAATGGTCGGCAGCGTTAACCATCTGTTTGCTCAGGTGGAAAAACCCTTCCTGTTCAGCCAAATTCCCTTTATTGACGTGGCCGCTGCCGCAAAAAACCGGGGCTTGGCTTTTGAACTGCAAAACCAACCGCAACCGGCAATGCAATTCTGGCTGCAGCAGGGAGAAGGTGTTGGCGTTAGTGAGTACCAACAATTGATGGCACGCCTGTGTGCCGCGCAAATCCGTGACTGGCTCAGCGCCGGGCAACAGCAGCAGGCTTGGCTGGTGGATGGCGATAAACGCCGGGCGGTGCAGGCTTCAGACATTACCGTGCTGGTGCGTAGCCGTAACGAGGCGGCGTTAGTTCGCGATGCGCTCAGTGCGCTGGCCATTCCTTCGGTTTATTTGTCCAACCGCGACAGCGTGTTTGATACGCCAGAGGCCAAGGATTTGCTGTGGTTGCTGCAGGCCGTGCTGGCACCGGAGCAGGAGCGAACCTTGCGCAGCGCTATGGCGACCGGGCTGATGGGATTGGACGCATTGGTGCTGGACAGTTTGAATCAGGATGAGCGCGCCTGGGATAGGCTGGTCGACGAGTTTGACGGCTATCGCTCCCTCTGGCTGCGTCGGGGAGTATTGCCGATGTTGCGCGAGGTGATGAAGCAGCGCCATCTGGCAGAAAACCTGTTGGCCACGCAGGGTGGCGAGCGCCGATTGACCGACGTGATGCATTTGGGGGAACTGTTGCAGGAAGCCTCAGCCCAGCTCGACAGCGAGCATGCGCTGGTACGTTGGCTGGCGCAGCAGATTGCCCAACCCAATCGTCAGTCTGACAACCAACAGCTACGTCTGGAAAGCGATCGCCATCTGGTGCAGGTGATCACCATCCATAAATCCAAAGGGCTGGAGTTTGATCTGGTGTGGCTGCCGTTCGTCGGTAATTTCCGCCAACAGCAGCAGGTGCTGTATCACGATCGCCAGAGCTTCCAGGCTTTGCTTGACCTCAACGCCGATGAAGAAAGTATCGAATGGGCGGAGGAGGAGCGACTGGCGGAGGATTTACGCCTGTTGTACGTGGCGTTGACCCGTTCGGTGTATCACTGCAGCATCGGTATTGCGCCGCTGATCCAAGGCACCCGCAAGAAGCAGGGGGATACAGATTTACACCGCAGTGCGCTGGGCTATCTGGTGCAAGCCGGCCAGGCCGGCGATGCGGCCTATCTGCAGCAATGCCTGCAACAGCTTGTCAGGGAAGGCGTTGCGCTGTCGCTGGTCGACACGCTGGATGAACAGCCCTGGTTGCCGCAAACGCCGGAATTGAGCGAACTGGCCGCCAAAGGTTTTTCACGTCAGGTGCAGGATTTTTGGCGAGTGACCAGCTATACCGGCTTGCAACAGCACGGCGTGGGCCTGATGCAGGATTTATTGCCGCGGCTGGATGTTGATGCCGCAGGCGAGCAAGCTCAGGACAGTGAGCCAGCGCTCACACCGCACACTTTCCCTCGCGGTGCTACGCCAGGGACTTTCTTGCACAGCCTGTTTGAAACGCTCGATTTTACCCAACCGCTCGATGAACAGTGGCTGCTGGAGCAACTGCAACAACAAGGCTTTGCCGAACATTGGCAACCGATACTGCTGGCGTGGATGCAGGTGTTGCTCAACACTCCGCTCAATGATACCGGTGTCGTGCTGTCGGCATTGGCGCCGCAGCAAAAGCAGGCGGAACTGCAGTTTTACCTGCCTATCGACAGGCTGTTGCAGGCCCGTGAGCTGGATGCCCTGGTGAAAAACTACGATCCGCTTTCTGCTCGCTGCCCGGCACTGGATTTCCAACAGGTGCAGGGAATGTTGAAAGGGTTTATTGACCTGGTGTTCTGCTGGCAGGGGAAGTACTACCTGCTGGATTACAAATCCAACTGGTTGGGTGAGGACAGCAGTGCCTATACCCGGCCGGCGATGGAGCAGGCGATGGCAGAACACCGTTACGATCTGCAGTATCAGTTATATACCCTGGCGCTGCACCGTTATCTGCGCCATCGGCTGGTGGACTACGACTATCAACGGCACTTCGGCGGGGTGATTTATTTGTTCCTGCGCGGGGTGGATGCGCAGCATCCAGGCAACGGCATCTTCGCCTGTCGGCCAGAGCAAGCGTTAGTCGAGGGTATGGACAGGTTGTTCAGCGGCGAGGCCATTACGGCAGAGGATGAGCCATGATAGCTTTACTGGAACAGGCGCAGGCACTCGGCGTGCTGCGCCCGCTGGATTTACAGTTTGCCCGCGTGGTGGCCACAGCGGACCAGCCGGATATTTTATTGGCTGCCGCTTGCCTCAGCGCCGAGGCGGGTGCCGGCCATGTTTGCCTGATGCTGGAACAGTTGTTGCCGGAGAATCTTTTTGACGGACGTCAGCCAGAGCTGGCGCAGGCTGTGTGGTTGGCGGCCGGGCAGCCCGATCTGACCGACTGGCAGCAGCGCCTGTCCGCCAGTGCGGCGGTTGGCGATGGCAGCACGGCGATGCCGATGGTGTTGCAACAGCAGCGTTTGTACCTGCAGCGCATGTGGCAGAACGAAGGTGAGGTTGCCGATTTTATCAGCGGTGACAGCCTCCATCAGGCGGTTGAAGAAGCCGAGCTACGCACCATTCTCGATCAATTATTTGGCGAAGCGACCGACGAACCGGACTGGCAGAAAATTGCCGCCGCGGTGGCCGCCACGCGGCGCATTGCCGTCATTTCCGGCGGACCGGGCACCGGTAAAACGACCACCGTGGCCAAGCTGTTGGCCGCGTTGGTGCAGCTTGCCGAAGGCCGACGTTTGCGCATTCAGTTAGCGGCACCCACCGGTAAAGCGGCGGCGCGCTTGACCGAATCCTTAGGCAGCGCCGGCAGGCAACTGGCGCTAACGCCGGAGCAACGTGCGCTGTTCCCAACCGAAGCCTCCACTCTTCACCGTCTGCTAGGCGCTCAGCCCAACAGCCAGCGTATGCGTTATCACCGTGGCAACCCGCTGCATCTGGATGTACTGGTGGTCGATGAAGCCTCGATGGTTGACCTGCCGATGATGGCGCGCCTGATTGCCGCTTTGCCTGCTCAGGCGCGGGTGATTTTCCTGGGCGATCGCGATCAGCTGGCTTCGGTTGAGGCTGGCGCGGTGCTGGGCGATATCTGCCGCTTTGCCGAGCAAGGTTATAGCGTGGCACGGGCAGAACAGCTCTCGCGGCTGACGGGTTGTCTGCTGCAGGGGCAAAGTGCCGAGGCGGAGGCAGCCGTGCGCGACAGCCTGTGCCTGCTGCGCAAGAGCTATCGCTTTGATGCCAACTCGGGCATTGGTCAACTGGCCTTTGCGGTAAATGCCGGGGATGGCAAGAAGGCAGCATGGGCGCTGGGCGGCAATTTCAGTGACGTTACGGGGCACCCGTTGGCGGAAACGCAAGACTATCAGGCACTTTTGGATGCGTGCGTGGCGGGCTATCGTGATTATCTGCAGCAGGTGGCGACAGGTGCTGACGCGGTGACGATACTGGCTGCGTTTGGCCAATTCCAGGTGCTATGCGCGCTACGAGAGGGGCCATTCGGTATTGCCGGGTTGAATGAGCGGATTGAAACGGGACTGCAACGCGCCGGTTTGATCCAGCGTAAGCCAGGAACTGCGGGGCGCTGGTATCCGGGGCGTCCGGTGATGATTGGGCGTAATGACAGCGCGCTGGGGTTGTTCAACGGTGATATCGGTATTGCTTTGCGAGATGAGAGCGGCGAGCTGCGCGTTCATTTCCAACTGCCGGACGGTAGCATTAAGTCGGTGCAGCCGAGCCGTTTACCGGCGCATGAAACCGCCTATGCGATGACGGTGCATAAATCGCAGGGCTCGGAGTTCGATCATACGGTACTGGTACTGCCCAATCATTTCTTGCCGGTGCTGACCCGCGAACTGGTGTATACCGCGATTACCCGGGCGAGGAAGCAGCTTTCGCTGTATGCCACCGAAGCCGTTTTACTACGGGCGATCCGCACCCCGACCCAACGCCGCAGTGGGTTGGCCGAGCGGTTACAGATAACGGGTTAAGAGAAAGCTTGGGGCGCAGTTCATATGCTGCGCCCGCCACGGATTACAGATCGGCCAGCAGAATTTTGGAACGGCGTTGGTAGTTGTACAGCGCCTGTTTTTGCATTGGCAGCACGTCAACTTCCGCCGGGGTGAAACCGCGCTCCTGGAACCAGTGGATGCTGCGGGTGGTCAGCACGAACAGTTTACGCAGGCCCATCTGGCGCGCCTGACTCTCCACCCGCTGCAGCAACATTTCACCGCGTGATGAGCTGCGGTAATCCGGGTGCACCGCCACGCAGGCCATCTCGCCGATTTTCTCTTCCGGGAACGGATACAGCGCCGCGCAGGCTATGGTCAGGTTATCGCGTTCAATAATGGTGAACTTGTCGATCTCCATTTCTAACTGCTCACGTGAGCGGCGAACCAAAATGCCTTGCTGTTCAAGCGGACGGATCAGTTCGAGGATGCCGCCGATGTCGTTAATCGTGGCCCGACGCACCTGTTCCGCGCTCTCCATGACGATTTGGGTGCCGATACCATCGCGTGAGAACAATTCCTGCACCAACGCACCGTCTTCCTGATAGCTGATAAGGTGGCTGCGGCGTACGCCGCTGCGACAGGCCTTTACCGCGCCGCGCAGGAAGCGCACGGTGCCGGAATGGTAATCACCGCTCTCTTCCAGTTCTTCGATGCGTTTCTGCGCATCGTTGGGAAACAGTTCGGAGATGATATTGCCTTCCTGATCGGTGACCCCTTGAGACGAGCAGAAGCCGATCATCTTCTCGGCTTTCAGCTTGATGGCCAACTGGGTCGCCACTTCCTCTGACGTCAGGTTAAAGCTTTCGCCGGTAACCGAAACGGCAACCGGGCCGATTAGCACAATGGCGTTGCTGTCGAGCTGACGATGAATGGCTTCTTCATCAATACGACGGATACGGCCGCTGTGGCAGTAATCCACACCGTCATCGATACCCAGCGGTTGGGCAATGATAAAGTTACCGCTAACCACGTTGATATGCGCACCCTGCAGCGGTGTGTTGTTGAGGCTCATTGACAGCCTGGCGGTGATATCCAGTTGCAACAGGCCTGCTGCTTGTTTAACCAGCTCAAGGGTGTGGGCGTCGGTAACGCGCGTATGTTTGTGATAAATCGGTTCGTAATTATGCTGCGCCAAATTAACGTCGATTTGCGGCCGTGCGCCATAGACCACCACCAAACGAATGCCCAGGCTATGCAGCAGCCCGATATCGTTGACGATGTTGGAAAAGTTCTCATGTTCGATGGCTTCCCCGCCAAGCATGACGACAAACGTCTTGCCACGGTGGGCGTTGATATAGGGAACTGAGTGACGGAATCCTTGGACCAGCTCTGTACTACGTTCCTTCACGGCCAAACCTCATTTGCATATTTATACGGTATTTTTGTATTTTTATTCTTTTATTGGCCTGATGGCAAGTGGGAAATTGTCTCTATTTCTTTGCTAAGGGCGCTGAATCGTTAATAAATTGAAAAACCATAAAAAGATTTTCTGATGACAGCGCCGGAATGATTGGTTAAAGTTTTCGGCATTCCCGTTTACTGGTGTTTTTTTCATCTGTTTTAATCTGTTACCACTGCCGGAGTCGCATGCCAAACTCAAATCACAATCTGGGCCGCCGTCGTTTATTGCAGGGGGTTGCCGCTAGCTGGTTGCTGAGTGTGAGTCGGGTGGGCGTCGCCGCTTCGTCGCACGTCATCGCCGTACGTGTCTGGCCTTCGTCTACCTATACCCGAGTGACGCTCGAATCTAACGTTGAACTGAAATATAAACAGTTTGCGTTGACCAATCCCGATCGCGTGGTGGTGGATATCGAGGGCGTGCAGCTCAACAGCGTGCTTAAGGGCATTGTCGGCCAGGTACGCGACGACGATCCTTACCTGAAACAGGCGCGTGTCGGCCAGTTCGATCAAAACACCGTCAGGCTGGTGCTGGAGCTTAAACGCAGCGTCACGCCCCACATGTTTACATTGGCGCCGGTGCCGGAATACCGCAATCGTCTGGTGATGGATTTGTACCCGAGCAAGGGCGGCAGCGGCGAAGACTATGATCCGCTGTTGGCGTTACTGGAAGATTACAACAAGGGCGATCTTGAGCGCACTTTACCGGCGGAAGCACCGCAGGCCGGTAAAGCAGGGCGCGATCGGCCTATTGTCATCATGCTGGATCCCGGCCACGGCGGCGAGGATCCCGGTGCGATTGGCAAATTCAAAACGCGTGAAAAAGATATCGTACTGCAGATTGCCCGCCGCCTGAGCACCTTAATCAAGCGTGAGCCGAACATGAAGGTGTTTATGACGCGCAATGAGGACGTCTTCATTCCGCTTAAGGTGAGGGTGGCTAAGGCACGTAAGCAGCGCGCCGATCTGTTTGTGTCGATCCATGCGGATGCCTTCACCAACCGTGCTGCGCGCGGTTCGTCGGTATTTGCGCTGTCGACCAAGGGGGCCACCAGCTCGGCGGCCAAGTTCCTGGCGCAGACCCAGAACGAATCGGACCAAATCGGCGGTGTCAGCAAAAGCGGCGATCGCTATTTGGATCACACCATGTTTGATTTGCTACAAACCGCAACCATCAACGACAGCCTGAAATTCGGCAAGGAAGTGCTTAACCGAATGGGCAAAATCAACCGTTTGCATAAGAATCGCGTCGATCAGGCCGGTTTTGCGGTGTTAAAGGCGCCGGATATCCCCTCTATCCTGGTTGAAACGGCGTTTATCAGCAACATAGAGGAAGAGCGCAAACTGCGTACTACCCATTTCCAGCAGCAGGTGGCGGAGTCTATTCTCGCAGGTATCAAAGCGTATTTTGCTAACGGCGGTGCGGTTGCACGCAGCTAGAGGGCGGCGGCGGGGATCTACAGACCGCTGCGCTTTCGCAATAACTGTATTCCTGAACAAGCTGGAGTTTGCCCCAACGACGAATGTTTTGCCGAGTCTGCTCATCTCTGATTTTCTCTGAAACTGGCGACGAAAAAGTCGCGAATCCTATCGGCAGCACCCATTTCTTTGCCCCTTCACCGGTAATCGTCAAGCCAATGGTTGGCTGCAATAAGAGTGACTCCCCATTCCTCATCTGCTAAGGCTCCAGATCCAGGTTCGTCGACTCGCTCACACTCTGAGACACCAGCGCGCAAAATCCGTGTTGCAGATTGACAGGGGATAAAAAATATATTCTATTAAAAAATATATTTTATTCGCATAAAAAAGGATATCCCGTGTCAATGTCCGCAAACGAAGGAATGCAGAGCATTCAGGAAATGGTAGACAGCACGGGGACGCGTCGCGGCCAAGTGCTGTTGCTGACTATGTGCGCGCTTTGTCTTCTGTGTGATGGTTTCGATATCCAGGCTATGGGTTATGCCGCACCGGCCATTCGGGATGCCTGGTCGCTGGAAACCGCGGTGCTGGGCCCGGTGTTTAGCGCCGGATTGGCCGGCATTGCCATCGGTGCCTTTGCTCTGGGCTGGCTGGCCGATCGCATTGGGCGTAGGCCGTCCATCATTTCTGCCACGCTCATTTTTGGCGTATTCACCCTGTGTTCTGCCTTCGCCCAGAATGTTAACCAACTGATGGCGTTCCGTTTCCTTGCCGGTATAGCCTTAGGCGGCGTGATGCCCAACTGTATTGCATTGGTTGTCGAATACAGCCCCTTACGCCAGCGAGCGACCTATATCACCGCGATAACCTGTTTTTTTGCGATCGGCGGTGGGCTGGGTGGCGTTACCGCGGCTTTGCTGATCCCGCTCGTTGGCTGGCAGGCTATTTTTATTCTCGGGGGGCTTTTGCCGATTATCCTGGCGATTTCTATGTGGGCCTACCTGCCGGAGTCGGCACAATGGATGTTGAGATGCGGAAAGGGAGAAGCGGCAATTCGTTCAACCTTGCGAAAAGTGTTTCCGGAGCAGCAGGCCATGAGCGTCGATCTTTCCAACAGCCACATTGGCATGCAGCGCGCCAAAGCCACGGTGGTTGATCTCTTTCGAGATAACCGTGCTGCGTTCACCTTGCTGCTTTGGCTGGTGAATTTTATGAATCTTATCGATCTCTATTTTTTGGCAAATTGGCTGCCAACCCTGATCAAGGACGCGGGTCTGTCGCTGGAAATCGCCAATTTGGCCACGGGAGCATTGCAGTTTGGCGGGTTTTTAGGCACCCTGGCGCTGGGTCGCCTGATTGATAAATTCGGGGCTTACAGCGTGCTTATCACCGGCTTTTCAATTGCGGCCCTTTCAATAGCCGCGATAGGTTTTGAGCCGAAAAATCTGCTGATACTGTTCAGCTCGGTCTTTGTTACGGGCGTTTTCGTCGTCGGCGGCATGCCGGGGGTAAATGCGCTGGCTGCCGGCGGTTACCCGACATTTTTGCGTTCAACCGGTTTAGGCTGGGGATTGGGTATCGGACGGGGCGCTTCGATGCTCGGGCCTCTCTTGGGGGCTGCACTGATTGCCCGCCATTGGATGGCATCCGATCTGCTGCTGCTTGCGGCGGTGCCGGCGGTGGTATCGGCGTTAGCCATTGGGGGGATGTGGTTGCAAAAACGTGAAAGTCATTATGATTGATCGGGTGTGCTAACCTGATTTCATTGACGTCAGGGAGAGGGCGTTGTTCGCGGGAGTAAAATCGGGATTGGTGGATTTCAGATACAAAAAAACACCCGTTAAGGTGCTTGTCTGTGGTCATTAAGATTGGTTGCGGAGGCCGGATTTGAACCGACGACCTTCGGGTTATGAGCCCGACGAG
>NZ_JALJRT010000014.1:81262-84835 GCF_024519545.1 Serratia sp. Ser99 | reverse complement strand
AAGTCATTCATTATCTCTCTTTAGGCCTACCCAACATTTTGATTTCACGGAAACTCAATCTGAGCGAAAAAACCATCAGCCAGCATAAACGTAACGCGATGATAAATCTTAATTTTAAACGCAATGTCGAGCTGCATTTTTGGCTGCTTTGTGGCAGTTCAAAGGATGTGGGGCGGCATGTTCTGATGCAACCCAAACACAGGAAAACTCCTGATTATTTTCAAACGGATTTTCTTATATAATAGACCAAACATGGAAATAAATAAATTATTCTCTATGCAGTTAACAACGGCACTTATAATCAGCCTGATGAAATATCCCCCACCGCAAACCAATACTAAATCGAAAAGTATGACTTACAGATAAATCAATTCAAGGGTGGTCAAACCATCCAAGATGACCGGTTTAGTCAGATCCAATTCAGAAGCTTTATTGATATAGGCTTGCACCTTTAAGTCTATTGTTACGTTTTTGATGGCATCAGGCTCAGGGATCGAGCCCCATGCCTTCATCCACGAAAGCTGACGTTTAACACCGATGCTATAGAAGTTATCTTCACCACTATCACCATTACCGTTAGTCCATTTCCCAGCCTCCCCCTTACGTGTGATGGGTATAGCTCCTACCCTTGTCCCAAAGTGGATCGCGTATCCGCCGATACGAGCTGAGTTACTGAGCCCAAGACCCACTACTGCCGGTGCTCCCCTCGACCCATTTAAACCACCTACTGGAGAGAGAGCCGCACCAGATATCGCATCTTCAGTAGCAACGCCAGCCAGCGTATTGGGTCGTCCATTTTTTGCCTCCAGCGCCAACTTCACCGGTGCATCGCAAGTAATGGTTAACGCCAATTTTTTTTGTTCTAACGTAGTGTAAGCGTCCAACGTCAAAGAGTCAGATTTGATCATGCCATAATCAATAGCACCATCACCAGACAGCGTTGGGGTGCAGCCCGATGGGGTAATAGTACCAGCAACCTTTACTTCTATGTCTTTTGCCTGGGAAGGCAAAGATGTAATAGTCAACACAGCCAACGCACAGGCAGTTATTTGCATTTTTTTCATTCGGATATTGCTCCTTTTCCCTAAGTGAAGCAGCGAATATTTTCGCCAGTCCTATATGAAACAGAGTATGGCAAAACATTTACAAAGTTAAAAATGAAACCAATGCACATAGCTAAATACGATTGAAAACATCAAACCTGTAATACAATTAATTGCTCCAGGAGAAAAATAAACATTCAATAGTCAAATTCACAGGATTTAATTCTGATTTTTCTTTTTTTTTAGCCTATGAGGCCAAAAACACTATGCTTGCGACATAACCTCGTCGAGTCGTTCTTAGCTTACGCTAGCTGTACACCTATGAAAAAAATGAGATATTGAGAAATAGCCCTCTCCCATTTGTTATCCGCATGTCCTATGGCGAACTTAAGCCTCGACGTTGCGGCTCTTATCCAAATCGGTTACGTACAGATGTTTACCGATGAGCGCAGCATAAAATGGCCGCCACAATACCGTTCAAGATGGCCAACCGGACCTCAGTAAATAAATGCCAAGTATTAATTTCCAGCATTACTAATCACAAACAGAGACATTAATAGATAAAACATTAAAAAACAAAAGAATTTAAACGTTACAAAGTATAAAACCCCAAATTTGTATTACAATAAAATTATTTTTAAGCTGTACGCTCTGTACCTGACATATAAGAAGATAAAAAATTCGTTTTATTATAAACATTAAAACATCATGTAACACTAAGAATGACTCATGATATCATTGACAGAACAAACGCGAAGAAAAGCAACTTGGCAAAATTCAATTTAAAAAGCATTCAGCCGGAAGTAAACCTTGTCCTAACAATGATAATTTCATGAACAATTTTAAGGACTTTAATCTTGCTCTAGCAAGGAATAAAAACACATGTATTGATAATATAGAACATCATGAAACAGCGCAGGAAAATTATTGATATGAACAAGTTAGATAAAGGCCACCCACAGGAAAACCATATCTATATTTCATATAAAAATAAAAACCACATCGATAAACTGGCTTTAGGGAAATTACTATAAACTTAGCCATTGCCGATACTTCAATCTAGATACACCTTACAAAACAGTCATGTGCTGTTAAAAAAACTTAGTATCAATAAAGAATTACGTTAGCCTTAAATAATAACAATAGGAGTCATAACCTTGGAGAAAAAAGTAGAAACTTATAAAAAAATGACCATTATTGACATGCAATAATAAAATAAAGTTGTAATTAATCCGACAAGCAACACAAGGAAGTAATAATGAAAAAGATACAAAACCTGATAGAAAACATAGGACTATGCATCCCAGAATGCAATACAGAGTCTCTGAGCTCCAGCTCACCAAAAACCTTTGATCCTGATACTATATTACATTGGTTATATGAGAACCTGAGCAAACAAAACTTGATAGTCTATGAGGAGTGGAAAGAGTACAACGGTTATATTCCAGATTTTGAAACACTACAAAACATTACACTACCCGTTGAACCAAATGATTTTATTTTCACTCTGATTGATAATATTGATTGGTCAGAATCTACTATTGATCCGTATGATATACCATATTACATTCCTTGGTTAGAACATATAAACCATTATCTAAAACCGCATGGCGTAAGATTAGTTAACATTTTACCTTTTGAGAATGCATATATCATGTGCCTACGTGATGATGATATATTAATAAAAAACCTAGACTTAAGTTTGAAAAACTTTGGTATGGGTATCGACAAGCGAGAACCATTAGATAAACAAGAGGTCTCACTAGAAATGAACTCTGTAATATCAGGTTAAAACAGAATAAAACTCACGTGTATTTCAGCAGGTATTTATACCCCTAAGTGGTATATTAAGCCACGAAATAAATAGCGCTGCATTCACATTTTAACTTTCAACACACCCTATTTCACACTAGGAAAAATAACAATATTAGATTAAAGGCTGGCTCTATTGATTGACCACTTTGGATAAACCCCTTAGCTTTCATGTCATATATCAGCCATGCAAAATGGGCGGTGATACCACCGCCCATTTTTCTCTCCATTGATAAATATAATTACGAATACATCCAGCGCGTCTATTAAACGTAAGAAGGTGATTACACCAGCATTAAAAACACTTAATTTAATAAGTCACTTCTTGCTACATCCGATACCTCCCATGTAATTATACAAAGTTCCTTTGACAGCCAACTTATTTATGGGAAAACAACAAGGAGGAGCATTGTCATTATTACAACCCTTAACGAAACACCAATATTAAAAATTACTAATGCCCAACAAATTGAAAAGAATATAATACGACATCGATCTGTTATTCAATCCAAGTGAATCGAATGGCCTCAACGACAAAGAAAATCGAAAGTAGTCGGCGGAACCGCCATGCTAAGACACCAGTCACCAGTCACCAAAGGCTCCGCACTCAGTCGCACCGGAGTGCATTTGGTTCTTGCGAAAAATAAGCTCGGCGTCACGCATTATTCAACAGCGCCCTGCGTACGCCCAACTCTCACGGTGTGGTTCTCGACTCGTG
>NZ_JALJRT010000014.1:0-81166 GCF_024519545.1 Serratia sp. Ser99 | reverse complement strand
GCATTATTCAACAGCGCCCTGCGTACGCCCAACTCTCACGGTGTGGTTCTCGACTCGTGGTCCATCTCGATAGGCCACTTCACCTTCGGTGCCAGTCGCAGAGCGAGGTTGTACCAGGGCACATCATTGTGGTCGCGGGATAGTTCAGATGGCGGCAACGCACCGGGCCCTTGTTGCATATAGGTGCAGATGTAAGCCCAGGCAAATTCGTCGGCACCCATAGTACTCAGAGGGAAGCGGTCGATGACGTCATTAGTTCCCGGCTTTACGATGGACAACACCACTCCCCATTTGATGATGATGGCGCCGTGAGCTGTCATACCGCGCTTCTTCCAGCGCTCCGCACGCACCTGTGACCAGTCGTAAGCCACTGGCACCACTTGCCAGCGTTCGAAGGGGTTCCACCAGCGGGACTTGAAATTGTAGGCATAGATGCGCTGCCGAGCCCTGTTAAAACGAATGGGTAAGTCGCGTGGAGGAGATATGCTGTGCTTGAGAGAGTGAAGGAATGCGTAGAAACAAACTACGAATGCGAAAATGCCAATAAACATAAATTCATAGCTGTACGGCTCCCCCGCAATAGGGAGTAACGTCGAAATGGATACTACAGTACAAATAGCTAGCAATGGTGAAAATAAAAACATCGCTCCCCTTGCCAGCGAGAATTGGCGTGAAATATCTAAATAGATATTGTCTTGGTAGTTTAGGGAGCCAGGTCCAAGTCGGGGCACCACAATTGAATGCTCCTCAGGGTGCGGAAGGTCTTCTTGCCAGCCAGAGCAGGGCGGGTCTAGTAGGGGTATAGTCAATTTCAGATGTCCTTTCTTTCAGTGTCCATATTGTTTTTTCTCACTACAAGGCAAACAATATTTTATTGTCGCTTGCACCAAGCCAATATAACCCTCTTGGCGTATGCGGCATGGATACTATAAGCCAGTTTTTAGGGTAATAGCGCACTTATATTCAATGTATGACCTAGGAACTTTTTGACGGAACAGTGCCCCCTCAGGCCACTGCCTCATACGTATTTTAGAAAAGTGTAGTCGGGACACTGTCATGCAAAAATGCCAGTCACCAAAGGCTCCGCACTCAATCTCCCCGGAGTGCATACGGTTCTTGCGAAAAATAAGCTCGGCGTCAGGAATTATTCAACAGCGCCCTGCGTACGCCCAACTCTCACGGTGTGGTTCTCGACTCGTGGTCCATCTCGATAGGCCACTTCACCTTCGGTGCCAGTCGCAGAGCGAGGTTGTACCAGGGCACATCATTGTGGTCGCGGGATAGTTCAGATGGTGGCAACGCACCGGGCCCTTGTTGCATATAGGTGCAGATGTAAGCCCAGGCAAATTCGTCGGCACCCATAGTGCTCAGAGGGAAGCGGTCGATGACGTCATTAGTTCCCGGCTTTACGATGGACAACACCACTCCCCATTTGATGATGATGGCGCCGTGAGCTGTCATACCGCGCTTCTTCCAGCGCTCCGCACGCACCTGTGACCAGTCGTAAGCCACTGGCACCACTTGCCAGCGTTCGAAGGGGTTCCACCAGCGGTACTTGAAATTGTAGGCATAGATGCGCTGCCGAGCCCTGTTAAAACGAATGGGTAAGTCGCGTGGAGGAGATATGTCCAATCTAACTACGGCCAAAGCAATCCAAAAACATATTATGGTGCTCACTAGGCCGGCAAAAAAGATCGACGCTTTTTCTGCATGGAAAAAGGAAACCGGTCCAATGTTGGATACTATTAGCCATGTAAGTAAAAATAGTCCCATGCAGAGCAGTAACCCTCGTGCGCGGAATGCCACACGAGATAACTCTAAATAATAGGAGTCGATGTGATTTGGCGCATTTCCCCAAATGGTCGGCGGGACTGTCGGAGCTAAATTGGGGGGCGGAAGATCCTCTTGCCAACCAGTGCAGGGCGGATTCAGTTTAGGATTGGTCAATTTAAGATGTCCTTTCTTTCAGTGTCCATATCGTTTTTCTCACAATAAAGCGAAACGACAAACAATACCTGACTCGCCGCTTGCACTAAGCTAATATAAGCTTCCCAACTATGTAGCATGGTTACTATAAGCCCGTTTGTAAGAGAGTGGTTCCACTAATTTTCAATGTGCGTGACTTAGCATCTTTTTAAGGAGGGGATCTAAAACTCTTGGTTGTAGTTAAAATTCCGCATAAAAATCCACGAAAAAATCGAAGATGAGCGGCACTCGCACCGCACTATTTTTTCCATTTTAACTCATGCTAAAATTACTTTTAAAACAATTTTATAATAATTTAAAATACACTTTTTATCGACATTCACCAACACATATTCATCCTTGAAACTCGACATAATTCAGGTTTATGAGATATTGGATCCGATGCTCTAGTTTATTTTGTGAATATTTCATAGTCCCCACCAGGAACGGTAAGGTCGGAGTATCGTCTTGGCGCAGGATGAGCAGCTCGGGCGATATACACATCTTCTCTCTGAAAGAGCTAAAGTTATCATTGCGTATGTCGGCATTGGCGAATCAGGCCCACTGAGGAGCCATTTTATTTTGCCTCAGGTGCTAAAAGTAAGCACATTTCACATAACCTACCGGCAGATAATTCTGCGAGCTGCATGCCTTTGAAAGAAAGAGCATCGATGCTAGATGCTGTGATTTATTATGTTTTGGGAGAGTTTAGAGCCGATGGCACGATATGTTGTTCTTGTTGGACTATCGCGATAAGACAATAGAACGATCGTTAAGGGTTTAATATATTACCTGAACCACACCAAGCCACAAAAGCGATGGACAATTCCTTGGGATACCTTGGTTGGTAGCTGAAAATTCGAGCACTTTTTGATTTGATTATTTATAGCGAGAAAACGCTAACAGAAAGGCTTGGAGCGGGTGAAGGGAATCGAACCCTCGTATGCAGCTTGGGAAGCTGCCGTTCTACCATTGAACTACACCCGCATCGGTGTGCGGCAGTCATTATAACCGGTTATCCCTGCCGGGCAAGCGGAGATAGCATGTAACTGCTGATGTTTTAAGCAGTTAGCAGCCATGGGCTTCTTATCCTGCCCAACGGACAAAAAAAACCGGCGCAGTTACCTGCACCGGTTGATATTTACTCTACGAAACGTTATTTCTGCGGGCGCATGGCCGGGAACAGGATCACGTCACGGATGGTGTGGCTGTTGGTGAACAGCATTACCATACGGTCGATACCGATACCCAGGCCTGCAGTTGGCGGTAAACCGTGCTCCAGCGCAGTGACGTAGTCTTCGTCGTAGAACATGGCTTCATCATCGCCGGCGTCTTTCGCATTAGCCTGGTCAGCGAAGCGCTGCGCCTGGTCTTCTGCGTCATTCAGCTCGGAGAAGCCGTTACCGATTTCACGGCCGCCGATAAAGAACTCGAAGCGGTCGGTGATTTCCGGGTTGTTATCATTACGACGTGCCAGCGGGGATACTTCCGCCGGGTATTCAGTAATGAAGGTCGGTTGAATCAGATGGCTTTCCGCCACTTCTTCGAAGATCTCGGTCACTACGCGACCCAGGCCCCAGCTCTTCTCAACCTTGATGCCAATGGATTCGGCGATAGCAACCGCTTTGCCCATGTCAGCCAGATCGGCCAGATCGGTTTCCGGACGGTATTTTTTGATCGCTTCGGTCATGGTCAGCTTTTCAAACGGCTTACCGAAGTCGAACACTTCATCACCGTACTGTACCTGAGTGTTACCCAGCACTTTCTGGGTCAGGGTACGGAACAGGGATTCGGTCAGTTCGATCAGATCTTTGTAATCCGCGTAAGCCATGTAGAGTTCCATCATGGTGAACTCTGGGTTATGACGCGGAGAAACGCCTTCGTTACGGAAGTTACGGTTGATCTCGAACACACGCTCGAAACCGCCGACGACCAGACGCTTCAGGTACAGCTCTGGCGCGATACGCAGGTACATATCGATGTCCAGCGCATTGTGGTGTGTCACAAACGGACGTGCGGAAGCACCGCCAGGGATCACCTGCATCATAGGAGTTTCGACTTCCATGAAGCCGCGTTCCACCATGAAGTTACGCATTGCCGCCATGATCTGAGAGCGCACCTGGAAGGTCTTGCGCGATTCGTCGTTGGCGATCAGATCCAGGTAACGCTGACGGTAACGGGTTTCCTGATCCGCCAGACCATGGAACTTGTCCGGCAGCGGGCGCAGGGCCTTGGTCAGCAGACGCAGTTCGGTGCAGTGGATGGACAGCTCGCCGGTCTTGGTCTTGAACAGCTTGCCGCGCGCGCCAACGATATCGCCCAGGTCCCACTTCTTGAATTGTTCGTTGTAAACGCCTTCCGCCAGATCGTCGCGCGCAACGTACAGCTGGATACGACCGCCAACGTCCTGCAGCGTGACAAATGACGCTTTACCCATGATACGGCGCGTCATCATGCGGCCGGCTACTGTGACTTCTACGCCCAGCGCTTCCAGCTCTTCGTTGTCTTTTTCGCCGTACGCTGCATGCAGCTTGTCTGACGTGTTGTCACGACGAAAATCATTCGGGAACGCAATGCCGTTCTCGCGCAGCGCAGCCAGTTTCTCACGGCGTGACTGCAACTCGTTATTGAGATCCAACGCCTGATCGGCGCCTTGTGGTTGTTGCTCAGACATTTCTGTTCCTTATAACCCGGCTTTCAAACTTGCCTCAATGAATTTATCCAGGTCGCCATCTAATACGGCCTGCGTGTTGCGCGTTTCAACGTTAGTGCGCAAATCCTTGATGCGGGAATCATCCAGCACGTATGAACGGATTTGGCTGCCCCAACCGATGTCCGACTTGTTGTCTTCCATCATCTGTTTATCAGCATTTTTCTTTTGCATCTCAAACTCATACAGCTTGGCACGCAGCTGTTTGAACGCTTGATCCTTGTTCTTATGCTGAGAACGGTCGTTCTGGCACTGCACTACGATGTTGGTCGGCAAGTGGGTAATACGCACCGCCGACTCAGTTTTGTTTACGTGCTGACCACCCGCACCGGAAGCGCGATATACGTCGATACGCAGATCCGCCGGATTGATTTCAATATCAATGTCGTCTTCCACTTCCGGGTAGATAAACACCGAACTGAAGGAGGTATGACGACGGCCACCGGAGTCGAACGGGCTCTTGCGCACCAGGCGATGTACGCCGGTTTCAGTACGCAACCAGCCAAACGCATAGTCGCCGATAATCTTGATGGTGGCGGATTTCAGCCCCGCGACGTCGCCGTCGGACTCTTCAATCACTTCCGTTTTAAAGCCTTTGGCTTCGGCCCAGCGCAGGTACATGCGCAGCAACATGCTGGCCCAGTCTTGCGCTTCGGTACCGCCGGAGCCTGCCTGGATGTCCAGGTAGCAATCAGCACTGTCGTATTCACCAGAGAACATACGACGAAATTCTAGTTGCTCCAGCTTGGCAGACAGTTGATCAAGCTCAATGACGGCTTCGTTAAAGGTTTCTTCATCGTCGGCTTCCACCGCTAATTCCAGCAGGCCGGTGACATCTTCGCCACCTTGCTCCAGTTGGTCGATGGTTTCAACGATGGCTTCGAGCGCCGCGCGCTCTTTACCCAGCGCCTGTGCGCGCTCGGGTTCGTTCCAGACGTCAGGCTGTTCCAGCTCCGCGTTGACTTCTTCTAGGCGTTCTTTCTTGGCATCATAGTCAAAGATACCCCCTAAGAACGGCAGTCCGCTCGGACAGGTCCTGAATACGGTTTTTTACCGGATTAATTTCAAACATGGTTTTTAGCGTTCTTTTTCGTTAGATGTCGTCGATGGCGAAATGCCATTAGAACCGGTAATTCTATCGGATCCAGGCGTCAGTTTATAGCGAGTTGCTCAGTTTTTGTGGGCAAGAAATGTGGCCGGGGCAAGGCAGGCTAACCCCGGCTAAAGGGAAGTGCGAATCAACGCGGCCAGAGATGCTGAATCAACAGCTGCACGTTGCGGTTGCCGCGAAACTCATTGACGTCGAGTTTGTAAGCCAGTTCAACCTCACGCACGCTGCTGTCTGGCCACAGCGTGGTATCCACGTTGAAGGCGATACCGTCAAGCAGCGGTCCGCCACCGAGCGGCTCGACCATCAGCTTCAGGTGTTTTTCACCCACCAGCCGCTGTTGCAAAATGCGAAACTTGCCGTCAAAGGTCGGCTCGGGGAAAGCCTGCCCCCAGGGGCCGCCCTCACGCAACAGCTCGGCGGTTTCCAGCGAAAGCTCTTGCAAGGCCAGTTCACCGTCAGACCAGATAACCCCTTCCAGCATCGCCGGATCGAGCCATTCTCCGACCAGATCGCCAAAGCGCTGGCGGAACTCGTCGAATTTGGCCTCTTCCAACGACAGTCCGGCCGCCATGGCGTGGCCACCGAACTTCATCATTAGCCCAGGATTGAGCGTATCCAGCCGTTCCAGCGCATCGCGCATGTGCAGACCGGCTATCGAACGGCCGGAGCCTTTCAAAATGCCCTCGCCCGCCGGCGCGAACGCGATCACCGGGCGATGGAAGCGTTCCTTGATGCGTGAAGCCAAAATCCCCACCACGCCCTGATGCCATTCCGGATGGTACATCGCCAGCCCGTACGGCAAGGCGGTGCTGCTGCGTTCCAGTTGGTCGCACAGCTGCAAGGCTTCAACCTGCATGCCTTGCTCAATCTCGCGCCGCGTCAGGTTGAGCGCATCCAGATCGTTAGCCAGCATACGTGCCTGCGCAATATCGTCGCTCAGCAGCAGCGCCACACCAATCGACATATCGTCCAGTCGCCCGGCAGCATTGAGGCGCGGGCCCAATGCAAAACCAAGATCGTTGGCCGCCAGCTGACGCGCGTCGCGGTTAGCCACTTCCAGCAGCGCACGAATGCCCGGTCTGCACTTGCCGGCGCGAATACGGTTCAGGCCCTGATACACCAAAATGCGGTTGTTGGCGTCGAGCGGTACCACGTCGGCAACCGTACCTAGCGCCACCAGATCCAACAGTTCGGCCAGGTTTGGCATTGTCAACGCCCGTTGTTCAAACCAGCCGCTGTCCCGCAGCCGGGCACGCAGCGCCAGCATCAGGTAGAAAGCCACCCCGACGCCGGCCAGGGATTTGGACGGAAACTCGCAGCCGCGCAGGTTCGGGTTGACGATCGCCTCCGCTGCCGGCAGAGTTTCTCCCGGCAGGTGGTGGTCGGTCACCAGCACCTGTATGCCTTTAGCGTGCGCCACATCGACGCCCGCGTGGGAAGAGATGCCGTTATCCACGGTCAGGATCAGCTCGGCACCGCGCGTCGCCGCTTGCTCCACCACTTCGGGGCTCAGGCCGTAGCCGTCCTCAAAGCGATTGGGCACCAGATAGTCGACGGCACTGCCACCCATACTGCGCAGCGCCAGCACCGTCAGGGCGGTACTGGTGGCGCCATCGGCGTCGAAATCCCCCACAACCATGATGCGACGATGATCGGCCAATGCCTGTTGCAGGATCCCCACGGCGGTATCAATGCCGTCCAACTGCTGCCAGGGCAGCATGCCTTTGACGCTGCGCTCCAGCTCCTGCTCCGCCTTCACGCCGCGCAGCGCGTATAAACGGCGCAGCAGCGGATGCAGGCTGGCAGGCAGATGGCTGCCGTCCGCCGTTTCACGGCGGCGAAGTTGTGTTTTGATGCTCACCGGCGATTAACCACCGGTTTTAGTTGCGGTCTGATGTGCGTCCAGCATGGCGGCCATCTCTTTGGGTCCCTGATAACCCGGGATCATCATGCCGTTTTCCAAAATGATCGCCGGGGTACCCTGAATGCCGAACTGCACACCGAGCGCGTAGTGTTTGCTGATGTCGGTTTTACAGGTTGCCGGGGACACTGCGTCGCCTTTCATTGCCTGGTCGAAAGCTTTGGCTTTATCAGCGGTACACCAGATGGACTGCATGTCTTTTTCGGCCTGGGAATTCAACCCCTGACGCGGAAACGCCAGATAGCGGACGGTAATGCCCAGATCGTTATACTCTTTCATCTGCTCGTGAAGCTTGTGGCAATAGCCGCAGGTGATATCGGTAAACACGGTGATCACGTGCTTTTGCTTCGGCGCTTTATAAACGATCATCTGATCTTTCAGCGCTTCCAATTTGCCGGTCAGCAGTTGATTGGTGACGTTGACCGGCTCTTTGCCACTGACGTCGTACAGCGGGCCTTGCAGAATGTGTTTGCCATCTTCGCTCACGTACAGAACGCCGTTGTCGGTCAGCACGGTTTTCAGGCCGCTCACCGGTGAAGGCTGCACATCCGCCTGCTGAATGCCCAGGCTGCCAAGCGCTTTTTGAATTGCCGCATCGTCGGCATGGGCCGCGCCGGTCACAGAAGCCACCAGCAGAGAGAGCAGCATTAAACCTTTCTTCATTCTTCCAATCCTTTTGAACCCGGCGTGTCAGGCACGCGGGTGGTGCTGTTGATGTAGCTGTTTAAGTCTTTCGGTCGCTACATGCGTATAAATTTGCGTGGTCGAGAGATCGCTATGTCCCAGCAACATCTGTACGACACGGAGATCCGCCCCATGGTTCAGCAAATGGGTGGCAAATGCGTGACGCAACACGTGCGGAGACAGCCTCTCGCTGTCTATACCCGCTAGGATCGCATAGTGTTTGATACGATGCCAGAACGTCTGTCGGGTCATTTGCTGGCAACGATTGCTGGGGAACAACACGTCCAGCGTCTGGCCGTTGACCATCCACGGGCGGCCGTGTTCCAGATAATTTTCGATCCAGTACACCGCCTCTTCACCCAGTGGCACCAGCCGTTCCTTGTTGCCTTTACCTATCACCCTCACCACGCCCTGGCGCAGACTGACGTCGCTGATGGTCAACCCGACCAGTTCGGAGACCCGCAACCCGGTGGCGTACAACACTTCCAGCATCGCCTTATCACGCAGTTCCAGGGGCTGATCGACACAGGGGGCCTGCAGCAACGCATCGACCTGCGCTTCGCTGAGATCTTTCGGCAGCCGCTGCGGCAGCTTAGGTGAGGCAAGCAGCGCGGTGGGATCGTCGGTGCGCATATTTTCACGGTACAAATATTGGAACAGGCGGCGCATCGCGCTCAGCAAACGCGCGGAGCTGGTAGCTTTGTAGCCGCCCTCCACCCGTTCGGCGAGAAACGCCTGCAGATCCAGCGCCTGCGCCTTTACCAGCGAAATGTTTTGTTGGTTCAGCCAGGCGACCAGCGCCTGCAGATCCAGCCGGTAAGAGGCCAGCGTATTCTCTGCCAGATTGCGTTCGAGCCACAGCGCATCCAGGAATTGCTCAATCAACGCATGATCTTGCTGTTGCACGCGGTCCTCTCTTTGTTACGTTTATGCCACAGGCATTATGCCTTAAACCGGTACAAATCGGGTATACTCGACGCAATTCTACCTACGGCAATATAAACGGTTTACACATGAAGATTGGTCTGTTTTACGGCTCCAGCACCTGCTACACCGAGATGGCGGCAGAAAAAATCCGTGAGATTCTGGGTGAAGACCTGGTCGACCTGCACAACCTGAAAGACGTCTCTCCCAAGCTGATGGAAGAGTACTCCATCCTGATCCTCGGCATCCCCACCTGGGACTTCGGTGAGCTGCAGGAAGACTGGGAAGCAATTTGGCCACAGTTGACCACGCTGGATTTGAAAGGGAAAATCGTTGCCATGTATGGCATGGGCGATCAACTCGGTTACGGCGAATGGTTCCTCGATGCACTCGGCATGCTGCACGATCATATCGCCCCGCTCGGCGTACAGTTTATTGGCTTCTGGCCCATCGACGGCTTTGAGTTCACCAGCCCTAAACCGCTGAGCGCCGACGGCAAACACTTTGTCGGCCTGGCGCTGGATGATGTGAACCAATACGACATGAGTGAAGACCGCATGCAGCAGTGGTGCGAACAGATCCTATTGGAAATGGAACCCCTGCTGTAATGCCTTTGGGCGCGGTTGCCGCGCCCAATTGCTTACCTATTTCCACAACCGGAAGCGGTTTTCCTCTTCTCCTGCTGGCGTCTCGCCGCTCAAACGTGCCGGGTCGGCCACCTGATACCAGTCCAGCTTGCGCGTCAACAGCATAATCCCCGCCAAAATCGCAAACAGCAGCCCCGCGCCCAGCACCAATGCGTTATCTTCCGACTGCAGCAGCAGGTACAGCACGCCATACAGCATCAGCAGGCTGGCGGCGAACAGCGTACCGCGTAACCGGCCGCGCAGAACCGCACTGAGATAAAAGGCGATCAGTCCACTGCAGGCGATACTGGCCAGCAGATAGGCAGTGGCGAAACCGAAATGTTCAGAGAACGCCAGCAGGATCAGGTAGAACAGCACCAGCGCCGCGCCGACCAACAGATATTGAATCGGATGCACCCGCAGCCCGGTCAGGGTTTCGAACAGGAAGAACGCCATAAACGTCAGGCCGATAAACAGCACTGCGTATTTCACCGCGCGTTCGGTCAGTTGATAGTGATCTACCGGCTCGATCAGGCTGGTGCTAAAAGCCGGCAGTTTGTCTTCGTCGAGGATCCCGTCATCGTAGTGAAAAGCACTGTTGATATTATTAGCGAACCAGGTGCTGCGCCAACGGGCGCTAAAGCCTTTCTCCGTTACTTTGCGCTCGTCCGGCAAGAAGTTGCCGAGGAAGTTCGGATGTGGCCAGTTGCTCTGCAGCGTCAATTCGCTGCTGCGCCCAAGCGGCACCAATGACAGGCTGCTGGTTCCCGCCAGCGTAAGGGTGAAATCGGCATCCAATCCGGTTTTCTGCAGCGAAGCCAATGTTAGCGGAGCATGGATCCCCTGCGGCAACACGTTTACCTGAGTGCCCGGTTCGAAGGTCGTCTGCGACTGTGCGCTGATAAGCGGCGAGATGCTCTTGATACCACGTGAATCACTCAACGAGACCAACAGGAAAGGTTGGCCAATCACGACATTGCTGCGTTGCAGGTCACTCAGATCCGGCCGACCGAACTTCACCTGAAACTTCAGCGGCCCCTGATACACCTGCGTTTGGTAAATCCCCAGCTTGCGCACTTCCACGTTCGGCTTGCCGTTCACCTGCAGGTTTTCCGGCAGCAGATAGCGATGATGTCTGACCATTTGCACCACTTTCTGCCCCTTATCGTCGGTCTTTTCTTCCCTTTCGGTGTAAGGAATGACAATCAACGGCCCCAAAATACGCTGTGCGCGGCTGGTGCTTTCACTTACCTGCCCCACCACGCTCTGGCGGTAGCCGCTGCGCTCTTCAATCACATTCATTAACTGCGTCACCGGGATAATCATCAAAATCATCAATCCCAGCAGGGTGGCTATTTTCCAAAACAGTACCGATTTCATCATCGCTGCGCGCTCCTTGTAGGTAATGGCGCCACGATAATGGCCTTCGGTGAAAGCAGGATGTGGTTATGTGAAGGGAAGGTGAAGTCAGAGAGATAAGGTGAAAATAGCCGCCACGCCGTGCGGTTGACGATTGTGCAACCGGATAGATCCCCGGTGCAAACGCGCTACTTCCTGTACAAAGCTCAGGCCCAGGCCGCTGCTTTTCGGCTTGTCGGCCCGTGCCAGCGAATAGAAACGCTCGAACACTTTGTCCAACGCGTAATCAGGGATACCGCTGCCGTCGTCGCTGACGGTGATCCGGTAATGGCCTTCATGGCCTTCATCGCGTTCGCCACGCACGCTGATCGTGCCGCCCGCGGGGGTGAAATCCAGCGCATTGTCGAGCAGATTGGTTAACGCCTGGCCGATCAATAGCCCATCGCCGGTCAGGGTGATCTCTTCTAGAGCGTCTACCTGCAATAAAATACCGCGCCGTACCGCCTGCGCTTCCTTGCCGGCTACCGCCTGACGCACCAACGCCGCCATCGCGATCGGTGCCGGTTCCAGCCCGGGGCGGCTTTCCAGCCGCGCCTGAACCAGTAGCTTGTCCACCAGTTGCTGGATGCGCGTACTCTGTTGTTCGATATTGGTCAGAAAGCGCTGAGCGGTAGCCGGGGGTGGGAACTCCTGCAACAGCTCCGCTGCGCCGCGGATCGCCGCCAAGGGGCTTTTTAACTCGTGGGTCAGAGTGTGCACATACTGTTCGATGTAGGCTTTGCCCTCCAGCTTCACCCGCATGCTTTCGAGCGCCTGCGCCAGTTGCGTCAGCTCATGGCCGCCCATTTTTGGCAGCGGCACGCTTTCACCTTGCGCGACGCCGTCGGCGTAACGCACCAATCGACCAATCGACCGGTTAATCCACCAGACAAAACCCAGACCAATCAGTAATGCAATGCCCAGCAGCAGCGCACCTGCCCACAGAATGCGGCGTTCGCTGCGTTTGATCACCGGCGCCATGGTGCTGTTGGGTTTTCCGACGCTAAGCACGCCGATTATCTTGCCTTGTTCCAGCACCGGCGCGGCGACATACATCACCGAGCTGTTTTCATCCTGTGGATCACTTCGCGTACTGCGGGCGCCGTACTGGCCGCGCAGCGTCAGATACACGTCATTCCAGCGAGAATAATCCTGACCCAGATCCCTGCCGCTAGAGTCAAAAATGACCTTACCCTGCCGATCGGTAAGATAGACATGATATTCACTGCGATCTTTGCGAATACCGGCAATATTGGCGCCAATGGGCCGTTGATTGAGTTGGGCGAAAGCCTGCGCCAGTTGGCCGTGTGCGACGTCGGCACGCTGCATGTCCAGACGCGCGATTTGCGCCAGCAGGTTGGCGGTATCCACCAGCGTGCCCTCGGTTGCGCGCCGCACGCCAGGCTTCACTTCCTGCACGAAAATGCTCAGCACGAAATAACCCGCGACCGCCACAATCAGGAAATACCCCAGCAGCAAGCGCAGGCCTATTCTCATGGTTGGCGGCTCACGCTATAGCCCAGGCCACGATGCGTATGAATGGGCGGTTCGCCCGGATCTATCTGACGTAGCTTGGCGCGCAAGGTTTTGATATGGGTGTCGACAGTGCGGTCCAGGCTCTCTTCCGCCTGGGCCCAAACGCTGTCCATCAGCTGTTGACGGGAAAATACCCGGCCGGGCGCCAGCAGCAAGGTTTTTAACAGCAGGAACTCATAGCGGGTCAGCGGTAACGGCTGCTGATGGTAATAAATGGTCGCCGCCGGTTCATCCAGCCCAAAGGGGCCGAAGCTATACAGCGTGGGCTGCTGCAAGCGCTGTTGTTTTTGCAAACGACGTAAAATGGTACGAACGCGGGCGCTGACCTCACGCGGAGAAAAAGGCTTGGCGACGTAGTCGTCGGCACCGATTTCCAGCCCGATCAGGCGATCGAGCTCGTCGCTGCGAGCCGTAAGAAAAAGAATGGGCAAATCCGCCGCCTGCGACAGCAGACGGCGACACAGTTCAAAACCGTTGATATCCGGCAAGCCGACATCGAGGATAGCCAACGCGGGCGCCCCTTGCGCCAATGCTTGCAAGGCCGGTTCGCCACGTTCGAACCAGCGCACCTGAAAGCCTTCGCTCTCCAGGGTATAAATCAGCGTATCGGCAATGCTGGGTTCATCCTCCACCAGCCACAGCGTCGGCTTCATCAGGGTTCCTCATCATCACTGGCCGGTGGATACAACAGCTGTTGGCGCAAATGTCGCCATTCGGCCTTGGCCATGCTGTCGGAGGCCAACCATAAGCGACGACGCTTTTTCCCCTGCATCGGTTGCAACGTCAGCAGAATACCGAAGCGCAGCATCCAGGGTTGCTTGACCAACTGCCATTCCTGGCCTTGCCAGCCCACACGCTGGTTCTCCAGCAGGCGCAACTCCCCCTGACGTGACGCAATGCGTTTTTGGCTACGAATGCATTCAAACACCACCAGCGTCAGCAACACCAGCCAGATTGGCCCGTAGCCTTCCGGCCAGGGTGAAATCAGGATCAGCAGGATCAGAACGCCATGCGTCAACAGCGAAAGTAACTGGGTGCGCCAGGAAATACGAACATCACATCGCCACTGGGCCACGGTCTTTATTTCGCGTCTGGATCAGTGTCACCATTCTCTGCAGTTCACTGTCCTGCGGAGCGCCATGATTCATCAGCCAGTTGAACAAATCGGGATCGTCACTCTCAAGCAGGCGGATAAACAGCGCTTTGTCTGTGTCATTCAACCGATCGTACTCATATTCGAAGAACGGCATGATCGAGATGTCCAGCTCACGCATGCCACGGCGACAAGCCCAGTGAATACGTGCTTTGTTATTAATATCCATGTTGTTATGACTAACCTCTTTTCAGCGTGGCAACGCCATCGCAGGGTTCAACCGACACACTGTATGGCAACACCGGCGCGATATAATTCCATCAGCCAAAGATCTGTCTGCAAGGGTAACCTTTGGCCGCAAGCCTATAGAGTAACAATTTGACATACTCGCCGGGAAGGACGTTCTCTGCCTAAAACGTAATTAAGCGCTAAATGTCAAAAAAAGCGCTGCTGCAGCGACAAGCGTGAATAACAGTTTGCAAAGCCCGCCGCCTCTTTTACCATGGGGCCAACACACCTTCAGGTAAGCTAACGTTAAGCAGGATCTTACTATGGCGTATAAAATTCCATTTCCACCCCGTCAGCCTTCCGCCTCTTCCCATCTGCCCCTGACCTTAATCTCGCTGGAAGATTGGGCACTGGTGACGCTGAACGGGCCCGACACGGTAAAATACCTTCAGGGCCAGGTGACCGCTGACATCGAAGCGCTGGCGGCGGACCAGCACGTGCTGTGCGGCCACTGCGACGCCAAAGGCAAAATGTGGAGCAACCTGCGTCTGTTCCACCGTGGCGAAGGCTTTGCCTATCTGGAACGCCGCAGCGTGCTGGACAGCCAACTGGCTGAAATCAAAAAATATGCGGTGTTTTCCAAACTCACCATCGCCGCCGATAACGAAGCGGTGCTGCTGGGCGTAGCCGGTTTTCAGGCACGTGCGGCGTTGACGGGCATTTTCAACAGCCTGCCGGACGCGGAACATCCGGTGGTGCAGGACGGTGAAACCACCCTGCTGCACTTCACTTTACCGGCGGAACGTTTTCTGTTGGTTACCACCGCCGCGGTAGCCGAACAGCTGGTCGCCAGGCTGCACGAACAGGCGGAACTCAACGACAGCCAGCAGTGGCTGACGCTGGATATCGAAGCCGGTTATCCGGTCATTGACGCCGCCAATAGCGGGCAGTTGATCCCACAGGCCACCAATCTACAGGCACTGGAAGGCATCAGCTTTAGCAAAGGTTGCTACACCGGTCAGGAAATGGTGGCGCGCGCCAAATTCCGCGGCGCCAACAAGCGGGCGCTGTACTGGCTGGAAGGCAAAGCCGGACGGGTGCCGCAGCCAGCCGAGGATCTGGAACTGCAGTTGGGTGAAAACTGGCGTCGTACCGGCACGGTGTTGAGCGCCGCCAAACTTGCCGACGGCACGCTGTGGGTACAGGTGGTGTTGAATAACGATCTGGAAGCCGACAGCAAGCTGCGCGTGCGCGATGATGCCACCAGTGAATTGGCGATCAAACCGCTGCCGTATTCACTGGAAGCCTAGAGTACCTCCCGGCTTTATCTGGGGGCGCAACCTGTTGCGCCCCTGCTGACATATCCGTTACTCGTCTAACTCCCCATCGCGTTGCACCAGGTAAATCAGCACCAGAATAATGGTGACAAAGAACCGAAAGGCGTCCGGCACTCCGTTCCATTGTTTCGACATCCACATGCCGAACCATTCGCCCCCCACCGACATAAACCCCACCTGCCAGGTCAGAAAACCGAGCGTCAGACCCACCACCGCCAGTTTTTTCTTTTTGTTGAACGCCACGGCGGGCAGTTTCAGACCACACAGCAGGCGCACACCGCCCACCCAGCAGAGCAGTGCCGTTAGGCTTTCCAAGAAAATAATGCCGATGTAACCGGCATGATGCAGCCAGGGAGACTGTATGGAACGGTAGGTGATGGTGGCATCTGGGAAAATGGTGTCCATCATAAAGACATGACGCACAAAGGCGAAGTTGGAACCGTAATCCGTAATATTGCCGAAAGCGACCAGGGTGGCAAACAGCGCAATCGCGCACACCAGCAGCGCTTTGGATAAGCGAATAATCATATTGATGAGTCCTGAAAGATTAACGTAAACACCGAAGGTGCAAAGTCGGGCTCAGGAATAAACAGAAAAATGGGCTTGCTGGATACCCGAAAGAAACAAGCGCCTCTTTTTTAACTTAAAAGAAACGCTTAATCAACATGATACTAACACTGCAGGGGGGGGCCGTCAGACGTAAAGATAAATCGCCATAAAGTGGCACAGGCTGCCGCCGAGCACGAAGCCATGCCAGATGGCGTGTCCAAAGCGGAATCGCTTCGAAGCGTAGAAAATCACCCCCAGGGTGTAAACCACACCGCCGACTGCCAGCAGCGTCACGCCGCCTAAGGCCAGACGCGTCGCCAACTGATAGATCACGATCAGCGACAGCCAGCCCATGGTCAGATAGGTCACCAGCGACAGCGCTTCAAAACGGTGGGCGAACGCCAGTTTGAACAGCACACCCAGCAGCGCCAGGCCCCAGATAACCGCCATCAACCCTTTGGCCAAGGGTGAGTTCAACCCCACCAACAGAAACGGCGTGTAGGTACCGGCAATCAAAAGGTAAATGGCGCAGTGGTCAAACTTTTTCAGCCAATGCTTGGCCTTTTGATGGGGGATCGCATGGTACAGCGTGGAGGCCAGGAACAGCAGGATCATGCTGCCGCCATAAAGACTGTAGCTGGTAATGGCCGTGACATCGGCACCGCTGTCGACCGCCTGCACCAGTAGCAATACCAGGCCGACAATGCCAAAAACCAACCCGATACCGTGGCTGATGCTGTTGGCTATCTCCTCCGCCCACGGATAGGCCGCAGCGGCGATTTTTTCAGTCCCGGCTTTCACTACGCCCGTTTTTCCCATAAAGCACAACCCCTCAAAACGCTCAACATTGTTCGAAATTACCGCAAAGCAGCTTAACTGAGAATAATTTCAGTGTACACGTGTACGCTAAAATAAAACTGTGTACGCGTGTAACCATCGAAATCCCCCGCTCACTGGTCTACAATCGATCCGCTTCAACCCATCTACCTTGAGGTTTACACCATGTCATCCGCTGTACCCGCGTTAGATTTCGGCTCCATGACCCAGGTCATCCAGTTCCTGATGGAAATCGACAAGTTGAAAAGCGTGCAACGCCGCACCAAGGTGCTGGGCACCCAACGCCAGGAAAACTCAGCCGAACACAGTTGGCACTTTGCCGTAGGCGCCATGAGTCTGGCTCCTTACGCCGGTAAAGACGTAGATATTCAGCGGGTGATCCAAATGGCGCTGCTGCATGACATCGTTGAGATCGATGCCGGCGACGTGCTGGTATACGATCTGGCGGCACGTGCAGCGATCCACGATCAAGAGGTTGCCGCGGCACGGCGCCTGTTTGGCATGCTGCCGGACGCTCAACGCGAGTATTTCACCGCTTTGTGGCAGGAATATGAAGATGGCGAGAGCGCTGACGCACGCTTTGCGCTGGTGCTGGACCGCACCATGCCGATGCTGATGAACCTGCATAATGAAGGCCAAAGCTGGGTCGAAAACGGCATCAGCCTGGAACAGGTGTTGTCACGCAATACGATGATTGAAGAAGTTTACCCTGAGCTGTGGAAACACCTGCTGCACCACCTGCAGGACGCCCAGCGCAAGGGCTGGTTGAAGTAACTCGATGCAGGCCGGGTGCATCCCTCACCCGGCCCCACCTTCACAGCGGCTTGTGCGCCGTTTCCTTTGCGGCAATCACCGCCCACAACGTGATCAGCAACGCCACCACCACGTAGGCCGAGATCGCCAGCGTGCTGTCGTAGGACTTGAACAGCGAAGCGATAATCAGCGGCGCAAACCCACCGCCGATAATTCCCGCCAGCGTATAGGCCAACGACGATCCGGCATAGCGCACCCTTGTCGGAAACTGTTCGGTGATAAATGCCGCCTGCGGGCCGTACATCGCCGCATGGATCAACAAACCGACCACCACCGCCAGGCAGATCAGCACCGGCTGGCTGCTGTCGAGCAGCACGAAGAACACAAACGCCCATACCATCGCCGCCAGCGCTCCGCCGATATACACCGGCCTGCGGCCAAAACGGTCCGACAGTGCGCCAAACATGGGGACGGTAATCGCGTTGCCGATCGCCCCCAGCATGGTGGCAGTCAGCGCCAGCGGGCGCGGCAGGTTCAGCACCGTAGTGACGTAGGTCAGCGTGAAGACCACCACCAGCGCATAGAGCACGTCGGAGCCGATACGTGAACCGCCGGCAATCAGCAGCGGACGCCGATGCTGGGTGAAGACCTCACGGATTGGCGCATGCGTAACGTCCTTCGAAGCTTCCAGTTTCAGAAACGCCGGCGTTTCCCCTACCCCACGGCGCAGCCACAGGCCAAACACCACCAGCACCAGGCTCAGCAGGAAGGGGATACGCCAGCCCCACTGTTGGAAATCTTCTGCCGACATTGCCACCGTCACCAGCGTGATCAGGCCGGTGCCAATCAGCGTGCCGCAGGAAGGACCGACCTGAGCAAAGGAGGCATTGCGCCCCCGCTGGTGCGGTTTACCGTGCTCCATCGACAGCAGTACCGCACCGGCCCATTCGCCTCCCAACGCAATCCCCTGAATAAAGCGCAGCGTCACCAACAGCAGCGGGCTCCAGATGCCCCAACTGGCGTAACCGGGCAACAGCCCCATCAGCGCAGTAGTCACGCCCATGATCACCAGCGTCGTCACCAGCACAAAGCGCCGTCCCAGCACGTCGCCGAGATGACCGAACACGATGCCGCCAATCGGCCTTGAAACGTAACCGACCGCATAGGTGGAAAACGCCAGAATGGTACCCACCAGCGGGTCGAAAGACGGGAAAAATACGTGATTGAAAATCAGCGCCGCCATGATGTTGTAAACGGTGAAATCGTACCATTCCAACGCGGTGCCGATAGAGCTGGCGGCCGCCAGCCTGCCGGTTTTCGGTGGGTGAGCGGCAGAGTCATCAGCGGACAGGTTCAAGGTCGGCGTTTCGGTGGTCGAAGTGCTCATGATGACAGCTCCTGAGTGGTCAGTTGCCAGCCAAGGGCATAATGCAGGGCTTCGGCAGCGGGGATTTTCAGTTGGTGGCAGGCCAGTTCGCTCAGCCGCTGGCCAGCCTCGGCGCTGCTGCTTTCGATCAGCAGCATCGGCAACAGATGGCGATTCTCACGCGACTCTTTCGGTAACGGCGAACTGAGCTCCGCGTCCGGCGACAGCAGGCTACTGCGCACAAAGCCTGGTTGCTCAGCCAGCAGAGCCCCCAAATGGCTGATGCTGGCTTTCAATACCTCCGGCTGCGCCGGTGCAAGGTTAACGATAGCCAGGTAACTGCCGCAGCCCTGACCGGTCACCGCCTCCACCGCACACACCCGGCGCATCGGGTCACGCATTTTATCGAGGCTCGCCACCGACCAGGGCGTTTGCTGGGTAAACGCAGCGCGGTAGGCCGCTGAGGTAAAACTGGCCAGTGATTCGGTTTTGTACAGGCCAAGATATTTACGCCCGCCGTGCAGCGCCTGATAACGGGTGCCCGACAAAAAACCAGGCACCCGTACTCGCTCTTCCACGTGCTCGCGGTCGTACCACTGATTGAAATCCGCCTCATCCTGCGTGGCGATATCTGTTGCGACAAACAGCATTCCGTTCGGGGAACCGGTCATGGGGACTCTCCTGTTAGCTCAAAGTAAAAATCACGCGCCGGCGAGGCAACGTTCGATTGCCAGCGCCCACCCCAGCAGCGCTTCGTCATGCAAATGCAGTGCGGCCACCATCAGGCCAACCGGTGCCGCATCGGCCTGCTGGCACGGCAGTGACAATGCACAGCCGTCGAGGAAATTGATCACCGAAGGATTACGCAGCACGGCGCCATTGATACGGAAATAGGCTTCTTCATCTGCTTCCAACTCGGCAAGGGTCGGGGCAACGAAGGGCACCGTCGGCATCAGCAACGCATCGAATCCTTGCACTGCGGCACTCACCCGCCGCTGCCAATCGGCGCGCTGTGACCGTAATTGCTGCAGGTTGTTTTCATCCAGCGTTTGGCCGCGACGAATGCGTGACAGCACCCGGGGGTCATAAGCATCGGCATGTTCGGCAATCAACGCCCGGTGCCAGTGCCAGGACTCCAGCGCGCTAAAACCGCCGTCGGCATTGATCGCCGCCAGCTCGGCGAACTCCTGACAGGGAATAAATTCAATTTGCGCCTCAGCCTGCGTCAAACGTTGCAGGCTGAGATGAAACGCGGTGGTGACCTCCCGATCCAGGCCATCCAGCACCAGGGTTTGCGGGACGGCGAAGCGTGCCTGACTCAAATTTTTCTGCTGCGGTTGCAGCGGCCGATCGGCGATTGCCGTATCCAGCGCCAGGCACCCGGCAACGTCATGAGCAATTACGCCTATCGAATCCAGTGAAGGGGAAAGTGGCAGCAGGCCGCCGCTGCTAATGCGGCTGGCGGTGGGCTTATAGCCGGTCAGGCCGCAGAAGGCCGCCGGGATCCGCACCGAACCGCCGGTGTCGCTGCCTATCGAGCCGAAGCACATGCCGTCGCTCACCGCCACCGCAGCCCCCGAGGACGAACCGCCGGGAATACGACGAGCGCTGCGATCCCAGGGATTGGCGGGCGTGCCGTAGTGGGGATTGATCCCCAGCCCGGAATAGGCAAATTCGGTCATGTTGGTTTTGCCCATCACCACCGCGCCCGCCTGCAACAAACGCGTCACCACGGCGGCATGGGCATTGGCCGCTGGCGCACTGGCCAGTACGCGCGACCCGGCCGCAGTAGCCTCCCCTGCGACATCAAACAGGTCTTTGACCGACACCGGTACGCCGTCCAGCGCCGACAACGGGTTACCCGCGGCACGCCGCCGATCGGCCGCCAGGGCCTGCTCCTGAGCCCATTGAGCATACACATGAGTAAAGGTGCGCCCCCCCTCTCCCTGCTCGTCCGCAATTTTCAACAATGCGTCAGCGGTTAACCGCGCGGCGGTAAATTCGCCGTTGGCCAGGCCTGAAGCAGCCTGGGATAACGTCAGCTTTTTCATCAGGCCACCACCGGCAGCTCAATGCTGCTGTAATGGTGGCTGATGGTCCGCCCCAGCGCTTCATCCACCAGTTCCATATGGAATTCGGTCGCCGGCCGGATGCCGCCAATCGCCGCCACCGTACCGCAGGCCATCGCCAGACCGTCTTGCGGCTGCGGCACTGTCAGCCCACTTTCCGGTAACTGTTGGCCGCTCAGGTAGCGATCCAGCAGATCGCCCGGAGTACGCAGGCTGGCCAGACGGCCCTGCTGATAGAGCTGGAATTCGCCGTTTTCCTTGATCCACGAGCGCAGGATCAACGAGTCCCAGTGCGCGATCACCTCACGCAACGGCCAGGCGGCACGAGCCACCGGCTTGACGCAGAGCTGTTTGGACAGGGCCACGCTGTGCGCCTCCAACTGACGATCGGTATGATCCGAGGCCAGCGAGACATACAATTCACCGCGATGTGTGAAGATCAGCGGTTCCGCTTCGCCGGAGCTGGCATTGCCGATAACTTCAATACGTTCGCTCTGGCTGAGCTGGTTAACCGCCACCCGGTAAAACAGAGGAATTGCACTGGGTTGGGGCACGCCGAGCTCGGCCAGCTCCCTGATATGGTGCAGGATCGCCTCGCGATCCCGGCCGGTCCAGCCGGCAATCACCAGGTGATCGATCTCGACATCCAACACCCCAGTGCCGCTGGATTCGGGTAAAGTAAAGGTCAGTCTCATGGCGTTTGTGCCTCTTTGGTTAAAATACTGTGAAATTTCACTATATCTTTAGTTACCAAATAAGCGATTTCCGTGCCATGTTTTTGTGTACTATGTCTAAAAACTTTCGTCTTGCAGGAGCAGAACGTGATGACCCTTGACGCAGAGAGCCCGGAACTCCCGACGGCAGAGGAAGCCGGGCTGTCACTGAATGAACTCGCCTACCGACGCTTTAAGCAGGCGCTGGTGACGTTAAGTTATAAACCTGGTGAATATCTCAATACCGCTCAGGTGATGAGCGAGCTGGACATGGGCAGAACGCCGATCAATCAGGCGATCCACCGGCTGGCCAATGAAGGATTGCTGCAGGTGATCCCGCGTAAAGGGGTGATGGTTGCGCCGCTTTCGATGGATGATGCGCTGGAATTGATTGAAGTACGTTTGGCCAATGAAATGCTGTGTATGCGGTTGGCGAGCAAGAGAATTACGGCCCCCCAGATCGCCGAGCTGACGGAGCTCAATCAACAAATCGAAGCCGCCAGTCAGCAACGCGATCGAGTAAAAATGATGACGTTGGATCATCAATTCCACCAGCAGCTGGCACAGATCGCCGGTAATAATATGTTGGTGGATATTCTGAGCGTACTGCACGCCCGAGCCCAGCGTTTTTGGGCCAGCACGCTATCACGCGAAGGCCACATGCGAGAGGTGATAGAGGAGCATCGGGCGATTATCGCCGCACTGGCCGCGCAGGACGATGACGCAGCCGCCAATGCGGCGCAGGCGCACATACTCTCATTCCGCAGTGCGCTACTGCACGAGGGATAAGCCGCTGTCAGCGGCCGCCGGCGGCTTCAATAAAGCTGCCGGTGACGTAAGAAGCGGCATCGGACAGTAACCAGACGATGATTTCCGCCACCTCTTCTGGAGTACCGCCACGCTGCATCGGCAGGCTGCTTTTTACCCGATCAACGCGCCCCGGCTCGCCGCCGCTGGCATGCATTTCGGTATAAATCAGCCCTGGCCGCACGGCATTTACGCGGATGCCCTGCGCCGCCACCTCCAGCGCCAGCCCGGTGGTAAGCGTGTCTACCGCCCCTTTGGAGGCGGCATAGTCGATGTATTCTCCCGGAGCGCCGAGGCGCGCGGCAGCGGAAGAGACATTGACGATCGCCCCGCCCTGGCCGCCATGACGCTGCGCCATGCGCTTCACCGTCTCACGGCAACAGAGAAAATAACCGGTAACGTTGGTACTCAATACCTTATTGATGCGCTCGGCGGTCAGTTGCTCAATCCCCGTCTGCTGAAACAAGATACCGGCGTTGTTAACCAGCGCGCTGATCGGGCCAAGGCCGACATCCAGTGCATTGAACATCGCCACCACCTGATTTTCATCGGCGACATCCGCCCGTAGTGCCAGTGCACGACCGCCCATGGCTTCAATTTCCGCCACCACCTGCGCCGCCGCGGCCTCATCTTTCAGATAGTTAACGCCCACCGCATAACCCTGTCGGGCCAATAACAACGCCGTGGCGCGGCCAATGCCGCGGCTGGCGCCGGTAACCAATACAACTTTCGTCATGTCGTTCCTTTCTCTGGTTGGGAAGTCAGAAACTGTAGCTGGCGCTCAGGAAGGCGATGCCGGCCGTTTTTTTCTCGACGATCGGGCTTTTGGCCGCGTCGCCCAACAGAGTATAGAGACTCACACCGCCCTGAAAGGCAATTTCTGGCGTCAATTGGTAGTTCAGCACGCCGGTAAGCGTGGCTTGCTTAAAGCCGCTACCCGGTCGATACGCGGCGAATGACGTTTGCTGCGCCTGTTGCTGCGTCACGCCAAAATAACCACGCTGGTAACCCTTTTTGGCCCAGGTGGTGCTCAAATCGGTTGAAAACGTCAATGCCTCGCTCAGCGGATAAACTGCCGCGATACCCAGATCGACGTATGCAGTATGCCCCAGGTCCTCATCCCCATAACGCCGTGCTTTGGTGGCCTGCATCCCCTTAACGTAAGTGCGAAAAGGGTCAAATTTATAGCTCAGCTCAATACCGGCTTCAAAAGCGCCATCCAAATTGCCCATGCCTTTCAGCCGCTTGTTGTGACCCCGTAGCGTTTTCACCTCTTCATCCCGTCCACCGTCATAACCCGCCAATAGGGCTATACCGAAGGGCCCGGATAACGGCAACTGCCAGCGAGCACCGTTTTGCAGCCCCAGGCTGAAGTCACCCCAGGCAGACTTCTCGTAACCGGCCTCAATATCGTACAGCGGCACCGCACTGTAGTCTGAAGCTCCCTGATAGTCCGGCGCCACGGCCATGCCGCCGCTGAATTTCAATGACGCCTCTGTGCCATCTTGCGTCAGCCCCTGCAGAGGGAATAACACCAATAACGTCGCCGCGGAATAACCCAGGGTATTTTTCACCGTATCTGCCTTATTATTTAATAAAGGGTTGTAGCGCCACCAGGCGCCGCAATTGTTTTTTAATGCGTGGTTTTAAGCTTTTATAAAAATCCGATGACTCCGTATGCTGAATAAGAGGCAGGGTGGGTAACAATGGGCCGCCACGATCCCCATCTTGCGCATCGACGTGGAAAGACAGCATGGTCAATACCAACAATAAAATTGCGCCTAAGCGGGCAGCCTTCATTGAAAGATTGTCGATACGCATTTTTTCCACCTGAATGATTTATTCAGAGTCGAGCGTACTTGAAAAAGGACGGTGCTCCCTTAACGTCAAATTAATCCCAGATTAAGGTTTGCTTAAGAAGGGGTGAACAAACAGGAGTGCGCCGTTGTCTTCCCCTTGCGGTTGTAGTTATATAGCCGCCAGCGCCGTGACATAAACCGGATACCCCGTGAACATATTGCTTGTGGAAGACGATCTGCAATTGGGCAAAGCCCTGTGCCGTGCTTTGGAGCTGGCCGGGTTTGATTTGTGCTGGGTGCGGCTAATCCATGATGCACAACATAAATTGTCTGAGGGCAGCTTTGATTTAATGCTGCTGGATCTCACCCTGCCCGACGGCGATGGCTTGAAAAAACTGATCGAGTGGCGCGCCGCCGGCCAAAATATTCCGATCATTATTCTCACCGCCCGTGACCGCATTGAAAGCCTGGTCAACAGCCTGGATTCCGGCGCAGATGATTTTCTGGCAAAGCCTTTTGCCCTGCCTGAGCTGATATCCCGCGTAAAGGCGGTAAACCGGCGCATGGCGGGGTTTGCCTCCCAAACCTGGAGCCTGGGCAACCTGTATCTGGACCCGATGAACCACCAGGTCACGCTGGACGACGAACTGCTGCTGCTGTCGAAAAAAGAGTACCGCCTGTTGCACGAACTGATGCGTTGCGCCGGTACCGTGGTGCGTAAGGCCGCCCTGGAACAGCGTCTGTTCGGCAATGGCGATAATGTAGAAAGTAATTCTCTTGAGGTGCACATGCATAATCTGCGACGAAAAATTGGCAAGGAGAGAATTATTACCGTACGCGGCATAGGGTATTTATTGAAAAAAGAGTCTCAGGGATGATTAGCTTCAAATCCTTTTTCATGCGAACCATTGTTTTCCAGGTAATGGCCATACTGGTGCTCTGGGGAGTATTGCTGGGCTGGGTAAAATACCTTTATTATCCAGATGCTGAAAAGTACCTGGATAATCAGCAACGCATTGTCGCACAAGGCATCGCCAATATTCTCGATAAGACTGATATCACCGACAACAATTACACCGACATCATTAAAGATATCGAAGTCATGTATATCGACTCGATTAAAAACGGCATGCAAGACGAGATAGATTATCGCCCGTTATTCGTTGTTTACGACAGCAGTAATCGGATGATCTACGCCTCGCCGCAACAGGACAAAGCATTATTCCTGCCCCCTTCAGTGCTGTCCGGCACCATCAGTTACGCCAACGTGAAGTGGCATATCGCCGGCAGTTGGAGCGATAAACAAAAATATCGGGTGATTGTCGGCGAATCCTTTGACAACCGGACCACCATTTTCGGCAATCCGGCGGAAAGTACCGCGATCCCTTTGCTGGTGATCCTGGCGGCGATCATTGTCACGCTGCTGATCACCGCCTACTTCAGCCTGCGGCCGCTGCGGCAAATTGCCCGTACCATCTCTGACCGTAAACCAGGCAATTTATCGCCGATCAATGTACGGGCGCAATATCAGGAAATTCGGCCTGTGGTGCTGGAAATCAATAAGCTGATGACGCGTATCGATGCCGCCAACCAGCGGGAAAAACGCTTTATGGCGGATGCCGCCCACGAACTGCGCACCCCGATTGCCGCCGTGCTGGCACAGCTGCACCTGTTGACCCAGGTGGCGGATAAAACCGAACGGCAGGAAATTATTGGCGACATGCAACAGGGGCTGGATCGCGCCGCATCGCTGTCGCGCCAGCTGATTGATCTGGCCAAGCTGGAGTCGGAAGACTTCCCACTGAAGATTGAAGCAGTGGATATCTACGCAGAAATCAGCAAATGCATTGCTCAACACGTGCCCTACGCAATGGAGAAGAACGTTGAGCTTTCGCTCGAGGGCAGCGAAAACGTGGTGATCAATACCGATCGCCATTCGCTGATCACCATCTTTACCAACCTGCTGGAAAACGCCATCAAATACGCACCGCCCGGCGGCAGGATCGAAGCCAACATCCGTTCGTTGTCCCCCTTGGGCTGCTATATTACCCTGCGTGACAATGGCCCCGGCGTGAGCCGGGAATACCAAAAACGCCTGTTTGAGCGTTTTTATCGCGTGCCTGGCGTCCAGCAGACAGGCAGCGGCCTGGGGTTGGCCATTGCCAAAAACCTGGCCGATAAAATCGGGGCGCAGCTAAGGATCACCGAAGGGCTTGATGAACGCGGCATCGGGTTTGTCATCGACCTACCGGAAAGTTACCTGATATCGACGGAGAACTAACCCCCCATGACCGATCCCATTTTACTGCAGCAGCACCAGCTTGATGCGCTGTGGCAGATCGACCGCAGTGAAATTATTGATACTCTGTATCGCCTGCAAGACGGGGAGTTACAGCCTTACAGCGACTATTACGATGTACGCGGCTGGGATCCACACGATCGGGAAACCTATACGCCGATCCATGAACAATGCTTTGCCCGCGGCGGGGCATTTTTCGCCCTGTTCGAAAAAGGTCAGATTGTCGCTGCTGCGGCGGTAGATACCTTGCCACGCGGCCCGCAACAGGACTTGCACCAACTGCTGTTTTTCTACGTCGGTGCCGCCCAACGCGGTAAAGGGCTGGGCAAAATCCTGTTCCGCCGTTGTCTACAGCAGGCCAGAAAAGGCGGGGCTCAGGGGCTGTACGTCTCCTCAATCCCCAATAAAAACACCGTGGATTTCTACCTGTCGCAGGGCTGCCAGGTGATTGATCAGCCGGATGCAGAGCTGTTCGCCCGCGAACCGGAAGATATCCACCTGGTTTGCTATTGCCGCTAGCCGCCTATTGGGCAATACGGATCACCGAACGCACGTCGCTTTTCTTGTTCAGATCCCAGACTTCAGCGATCTCTGATAAGCAGTGCTCCTGGGTTTCGACCGAAATCTGCCCTGCCGCCGCCAATGCCAGAATTTCGCTGGCATATCTTTTCATTTCAGCCACCGGCGGGAAGTTGCCGGTGCCGCTGCCCATGATTTGTAGTTGATTACTGCGCAACACCGCCGCCGGCAGTCGGATATCCGGCCCGGCCATCGATCCGACGTTGACCAAACGTATGCCGCGTCCACCTGCGTAGGAAGACAAATCATGGTTGTTAAGCGTCGCAAGCAAGGCTTCGGTCGCTGCCCCCCAGATATAATCGACAATCACCTGATAGCCATGCGGCCCCGCTGCGGCGGCGAAAGCCTGTGTCAGTGCAGCCCCTTCCAGTCCAAGATCGACCGTAGCATCAACGTCCAGCGCATCCAGCACGCTCTGGCGGCGACCGGCTGCGACAATTCGTCCCGCCCCCGCCTGACGTGCAGCCGCCACTGCCAGCTTGCCTGACGTCCCGGTCGCGCCAACAATCAGCACCGTTTCACCGGGCTGTAACTCGGCACGCCAGTGCAGTGGCAGCCAGGCAGCAAACGCCGGGTTAATCAACGCGGCGGCGGTAGCATCATCCACCCCTTTCGGCACCGGCACCGTCCAGGAGGCGAGCGTTCGTTCTGCCAGCGCGCCGTGCGGTTGGCGGAAGGAGGCAAAATAGACCCGTTGACCGTCCGGCGCGTAGCCAACGCCATCGGTGCCGGGCACGATCGGCAGGACCTTCGGGCTTGAGTAATGCGTTCCGGCCACTATGGCGCGATCCAGTTGTTTGATGCCGGCCACGCTCACCGCGATCACCGTTTCCCCTTTACGCGCTACCGGTTCGTCGATATTGCCAAACACCGGTGCCTGCCCTAATGCGTTTACGATTGCTGCTCTCATCATGGATCCTCACGCCGTTCAGATGGCCCTGCGGCGATAATTGAAAAGGGACACTGCATCATGCCGTGTCCCTTGATAATACATCTAGCCGAAAAGTGTTATTGAAATTCGCTCAGCGGCAAGCTGGTTTAAACATCAGAAGCGCCAGGTTACGGCAACGTTACCCTCTAATGAATGACTGCCCTGGCGTAACAGTTCGCTGGAAACGCCGGCGCCCAAAGAGACCGCCTGGTTGAGTTGATACTGCACACCGGCCTGTGCGGCCAACGTATCACGCCCGGCCAAGGTGCTTTCGCTATCAAAGGCAGAGGCGTTATACCCCACAAATTGAGCGCGCTGGGTCACTTTGTTGCTTAACAACTCATGCTGCCAACCCAGGCGCAAAGTGGCTGACAATGCCTGCGAGCCCTGCAACGGCTGCTGGTACAGTGCCTCCACGCCGAGCGTGCTTTGCAGCGAGTCGGCGTAACGCCCCTTAATCTGCAGCGGCGCGGTACCGAACCCGGACTCTTTGATTGTGCGATGAGTGGTCGCGGTATAGTCCAGCGCCGCGACCGGGCCGAGGCTGAAGGTATCGCTTAACGCAAAATGATAGCCGCCGCCCAAGGTCAATGACCCATTCCAGGCCGTCCAGTGACTTTTGCTGGTACCGCTAATGCCGGCAACATCAAACTGGCGCTTCATCTGATTATCCTCCGCCCCTATGCGGCCCAGACCGTAGGCGAAAGGCCCGGCCATCACGTCCTGCGCATAATTGAACTGCATCCCAACATCAAATGAGGTGCTGTTCGTACGTGCCCGATCGGCGCTTTTGGCATTGACCGTTTGCCCGCCGACCGCCGCGTGGAACCCGGTGGTCAGGCCCGCTACCAGCCCGTTACGTTTCTCGGCACCGAACAGCACGCCATAACGCGATGCGTTGTAACCGGCGATATTGCCCGTATTATTTTGCCAATTGCCACCGCCGTAAGGCAGAGCAAAGCTGATCCAATCTGGCTCGTCGCCGGTGGGTGCCAACGTCAGATTGCGTTCCGGTGCAGTCAAGGCACGGGTTAACTGGCGTTCGCGGTCAAATGAGGTCTGAATCAGGCTGTTATAAGCCGACGGCTCCAGTTGAGCCAACGCGCTATTCACCTGCCGGCCTTCGGGGCTGGAGAAGTCCAGCGCGGTCAGTAACGGCCGCAGGTCATCCCCCGCCGTCGCCGCAGCATGGGCTAACGCCAGACCCACATTTCGTTCATTTGCAGTCTGCGCGTACTGGCTGTAGGCCGATGCGTCACGGGTTGCGCTGATTTGATATTGCCCGTCCTCCAGTGGCGCCACCCGGAAGCTCAGCGTCGGTGACTGTGCCTGAATGCTCAACTGCTCGAATTCACCGCTGACCTGGCCTAATTGCAGCAGGGAAGCACTGTTCATCTGCCAGTCCGAGGCATACCAACCTTTGACCGGCAGCAGCTCCAGAGCCCCGCCCAGACTGGATTTACCGCTAACCTGGAGCTGATCCCCCTGCCCCAGACCGTCAAACATCAGTTGCAGGCGCCCTTGTGGCCCTTGAAGATAATTGCCGTCGATCGAAAGTTTGCCAAAAGGAGACCCGGTGGTGAGCAAGCCGTTGTTGGTGAACAGCCCGGCATCCGACAGCGCATAGCGACTATTACCCGCCAATTGGGCGCCCGGTTGGATATCAACGCTATAGACCTGGTGGTCGCCGTTCAGCGTGGTTTTCCCGCCTTCGGCCACCAGCGCCAGGTTATCCTTGCCGCGGATATTGCCGTTATAGGTAAAATCAAAACTGTTATCCGCCACCTCAGTGACCCGCCCCTGCGCATCTGGCTGCAGGCCGAAGGTTAAGCGAGTCAGGCGAGCCTGGTTATTTTCGTCCCATTGTGCGTAGTCGGAAATTATGTCGCCCTGAATATCGGCGCCGCGCATCACGTTAATCGCACCGGCCAATGCATTCACCGACTGGTAGATGGCCGCTTTGGCTCCTTTCAACGAACCGGTGATATCGAAGTTAGACACCAACGGCGCAGCGCGGTATTGAGACAGGTCGACCCCGGCCCACTGCCAGATATACGAGCCACGGTATTCGGTTTCGTTGCCCAGCAGGTTGTTGCCGAAATCCAACCTGGCGGCGATGCCTTCTTTACCGGTGGCTTCCAGGCTGCCGCGTTGAACGATATTGTGGCGATCTCCGTATGCTACCAATAAACCGGTACCGTAATCGCCGTTGGCTTGCACCCGCACGCCAGGTGCAATACTGAGCGTATTCCCTGCGCCATCAATTCTGATACCCGCGGCGGCAACGCCGTCCGCCAAGATATCGCCGCGCTGCTCGACACGATTATTGCTGCCGTAAATGTGCAACCCAACACCCCGTGCTGCGGTATTGGCCTTACCGTCAAGATACGCCGTGCCTGCCGCATTGCGCGCAAAATAACCCTGTTGGTTTACCACTTCCAGGCCGCTGCCGTAAATCGAGCGGCCAAAGAAGTTACGGCGATCGATGTCGTACCCCATGTCCTGCAGCAGCGCCAGCTCGGCCTCCATCATTATGGTGTAATTACGGTAATTTTGGTGGCTCATCAGGCTGCGATCCAGTTCAATGTGGGACATGTAATCATCATCCAGATCGCCCAGTACATCGAGAATACGCACCGGGACACCCGGCATGGCCCCTGCCAATACCTCATTGACGTGGCTGCCTGCGAAATAACCCCGATCTTTGCGTACGTCAAAGGCCGAAGGGTCGTCCGGCCCCTCACACTTAGTACACAAGATAGCCTGCCCCGGCTGCGCCGGATTGCCATTGTCATCAAACAGGTGCGAACTCCAGCTGCCGAACGTCGGGCCAAACTGGGTCACACCATCAGCCACACCGGCATCAGCGCTGATGCCTAATGCATGGGCTATTTCATGAAAAATGATGACTTCCAGATCGGCACGGTGATCGGTGGGGATCAGTGCCGGCGAAGCCTGGCCAGGGGTAAAATCCATTTTCCCGATCTGGACGACGGCATGGGCACCGCTGTTCAATTCGCCGGCATCCTGGCCCTGCAACACTGCCTGAAGCTGGGTCAGGCTAAATGCGGCATCACTGACGTCTGGGCTCATCGCTCCGGCGTTCTCGTCGTCAAAGGTGCCGACGTTGATTACGCCCGGCAATTTGCCCGGTAGGGGTTTGATAATATCGGCCCAGCGTTGCGCGGCGCTGATCACCTGAGCCTTTTGCGCATCATCCAACCCCCAGGAGGAATGCTGGGGGGCACCTTCTTCATTGAAGTAGCTGCCGTCGGTTGGACCGTAGAAGTTCAGTTTAAACACCGTTTGGCCGCTGTTATTCCGAACGTCGTAAGTCTCAATTGCCTGCGCGGAACACAAGGGTAAAGCCGCAACGATTGCGATAGCCAACTTTTTCATAGTGCACTCCCTGTCAGTAAATCTTCCCTGCAAAATAGTTTGCTGATGACAATTTAGCCGCAGGGGTTTAAACGGAAAGTAAACTGGAGAGAGTCTTAAACGATCGGGGTAACAAAATGCAGAAAAATAAAATAACCAGTAATTAATCAAATATATAAGCAAGAAAACTCTCAGGGTTTAGCCATAAAAAAAGCAGCGCATAATGCGCTGCTTCCTGATGGCAAACCTCGCCGAATAAACTTATTCGTAATCGCTCATCGGCACGCAGGAACAGAACAGGTTACGATCGCCGTACACGTCATCCAGACGCTTCACGCTCGGCCAGTATTTGTTCTCACGTACCCCGGCGATAGGGAACACCGCCAGCTCACGGCTGTAGGCGTGCTGCCAATCGCTGACCAGCTCCGCCTGCACGTGTGGGGCATTTACCAGCGGGTTATCTTCCAGCGGCCATTCACCTTTTGCTACCCGGTCAATTTCTGCGCGAATCGCCAGCATCGCATCAATAAAGCGATCCAGTTCGACCTTGCTCTCCGACTCGGTTGGCTCAACCATCAGCGTGCCCGCCACCGGGAACGACATGGTCGGCGCATGGAAGCCGTAGTCGATCAGACGTTTGGCGATATCCATTTCGCTGATGCCGGTTTCTTCCTTCAGCGGACGAATATCGAGAATACATTCATGCGCCACGCGATGATCGCGACCGGTATACAGCACTGGGTAAGCGTCCTTCAAACGGGTCGCAATATAGTTGGCATTAAGGATTGCCACCTGGCTGGCCTGCTTCAACCCTTCCGCGCCCATCATTCGGATATACATCCAGCTGATTGGCAGGATAGAAGCACTGCCGAACGGCGCAGCGGAGACCGCGCCCTGCTGGGTGGTCACGCCGTCGATCTGCACCACACTGTGGCCTGGAACGAATGGGGCCAGGTGGGCTTTCACGCCGATAGGGCCCATGCCTGGACCACCGCCGCCATGAGGGATACAGAAGGTTTTATGCAGGTTAAGGTGCGAAACGTCCGCCCCGATGTAACCTGGGGTGGTGATGCCCACCTGCGCATTCATATTGGCACCGTCGAGGTAGACCTGGCCGCCGAACTGGTGAACGATCTGGCACACTTCACGGATGGTTTCTTCGTACACGCCGTGGGTCGACGGGTAGGTCACCATGATGCAAGACAGTTCTTCGCCCGCCTGTTCTGCCTTGACGCGCAGGTCATGCAGATCGATGTTGCCGTTCTTGTCGCAGGCGACCACCACCACGCTCATGCCCGCCATTTGCGCGGAAGCAGGGTTGGTGCCGTGCGCAGAGCTTGGGATCAGGCAAATATGACGGCCCGCTTCATTGCGGCTTTCATGGTAACGGCGGATCGCCAGCAAACCGGCGTATTCACCCTGTGCGCCGGAGTTCGGCTGCATGCAAACCGCATCATAACCAGTCAGTTGCACCAGCCACTGCGACAGTTGACCAATCATTTGTTGGTAACCTGCCGCCTGCTCCGGTGGACAGAACGGATGCAGTTCGGAGAATTCAGGCCAGGTAATCGGGATCATTTCCGCCGCGGCATTGAGCTTCATGGTGCAGGAACCCAGCGGGATCATCGCCTGGTTGAGCGCCAGATCCTTGCGTTCCAGACGGTGCATATAGCGCATCATCTCGGTTTCGCTGTGATAACGATTAAACACCGGGTGAGTCAGGATCGGATCCTGACGCAGCATGGCGGCAGGGATCGACTGGCTGTTTTTACTCACCGCGGCGTCCAGCGCGTCGATGTCCAGACCGTGGTCGTCACCCGCCAGCAAGGCAAACAGCGTCTGCACGTCTTCACGTGAGGTCGCTTCGTCCAGCGTAATGCCTACGGCACCGTGAATGTCGGTACGCAAGTTGATGCCGAAGCTCAATGCACGTTCCAGCACCGCAGCCTTGTCTTTCACTTCTACCGTCAGGGTGTCGAACCAGGTTTTATGGCGCAATGCCAGCCCGGCTTGTTGCAGCCCGGCAGCCAGAATATCGGTCAGACGATGGATGCGCCCGGCGATGCGTTGCAGGCCCTGCGGGCCATGGTACACCGCATACAGGCTGGCTATGTTGGCCAGCAGCACCTGCGAGGTACAGATATTCGAGTTGGCTTTTTCGCGGCGGATATGTTGCTCACGGGTTTGCATCGCCATGCGCAGCGCGGTGTTGCCGGCGGCATCGCGGGAAACGCCAATGATACGGCCCGGCATTGAGCGTTTGAATTCGTCGCGACAGGCAAAGAAGGCGGCATGTGGGCCGCCGTAGCCCATCGGCACGCCGAAACGCTGTGCAGAACCGAACACCACGTCGGCTCCCTGTTTGCCCGGAGCGGTCAGCAGCACCAACGCCATAATGTCGGCTGCCACGCTGGTGCCGATTTTACGGTTCTTCAGCTCGGCCAGCAGTGCGCTGTAGTCGTGCAGTTCACCGGTGGTACCGACCTGTTGCAGCAGCACGCCGAACACGCCTTGCAGCTCCAGAACTTTCTCGGCTTTATCCACGATCACTTCGAAACCGAAGGTTTCGGCGCGGGTACGCACCACATCCAGCGTCTGAGGATGTACGTCATCAGCCACGAAGAAACGGTTGGCGTCTTTCAGCTTGCTGGCGCGTTTGGCCAGCGCCATCGCTTCGGCAGCCGCAGTGGCTTCGTCCAACAGCGAGGCGGACGCCAGATCCAAACCGGTCAAATCCAGGGTCAGGGTTTGGAAGTTCAACAGCGCCTCAAGACGGCCCTGGGATACTTCTGGCTGATACGGGGTATAAGCGGTGTACCAACCTGGGTTTTCCAGCATGTTGCGCAGGATCACCGGCGGCGTCAGCACCGCGCTGTAGCCCATACCGATATAGGATTTGTAGCGCTGATTCTGCGAGGCAATCGCCTTCAGTTCGGCCAACGCCTGATGTTCAGTTGCCGCATCGCCCACCGGCGGCGGCGCAGGCAGTTGAATGTCTGCCGGCACAATCTGTTGGATCAGCGCGCTGAGCGAGCGTGCGCCCACCGCTTCCAGCAACTGCTGCTGTTGTTCTGCAGAAGAGCCGATGTGACGTTCGATGAACGCTTCGCTGTGTTCAAGTTGGCTGAGTGTCTGAGTCATTGCTACAAATTCCTGAATTCTGGCGTGGTACGGGATATAGCCTTAACTAAAACGCCCCGGCAGAAAGACCTGGGGCGTTGCATGGATTACTCGTCGATAGAAGCCTGATAAGCACCGGCGTCCAGCAGGTTCGCCAGCTCGCTCTCGTCTGATGCTTTAATCTGGAACAGGAAACCTTCACCGTAAGGCTCGCTGTTCACCAGCTCCGGAGAACCTTCCAGTTCAGCGTTTACCGCTACGATTTCGCCGCTGATTGGCGCGTAAATGTCCGATGCCGCCTTAACGGATTCCGCCACGGCGCAATCTTCGCCTGCGGCAACGACACGGCCCACTTCGGGCAAATCAACAAACACCATATCGCCCAGCAGTTCCTGCGCGTGTTCGGTGATACCTACGGTGTAAACGCCGTTACCTTCTGAACGAACCCACTCGTGGGAGGATGCGTATTTCAATTCTGTTGGCACATTGCTCATCGCCAGCTACTCCTTCGAAGAAATAAAGAATCAATAAACAAAAATTAATTAATCAGTGACTTACCGGCACGCACAAAGCCAGGTTTGGTGACCCTGACCGGCATTTCACGGTTGCGGATCTGTACGATAGCCTGTTCGCCGATACCGGCAGGGACGCGGGCCAGGGCGATGCTGAAGCCCAGGGTCGGTGAAAATGAACCGCTGGTGATCACCCCTTCATGCGTCTGGCCTGCCGCATCGGTGAAACGCACCGGCAGCTCATTACGTAATACGCCTTTTTCCGTCATGATCAAGCCGACCAGTTGTTCGGTGCCCTGCTCACGCTGTTTTTCCAGCGCGTCACGACCGATGAACTGACGATCTTCCGGCTGCCAGGCGATGGTCCAGCCCATGTTGGCGGCCAACGGCGAAATACTTTCATCCATCTCCTGGCCATACAGGTTCATGCCAGCTTCCAGACGCAGCGTGTCACGCGCACCCAGCCCGGCTGGCTTAACGCCTGCCGCCAGCAGTTGCTGCCAGAAATCCGCCGCCTGCTCTTTCGGCAGGGCGATTTCATAACCCGCTTCGCCGGTATAACCGGTGGTGGCGATAAACAGATCCCCTGCCTGCACGCCGAAGAAAGGCTTCATGCCTTCAACCGCGTTTTTTTGTTCCGGGGTGAATAAGGTAGCCGCGCGTTCTTTGGCCTGTGGGCCCTGCACTGCAATCAGCGCCAGATCGTCACGCACCGTCAGCGTTACGCCATACGGCGCTGCGTGCTCTTCGATCCAGGCCAGATCTTTGTCGCGAGTGGCGGAGTTCACCACCAGGCGGAAATAGTCTTCAGTAAAGAAGTAAACGATCAGGTCGTCGATTACGCCGCCGGACGCGTTCAGCATGCCGGTGTACAGCGCTTTGCCAGGCTGGGTGAGCTTGGCGACATCGTTCGCCAGCAGGTAACGCAGGAATTCGCGGGTACGGGCACCGCGCAAATCAACAATGGTCATATGGGAGACGTCGAACATACCGGCATCCTGACGCACGGCGTGGTGCTCATCGATCTGGGAGCCATAATGCAGCGGCATCATCCAGCCATGAAAATCTACCATGCGCGCACCGCACGCCACGTGCTGGTCGTACAGTGGGGTTTGCTTTGCCATCTTTTCCCTCATTCCACTCAGAAGCTGAAGATAGGGTGCTGCTACGCAATACGTCAGATTATGGCTCGTGGCCGGATTGCGTGGCGCACTGACTGCCCAACAGAAACGCTGCGTCGAAATTGACAAAAACTGCGGCAAATCGCCGCGACGCAAACGATACCTTTGCTCTGACGTTATCACCGAACGACCACATTAACCATAAGTTAAAATAGGCTGGGCGGCGTTCTACGCCAGTAAAAAGCTGGGCTAGTGTGCAGAGTTTTAAACTGGAAAACTGCGCTTTAAGGCACAAAACCAACAATTAGAGCACCAAAAATCCGAAGTTATATAACAAACCCACGGCCAGAGACGGAATTTCGACTTTTGATAACCGGTTATGGAATTAGAAAAAGTAATGGTAAAAACAGCCTGAAATTAGATTATTTCAAATGAAGGGTTATATAAGGAAAAGCTATGAGCATAAGGCGCAGATCTGCGCCTTTGGAGAGCGATAACGCTACGGGGAAACAAGACAGAAAGACCGGCAAACCGGTCTCTCTCAGGCGGTGATCAGGCCAGCCAATCCGGCAGATCGTTCAGGCCCATAGCCTGGCGCACCAGCTTCGGCTTCACGCCCGGCAGGCTGTCAGCCAGCCGCAGCCCGACATCGCGCAGCAACTTCTTCGCCGGGTGATTGCCGTCAAACAGTTCGCGGAACCCTTGCATGCTGGCCAGCATGACCGCTGCACCGTGTTTGCGACGACGCTCATAGCGGCGCAGATACAGGTGTTGACCGATGTCCTTGCCCTGACGTTGCAGGCGGCGCAATTCGGCGATCAGCTCGGCGGCGTCCATAAAGCCCAGGTTGACCCCCTGGCCAGCCAACGGATGTACGGTATGGGCAGCATCGCCCACTAATGCCAGACGGTGTGCAGCAAAGCTACGCGCATAGCGCCCGGTCAACGGGAAGGTCTGGCGTTCGCTTTCCAACTGGCAGGCGCCAAGGCGCAGATCGAAGGCCATCGCCAACTCACGGTTAAACTGCTCGGGCCCCAGTTGCCTGAGGCGTTCGGCCTCTTCAGGAGCAACCGACCAGACGATGGAGCTTAAATGCGGATCGCTGAACGGCAGAAATGCCAGAATGCCGTCGCCGTGGAATACCTGACGCGCCGTCGCCAAATGCGGCTCTTCGGTGCGAATGGTGGCCACCAACGCATGATGGCGGTAGTCCCAGAAGGTCAACGGGATATCGGCATGCTGACGCAGCCAGGAGTGAGCGCCGTCGGCGCCGATCACCAGCCGGGCGGTCAGCATGCGGCCGTCCTCGAGGGTGATAAACGCGTCGTTTTCGCCCCAGGCTACCTGTTTGAGCGCCGCCGGGGTAATCAGCGTGACATCGCTCAGGCTTGCCGCCCGTTTCCACAACGCCTGCTGGATCACCGAGTTTTCAATGATGTGGCCGAGGTGGCTGAAGCCGCATTCGTCACCGCGGAAGGCAATCTTGCCGAAGCTGTCGCGATCCCACACTTCCATCGCGTTATAGGCACTGGCGCGCAGGTTGAGGATCTCGTCCCAGACGCCAATATGCTGCAGCAGGCGCTCGCTGGCGGCGTTGATGGCGGATACGCGCAGTGCCGGCTGTGGCGACGGCGGTGTCATATCCGGTTGCTGATGCTCCAGCACCGCAATGCGCAGGCCGCTGCCCTGCAATCCGCAAGCCAGTGCCAGCCCCACCATACCGCCACCGGCGATAACCACGTCAAATGATTGCATGCTGCTTAATTTCCTTAAATGACGCGCTGCGCAGTGATTGCCCAGCGCTTTTGGGCGCAACACGCTGCGCCGCTACTGAATATCGCCTAGCGATCTACCCAGCCCAAAGTCCGCTTGGCAAAGGCATCACGCACCGCCGGCAATTGGGCCATCGCCATCAGACCGAGATTACGTCCGACCACCAAAGGACCGTAACGGTTGGCGAACAGCCGGATCAAACCGTCGGTGACGCCAATCGTCGCTTGCTGATCCTGCTGGCGGCGTTGTTGATAACGACTCAACAACGCATAGCCACCGGGATCTTCTCCGTCCTGCTGTGCCTGGGCCAGCGTTTCCGCCAGCGACATCACGTCGCGCAGGCCAAGGTTGAACCCCTGACCGGCGATCGGATGCAACGTCTGGGCGGCATTGCCCACCAGAGCCAGCCGATGGCTGACGTGCTGATTAGCGGTCAATAGGCTGAGCGGATAGCTGTGGCGCTTACCGGCACGCAGGATCCGCCCCAATCGCCAGCCGAACGCCTGCTGCAATTCACTGATAAAGCGTGCATCGTCCCACGCATCAACCTGTTCACGATCTTCGCGTGCATGGCACCACACCAATGAGCTACGCCCCTGGGACATTGGCAACAGCGCCAAAGGCCCGTAGCGGGTGAAACGCTCAAAGGCACGCCCTTGCGGATGCACTGCCGTGGTTACGTTGGCGATGGTGGCAAACTGCGGATAGTCACTTTGCTGCCATTGCAGATTACAGGCCTGAGCCAGCGCCGAGCGCGAGCCGTCCGCTGCCACCAGCAGTTTTCCACTGATACGCTGGCCATTATCCAGCAATACCTCGGCCTGCTCCACCGTGCGCACCACATCGATCACTCTGGCCGGACAATGCAGCGTGACGCCGGGTGCCTTGGCCAGCAACGCAAACAACCGTTGCCCGGCGTCGTGCAGTTCAATCACCTGCCCTAGCGCGTCAACCTGATAGTCTTGCGCGTACAGATTAACGAACCCGGCGTGACCGCGATCGCTGACGTGTACCTCGGTGATGGCCGTCGCACAATCGCGTAGTGCCGGCCAAACGCCGATACGCGTCAACTGTTGGCAGGTGCCCTGCGCCAAGGCAATGGCGCGGGCGTCAAACCCCGGATGGCTACGATCGTCCGGTCGGGTGGCTTCGACCAGATCAACCGCCATTCTTCCCTGAGTGAGCGATGAAATGGCCAGCGCCAAGGTCGCGCCCGCCATGCCGCCGCCAACAATAATTACGCTCATGCCGTTACCTTGCCGCCGCCATCAGTGCTTCGATGGCGTCAGCGTCTTTCACTACGCTGGCGGTCAAGTTTTCATTACCGTTGGCAGTGATCACAATGTCATCTTCAATGCGAATGCCCATGCCGCGGTACTCTTCCGGCACGTCAGCATCCGGCGCGATGTACAGCCCTGGCTCGACGGTAAACACCATGCCCGGCTCCAGCGTGCGGTCACGGTTTGGCGTGCCGTAATGCCCAACGTCGTGCACATCCAGCCCCAGCCAGTGGCCAAGTCCATGCATGTAGAACTGACGATGGGCCTGTTCGGCAATTAGCTGCTCCACTTCGCCCTTCAGGATCCCCAGTTCCACCAGCCCGGTGATCATGATGCGTACCACCTCATCATTAACCTCACGGATACTGGTACCCGGTTTGAACAGTTCCAGGGCACGCGTCAGCGATGCCAGCACGATGTCATACACCGCACGCTGTGGCCGGCTGAACTTGCCGTTGACCGGGAAGGTACGAGTGATGTCGCCCGCGTAGCCTTTATACTCACAGCCAGCGTCGACCAGCACCAGATCGCCATCGCGCAATTCACTTTCATTTTCGGTGTAGTGCAAAATGCAGGCGTTGTCACCGCCGCCAACAATGGTGTTGTAAGACGGATAACGAGCGCCAAAGCGGGTAAATTCGTGATGAATTTCTGCTTCAAGCTGGTATTCGAACATGCCGGGGCGGCATTTCTGCATCGCGCGGGTATGGGCCAGCGCGCTGATTTCACCGACTCGGCGCATGATCGCCAGCTCTTCAGACGATTTGAACAGGCGCATTTCATGCACCCACGGACGCCAGTCGGTCACGGTCGCCGGTGCCTGAAGATTCTGGCGGAAACCCTTACGCAGTTTGTCCAGCGCGTCGAACAGGATTTTATCGGCGTAGTCGTATTGGCCCTGCCCGTGGTAAACCACGTCCAGGCCATTGAGCAGCAGGGGTAATTGATCGTTGATTTCATCGAACGGCAGCGCGCGGTCCACGCCCAGTTTCGCCGGAGCCGCTTCTTGCCCCAGGCGACGGCCAAACCAGATTTCCGCCGTCAGGTCGCGCACCCGGTTGAACAGCACGCTGTGGTTGTGCGTCTCGTCGCTCTTGACCAGAATCAGCACCGAACCCGGTTCGTTGAAGCCGGTCAGATACCAGAAATCGCTGTTCTGACGGTAGGGATATTCGGTATCTGCACTGCGCGTCACTTCCGGCGCAGAGAAAATAATTGCCGCGCTGGCCGGAGCCATTTTAGCCAACAGCGCCTGACGGCGGCCGTTGAATTCCTGCTGAGTCATCACCTTCTCCTGAAATCAATCTGCCTGTGCTCACGGCCGCTAAGGACGTGAAATCGGGTGTTTAGTGCAAGGTCGGTTTGGCATTTTCCGGCGCCGTCGGCTTATGGCGGGTAAATTCGGTGTGGCACAAAATGGCCGCCACACGCACGTACTCCACCACTTCCTCCAGAGAGTGCTCAAGCTCTTCCTGGTCTTCGTCTTCGTCATAACCGAGCTGAGCGATATTGCGCAGATCGTCGATCGCCTCGCCCACTTCGTCTTTCACCTGCGCCAGCTTGGGTTGCATCATGCCCAGCCCCAGCAGGAAATGATTCACCCAACCGGCCAGCGCATCGGCGCGGTCAAACACGCTGACGGTTTCGCCTTCCGGCATCATCAATTGGAACATGAAGTCGTCGTCTTCCAGCGTTTCACGCGTGATTTCATGAAGTTGCTGTAACGGCAGGCTGAGCGCCTGCGGGAAGGCCACGCCTTCATTGGTCAGATCGTAGACCAGCGATTGCCAGCCGGCGTCGCGGCTGCCACCGCACAGCAGGCCGCTGATCAGGCCGTGCATTTCTGCTGCGGTTAACGCCACCGCTTGCTGGTTGAGAGCAACGGTCAAAGATTGGTAACTTGGAAATGTATTCTGTATAGACATGCGCATTCGTCATCGTTGGCAGGATAAGTTCGTGTTATGCTACCACCAAGGTCCGTCGCTGTACCAGATAAGCGCGACACCTCAGTGGCTAGTTATAATCGTGATGTGTCAGAACTCACACGCTGCCGGCAGGGGACGAAATGACGCTAAATACGCATTTTGAAACCCTTTTTTGACTGGTAATGTCTGACGCAGTAGATTACAACCAGGTACTGAAAAAGGGGTTGTATCTTGGTACCGAGGTATATATAGTGGCGCCCGCTTTGGTAGGCCCGGTCAGGGCAAGCTGGGGCTGGCGCGAAATTTAGGCAGGAAGGTGGCATGTCTGCACAACCGGTAGATATTCAAATTTTTGGTCGCTCTTTAAGAGTCAATTGCCCGCCAGAACAACAAGATGCGTTGAACATGGCCGCGGTCGATCTTAACGAACGGTTGCAAGATCTTAAAGTTCGCACTAGAGTCACAAATACTGAGCAGCTCGTTTTCATCGCAGCATTGAACGTTTGTCATGAACTTGCTCAAGAACGGTTGAAAACCCGTGATTATGCGTCCAATATGGAACAACGCATTCGCATGCTGCAACAGACCATTGAACAGGCTTTGCTTGAACAGGGTCGCATCTCTGAACGTCAGGATGCACAATTCGAATAACTTAAGTTGCTGAAACCTCAGGTTTTGGCAATGAGTAAAAAATTTCTCTGAGATGTTCGCCAGCGGGCCAGTCCCCTGAGCCGATATTTAGTACCAACAGAATGTGATGATCCGCGATCGGTGTGCATGCTCGGCCCGCCGAGAAGCCTTAAGATTGCGACAGCACGTTCACCTTGAACCATGGGTTCAAGGGTTACAGCCTGCGACGGCATCTCGGAGATTCCCCCTTCCTCAGCGGTATGTGTGCTGACTATGTCTTTTCAAGCCCAGTATGCCCAGCAGCGGCAAAATATCCGAAATCAAATCCGTCAGCGTAGACGCGCTCTAACGCCTGAACAACAACAACATTCCTCCCTGCAGATAGCTGAACGCATCGCTGCACATCCACGCATCCTGGCAGCGCAGAATATCGCGGTATTTTTGTCGTTCGACGGTGAGCTAAATACCCGCCCGTTGATTGAACGGCTGTGGCAGTTGGACAAGCAGGTTTATCTGCCCGTATTGCACCCGTTCAGCAAGGGTAATCTGTTATTCCTGCATTACACCCCTGAAACGCCGCTGGTGCACAACCGCTTCAATATTCTCGAGCCCGAGCTCGACGTGCGCCACGTGCTGCCATTGGGCTCGCTCGACGTGGTACTGACGCCGTTGGTGGCCTTTGACAGCGCGGGCCAGCGCCTGGGGATGGGGGGTGGCTTCTACGATCGTACGCTGCAAAACTGGCAACACCGTGGCCCTTATCCGATAGGCCTGGCCCATGATTGCCAGCAGGTCGAACAGGTGCCAGTGGAACACTGGGATATTCCGCTGCCGGAGATTGTGACCCCCGCGCAGAATTGGGTTTGGCAGATCGTTAAATAGCAAAAGGCCGGATAAATCCGGCCTTTATTAGTTACAGCACGTTCAATCAGAACAGCAAGCGAGCACGGATAGTGCCGTCAATCGCCTTCATACGTTGCAACGCCGCATCGGCACGCTCGGTTTCCGCTTCAATGTCGATAACCACATAGCCGATTTCCGCACCGGTTTGCAGGTACTGCGCGGCGATGTTCACCCCTTCTTCAGCGAAGATCTGGTTAATCTGCGTCAGTACACCCGGACGGTTTTCATGGATGTGCAGCAGGCGGCTGGCGTTAGGCCCATGCGCCGGCAGGGACACTTCCGGGAAGTTTACCGCCGACAGGGTTGAGCCGTTGTCGGAATATTTCGCCAGCTTGCCGGCCACTTCGTCACCGATATTCTCCTGCGCTTCCTGAGTGGAACCGCCAATGTGCGGGGTCAGGATCACGTTATCGAATTCACAAAGCGGTGAGTTGAACGGCTCGCTGTTGGTCGCAGGCTCTTCCGGGAAGACGTCGATCGCCGCGCCGGCCAAGTGCTTGCTGGCCAATACCTTGCACAGTTCCGGAATATCCACCACGGTGCCGCGCGAAGCGTTGATCAGAATCGAGCCCGGCTTCATCAGTGCCAGCTCTTCTGCACCCATCATGTTTTTGGTTGATGGGGTTTCCGGCACGTGCAGCGTCACCACGTCGCTCATATTGAGCAAGTCTGACAGGTGGCGCACCTGCTGAGCATTGCCCAACGGCAGCTTGTTCTCGATATCGTAGAAGAACACTTTCATGCCCAGGCCTTCGGCCAGGATGCCCAGTTGGGTACCGATATGGCCGTAGCCGATAATCCCCAACTTCTTGCCGCGCGCTTCAAACGAGCCCACGGCCAATTTTTGCCATTCGCCGCGGTGCGCTTTGGCGTTGGCGGATGGAATGCCGCGCAGCATCAGCAGCAGTTCGCCCAGCACCATTTCGGCCACGGATCGGGTATTAGAGAAAGGTGCGTTAAACACCGGAACGCCGCGTTTGGTCGCCGCCTTCAGATCAACCTGGTTAGTGCCGATGCAGAAACACCCTACCGCCACCAGCTTTTCTGCAGCGGCGAAGACTTCTTCGGTCAGATGCGTACGCGATCGGATGCCGACGAAGTGAGCATCGCGGATGGATGCCTTAAGCGCTTCGGTGTCTAACGCACCTTTGTGATATTCAATGTTGGTATATCCGGCTGCCAGCAGATTATCTACCGTGCTCTGATGAACCCCTTCCACCAACAGGAATTTAATCCTGTCTTTCTCCAATGATACTTTTGCCATTTACCCGACCCTATGTTCAGACTTCAGAAGCGGCTGTTGTTAACAGCACGCATCCAACATAACAAAAATAACGCGGGCGGCAATACAAACGATTGCCCGCCCGTCAGTACAAGGCTCAGCGATGTTGGCGGTTTGTGGCAGAAAATGCCATAGGGAAAGAAATAGACAGAAGCTTTGTGGAGCTAACGCTGACAATGTGACATATGTCACCAAATTTGGCGCTTTAAAGAAAAGATATTTTAGCCAGTGAATTATGCGGTCCGCTGGGATCCAAGATCGTATTCCAGAGGGGCGCCATAGCGACGCCCCTGCTAACACATGCGGTTATACGACGACTTTCACACCTTCAGGCGTGCCGACCAACGCCACATCGGCGCCGCGGTTGGCGAACAAACCGACGGTCACCACGCCGGCGATACCGTTGATTTTGTTTTCCAGCGCGATGGCGTCGACGATGCTCAGGTTGTGCACATCGAGGATCACGTTGCCGTTATCGGTCAGCACATTCTGACGATATTCCGGCAAGCCACCCAGCTTCACCAGTTCACGCGCCACATAGGAACGCGCCATCGGGATCACTTCGACCGGCAGCGGGAACTTGCCCAGTACGTCGACCTGCTTGCTGGCATCGACGATGCAGATAAATTTGCGCGCGATGGCGGCAATGATTTTTTCGCGAGTCAGCGCGGCACCGCCGCCTTTGATCATCTGCATCTGGCGGTTGATTTCATCTGCACCATCAACGTAAATATCCAGAGAATCCACTTCGTTGCTGTCGAACACGTGGATGCCGAGGCTTTTCAGCTTGGCGGTGGAGGCGTCGGAGCTGGACACCGCCCCTTCGATCTGATGCTTGATCGAGCCAAGCGCGTCAATAAAGTGGGCGGCGGTGGAGCCGGTACCTACCCCAACGATGGTGCCAGGGGTTACGTAATCCAGCGCGGCCCAGCCAACCGCTTTTTTCAGTTCATCCTGCGTCATAATATGTCCATTGCCTCTGTACGAAAACGTGTGCGTATTATAGGGTAAATCGCTATTTTTCACTCAGGCAGGATCACACTTCTTCACCCTAAGCCGCATTTTTAGGCGCGTCGCGGTAAAGTCGCGCGGTGATTTTCCACCTGTAAAACACCCCAGATGTGGCATAGTGCCTGTATCTATTACTGTAAGGGATATCTTTCCGATGAAACGCCCAGACTATCGAACGCTGCAAGCGCTGGACGCGGTGATCCGTGAGCGCGGCTTTGAGCGCGCCGCGCAAAAGCTTTGTATCACCCAATCGGCAGTATCCCAGCGCATTAAGCAGTTGGAAAACCTGTTCGGCCAACCGCTGCTGGTCCGCACCGTACCGCCGCGCCCGACCGAGCAGGGCCAAAAATTGCTGGCGCTGCTGCACCAGGTCGAGTTACTGGAAGAAGAGTGGTTGGGCAACGACACCGGTATCGACACGCCGTTGCTGCTGTCGCTGGCGGTCAACGCCGACAGCCTGGCCACCTGGCTGCTGCCGGCGTTAAAACCGGTGCTGACGGACTCCCCCATCCGCCTGAACCTCCAGGTGGAAGACGAAACCCGTACTCAGGAACGTCTGCGGCGCGGTGAAGTGGTCGGCGCGGTGAGTATCCAACCGCAGCCGCTGCCGAGCTGCCTGGTAGACCGGTTGGGTGCGCTGGACTATCTGTTTGTCGCCTCGAAGGGTTTTGCCGAGCGCTACTTCCCGAACGGCGTCACGCGTTCTGCGCTGCTGAAAGCGCCTGCGGTGGCGTTCGACCATCTCGATGACATGCACCAGGCTTTCCTGCAGCAGAACTTTGATCTGTCGCCGGGCAGCGTTCCCTGTCATATCGTGAACTCATCGGAAGCCTTCGTGCAGTTGGCTCGGCAGGGCACCACCTGCTGTATGATCCCGCATTTGCAGATTGAGAAAGAGTTGGAGTCGGGCGAACTTATCGACCTGACACCAGGCCTGTTCCAGCGCCGTATGCTGTTCTGGCACCGCTTCGCGCCGGAAAGCCGCATGATGCGTAAAGTGACCGATGCCCTGCTGGAGCACGGTCGTCAGGTTCTGCGTCAGGATTAAAAGGTAAAAAGGTTCGCCGCAGCGAACCTCAGATTACTAACAAAGCTGTTTTAAGTCCGAGATTCCCGGATCTCGCGTACCGAGGGGCTATTACGGGATGCATCCCTGTATTCTCCCCTCCGGGCCGACTGGAAGTCATTCCAATTTGCTCCCGGCAAATTGGTCAACGGCCAAGGTCGTAACGACCACTTCAGCACGCTCTCGCTAATAACAGGTTTTATCAGCAGTTTGAAAAACCTGACTTATACCCTAGATAATCGGAGTTGCATCACAACAAAACCAAGGGTTTTGTTGTGATGCGCTTGCGTTGGCCCCAACGGGGCGAGGCTTTGCCGAGTAACGCGGCCAGGGCGGGAGCCCCCAGGAGCTTACTCAAGTAAGTGACTGGGGTGACTGCCTGCAGTCAACACAGATGCAGCTTCAAGTATGACGGGTATGTTACTGCGCCGTGTTGCGCTGCAGCTCGAAGACTACATCGACCTGATCGTCAAAGTGAATGCTCTGCTGCTCGTAGGTTTGCGCCACGTCGCTTTCCGCAGCGGCTCCCGCCGATTTGTACATGCGCGCTACCGGCATCGGCTGGTAGTTGGCGACATGATAACGAATGCTATAAACCGGCCCCAGTTTCGCGTTGAAGCCTTTCGCCAGTGAAGCCGCCTGCTGCGTGGCGTTCTCGATGGCTTTCTGACGCGCCTGTTCGCGGTAAACATCCGGTTTGGCTACGCCCAACTCAACGGCGCGGATCTCGTTCAGGCCAGACTTCAACGCGCCGTCCAGCAGCTCGTTCAACTTATCCAACTGACGCAGAGTTACCTGCACCTGACGAACTGCACGGTAGCCTTTCAGCACCGACTCACCGGTTTTCAGGTAATCGTATTCCGGCTGGGTGCGCAGATTTGCGGCGCTGATGTCTTTCTTCTCGATATTGTTTTTCTGCAGGAAGTCAAAATATTGCGCTACGCGCTCATCGACCTGCTTCTTCGCCTGTGCCGCGTCTTTAGAAGAAACGCTGACCTCGATCGCCAGGGTGGCGATATCTGGAGTGGCGTCAACGCTTGAAGTGCCAGAGGTCACCACGTGCGGCCCTTCCGGCACTTCAGCCGCTTGCAACGCCAGCGGTAACGTCCCTAATCCAATCATTGCGGCCATAGCCAATGCTTTAAGCTTCACAGAGTCTCCTTGATGACAGGCTGTAACTGATTACCGGCCTTTCTCGACTGAAAACGGTCGGTTCCTTGGCATCAAACGTAGCATATCGCACGGGCTTTTGAATTCGGATTAGTGACAAATTCTTATAAACTTGCGCCCTGCCAGGCCAATTGCAATGCGATGCCCCACATCACCACGCCGACCAGCGTATTGATGACGCGCTGCGCCATTTGGGTCTTCAACCAGGGTGCCAGCCAGGAAGCCAACAGCGCCAGCGCGAAGAACCAAAGAATCGACGCGCTCACCGCCCCCAGCGCAAACCAGGAACGAACGTCCGGCGCCAACTGACCGCCCAGGCTGCCCAACACCACAAAAGTATCGAGATAAACGTGCGGATTGAGCCAGGTGACCGCCAGCATGGTCACTACCAGCCGCCAGCGACTCTGCTTCAGTTCCTCGGCCGTTGCCAGCGCCAATTGGCGGCTGAACGCGGTGCGAAACGCCCCCCAGCCGTACCACAACAGAAAGGCGACCCCGCCCCAGGTGACCAATGCCAGCAGCAACGGCGAACGACTCAACAACGCGCTCCCGCCGAAAATCCCCCCGCAAATCAACACGACATCGCTCAATGCGCACAGTGAGGCGACCATCAGATGATACTGACGGCGGATGCCCTGGTTCATGACAAAAACATTTTGCGGGCCCAGCGGCAGGATCATCGCGGCGCTCAGGGCAAAGCCCTGCAGAAAGACAGCTAGCATGGTATTCCTCACAGAAAGAGTGCGCCGGTCAGCGGCGCGTGTCGGTCAACACGCGCATCATAGGAGGAAAAAATTATTAGGTGAAATTGATATTTCTAATCAACTATCAGCAATGCTAATAATCAGGCGGGAATGACAAAACCCAGCTCCTGAGAAATGCGCTGTGCGGTTGCCAGCACTGGCTTAATCAGGGCTTTAACGCCGATTTGCTGCAGTTTGGCGGTCGGCAACGATACCGATACCGCGTAGGGCACCCGCTGTTGAATATCAAACACCGGCGCCGCTATGCAGGACACGCCCAGCTCATTTTCTTCGCGATCCATCGCCATGCCCTGTTTGCGAATGTCGGTCAATTCCTCATACATCTTCGGTAATTCGGTAATGGTATTGCGCGTCAGCGTCTGGATCTCATGCTGATGTGTCTGCCAGTAGTGTTCCGGATAATCACTGTTGCCGTAGGCCATAAATATCTTGCCCATCGCCGAGCAATACAGCGGCATATGCTGACCGATATAGGCACGAGTGCGCATCATGCCGGTGGTGGGCTCCAGCTTGTAGATCAAAATAACGTGGTCGTCTTCACGGCTGGAGAAGTTTACCGTCTCCCCCACCTCAAGATTGAGCTGCTCCAGGTGCGGTGCGGCAACGTGGATAATATTCAGCGAAGAAAGCGCTTTCTGGCCGACCGAAATGAACTTGGTGGTCAGGCGATAGCTGCCGGGCGACGGCGCCTGTGTCACATATCCGCTGGTATGCAACCCTTGCAGCAGGCGATGGACGGTGCTTTTGTTCATGCCGGCCAACTCAGACAGGTGCGCCAGTGGGCAGCCGTTAGGGAAGTTGCTCAGGATCTCAATCAGTTGCAATCCGCGGAACAGGCTTTGACTGCCCAGGGGTTTGTCTTTCTTGTCATCTTTCTCTTCGACAGCTTTCAAGCTCATTGCGCAATTTCTCCAGTGTCGAACCGCCGGCCAACGCCACGGCGTGGCAAACGGCCCCTTTGCCGGGAATGTTACCCCAAGGCCCGCATCAGGTGAAGACGGAACGCCGTTTCATTGTCAGCAGCAGGTTAAAAATGCGCAACATTCTGCTAACCCCTGAAGTGAGTTGTACGTCACAATTCCGCAAAGACATAAATAACCAGTTGTTTTAAAACAAGAATTAAAACACCTCCGGCTTTGCTTTAGATTGGCGTTCGGCATATTATTTTTGAAATTGAATTTCGCATATTGAAATTTAACGGACATATAAACACCAGAAAGCATAAATCCGATTGCGTATTTCACTACCAGGGGCGCATCACATGACACCAGATAATGCGGAACAACCCATTCTAACCCTCAGCCATATCGTTAAGCGCTTTGGCGGCAACGTCGCGGTAAACGACGTCAGTCTGCAGGTGATGCCGGGTGAAGTCCTGGCCCTGCTGGGCGAAAATGGCGCCGGCAAATCGACGCTGATCAAAGTGCTGGCCGGGGTGTATCCACGCGACGGCGGCGACATTCAGTTCCAGGGGACCAGCATAGCCTCCGCCGCGGCGATAAAAAGTGACAGTCGCCAGCCTATTGCCTTTATTCATCAGGATCTCGGGCTGATCGAATGGATGACGGTAGCGGAGAACATGGCGCTGGTGATGGGATTCCCACGCCGCTTCGGCCTGATCGACTGGCGAGCCATTCGCCGCCGCGCCGCTCAGGCGCTGCAGGATGTCGGCATCGCGCTGGATCCCGACGCCAGGGTGTTCGAACTGTCGCGCACCGAGAAATCGCTGCTGGCGATCGCCCGGGCGGTGGCCGTTAACGCCGAACTGCTGGTGTTGGATGAACCGACCGCCTCGCTGCCCGCCAACGATGTGCGTCATCTGTTTGCCGTCATTAACCGGCTGCGCGACAAAAAGGTCGGCATGATTTACGTCACCCATCGGCTGGACGAAGTGATCGAGATTGCCGACCGGGTATGCGTCATGCGCGACGGCCGCTATGTGGCGGGCGGCAATACCGCCGACTATTCGCTGCGGGATCTGGTGCAGATGATCGTCGGTGAGGCAATGGCAGAAGATCAGCGCGAGCCCCTGCCGGAAAATCAGCCGCCGGTATTGCAGCTCAATCACGTGGTGGTGGGCGATATCGGCCCGGTCAGCTTTAACCTGCAGCCCGGTGAAATGCTGGCGCTGGCCGGCCTGCGCGGCGCTGGCCAAGAAGAGATTGGCCGCCTGCTGTTCGGCCTGCGTCATGCCGATGAAGGTGAAATCCGCTTTCGCGACCAACCCTATAGCGCCAGTAGCCCACAACAGGCCATGGCCTGCGGCGTTTCGCTGGTGGCGGGTGACCGTACCGGCGAAAGCCTGGTGATGTCGATGAGCGTGCGTGAAAACCTGTTTATCAACCCTTGTGCCAGTGGCCACAAGCTGCTTTCCCGCTACAGCCGCCGGGCTGAAATCGGCGCCAGTTGGTGGAAAGTACAGCTGTTCGACGTGCGGCCCAAGGACGTCAATATCGATATCAGCGCCCTGTCCGGCGGGAACCAGCAAAAGGTGGTGATGGCGCGCTGGATGCACCTCGGTGCCCCATTGCTGATCCTGGAAGATCCCACCGCCGGTGTAGACGTAGGGGCCCGGGCGGAAATCTACCATCTGTTAAATAAATCCCTGGCTGACGGCATCGCGGTGTTGGTGATCTCCAATGACTTTGAAGAGATCGCCCATATCTGCAACCGCGCACTGGTATTCAACCGGGGAAAAGTGGTCGGCGAGCTGAAAAATCAGCAGGTGTCATTCGCCAATTTATTGGAACTGGCCTCCGCCAGCTCCGGGGAACCCCTCGCGACAACGTTAGAATCTGAGGTAGGCCATGTCTAAAACATCTGTTAAATCAACGGCACTGGAGCAAAGAGTCAGCCTGTCGCAGGACGGTGCCGGCCCCTGGCTGATGCAGGTTCTCACCCGCTACGGCCTGCTGCTGCTGTGCGTTGCGCTGGTGGTGCTATTTTCGCTAATCGCACCGTCTTTCGCGTCCATGCTGACGCTGCAGGCAATCCTCTCCAGCAAAGCCAAGATTGCGCTGCTGGCACTGGCGGCGACCATCCCGATGATCGTCGGCAAAATTGACCTTAACGTCGGTTTCGGCATCGTGCTGTGGCATATCCTGGCCATCACCCTGCAGGTGGAATACGGCTTTTCGTGGCAGATGGCGGTACTGACGGTGCTGGCCCTTTCCGCTCTGTACGGCCTGCTGAACGGCATTCTGGTGGCACTGGCGGACATCGACAGCTTCGTCGCCACGCTCGGATCCGGCACCGTGCTATATGCCATTGCGCTGTGGCACTCCGGCGGGAGGCAGATCGTCGGCGATCTGCCGGATGCTTTCATCGCCCTGCACCATACCGAGATCGGCGGGATCCCGATCGTTGCATTCTACGTGCTGATCGTCGCCGTGGTGCTGTGGTTGATCACCGAACATACCCCGCTTGGCCGCTGCATGTACGCCGTGGGCGGCAATCCGGCGGCGGCACGGCTGAACGGCATCTCGGTCAATCGCTTCACCATTGGCGCCTTTATCGCCTCCAGCGTGCTGACCGGCTTCAGTGGCGTACTGATCGCCGCCGAACAGGGCGTTGGTCAGGCCAGCGTCGGCATGGACTACCTGCTGCCGGCGCTGGTCGGCGCCTTCCTCGGCAGCACCACCATTCGCCCGGGCCGGGTTAACGTCTGGGGCACCGTGGTTGGCATTGCCATTCTGGCTATCGGCATCGCCGGTATCCAACAGTTCGGCGGTGAATTCTGGGTCGAGCCACTGTTCAACGGTGCGACGCTGTTGCTGTCGATCACCCTGGCGGGCTATGCCCAACGCCGCCGGTTACTCAATCAAAAAGCGGTACAACGCAGCCCAGCCGCTACGGCTGATAAAAATAACCAAAAAGCGATCAATCCTTAACCAGGAGTGCACCGAATGAAACGTCTTTGGATATTACCGACTACCCTGCTGCTGGCCAGCGCTGCTTCATCCGCCTGGGCCGACGCCTATCTGGATCAGGCCACGGCCGCGGTCGCCAAGGCGACTGCCAGCGTGACTCAGTGGGACGGCCCCACCAGCGGGCCACAGCTGCAAGCCAACAAGAAAATCATCTTTATCGCTTCGGACATGAAAAACGGCGGTGTGCAAGGGGTGCAGGAAGGGCTGAGCGAAGCGGCGAAAGCCGCGGGCTGGAAGCTGGAAACCCTCGACGGCGGTGGATCGGTGAAAGATCAGCTGGCCTCGCTCAATCAGGCGATTGCCCAAAAGCCGGACGGCATAGTGATCGGCGGCTGGAACCCTAACGTCGCCAAGATCCCGCTGAAAAAGGCCATTCAACAAGGCATAGTGCTGACGGCCTGGCACGCGGTGCCAGAGCCGGGGCCAATCGCCAAGTACAACGTGTTCTATAACGTCACCTCTGACTCTAACGAAGTGGCGCGCATTGCCGCCCAATATGCCGTGGTGCAGTCCGGCGGCAAAGCCAGCGTGCTGATCTTCACCGATTCGCTGTACCAAATCGCGCTGGACAAAGCCAACGTGATGAAGGAGGAGATCGGCAAATGCAGCGGCTGCAAGGTGGTTGAGTTTATCGATACCCCACTGGCGGACACCGCCAACCGCATGCCCGCCATGACCTTCAGCCTGCTGCAGAAATACGGCGATCAATTCCAGTACGCACTGGCGATCAACGATTTGTATTTTGACTTTATGGCACCGGCACTGAAAACCGCCGGTAAGGGCGGTACCCATGCGCCATACAGCATTTCCGCCGGCGACGGCTCGATTTCGGCCTATCAGCGCATTCGTTCCGGCGGCAGCCAGTCAGCCACGGTACCTGAGCCACTTAAACTGCACGGCTGGCAACTGCTGGATGAGTTCAACCGTGCCTTCGCCAAACAGCCACCTTCCGGCTACGTGACCCCGGCACACCTGGTGACCCGCGACAACATCACCGCCGACGGCGGCGCCAGTAACCTGTATGACCCGCAAAATGATTATCAGGGCCATTACAAAGCCATTTGGGGCGTGAAGTAAGCGGAGGTCAGCATGAACGAACTGATGGCGGGCCCGCCGCTCGAACGCCTGTGCTCACCGGCCATTTGGGCCGAGGGGCCGGTGTGGCTGCCCGCGCAAAATGCGGTGGTGTTCAGCGATGTGAAAGGCAATCGCATGTTCCGCTGGTCGCGACAGGGGGAACTGAGCCTGTGGCGCTCCCCGTCGCATTATGCCAACGGCAACGCACGGGATGCCGAAGGCCGCGTGGTCAGCTGCGAGCACGGACGACGCGGCATCAGCCGAACCGAAAACAACGGTGAGGTGCAAATGCTGGTCGATCGCGTTGACGGCAAGCGTTTCAACTCACCCAACGATCTGGCGGTGCGTTCCGACGGCACCCTTTGGTTTACCGATCCGCCCTACGGCATTATCGGTGACGAAGAAGGTTACAAGTCGGAAAGCCAGATCGTTGGCTGTTACCTTTACTGCTTCGATCCCCGCGACGGTTCGCTGAACATCGCGGCCAGCGATCTCCAGCGCCCTAACGGCCTGGCGTTCTCGCCGGATGAGTCTCTGTTGTACGTGGCGGATATGTCGATCGTCGATTTCCCAACCCTGGGCCGCAGAGAGCTGCGGGTGTATCAGGTTAACGGACGTGAACTGAACGCCGGACGCCGTTTTGCCACCGTGGCCCCCGGCTTCCCGGACGGCTTTTGTGTCGATGCGTTAGGAAACATTTTTTGCAGCTGCGCCGACGGCATACTGATCTTCGACAGTCAGGGAACACAGCTCGGTAAGATCGAAGTGCCAGAGCGGGTCTCCAACTGCACGTTTGGCGGACCAGACGGCAATGAGTTGTACATCACCGCCACCACTTCGCTGTACCGCAAGATACTGAATACGCGAGGGTAATTAGTCATAAAGGCCAAAGCAGAGCGGGCAGTTACCGCTCTGCTTTGCCACGCCTAAAACACCGCAACGACCAAAAACGTGTCTGCGATCACAAAACCACCAAGTTAATTTAACCGTTTGTTTTATATAAATAACTTTCTCTTCCCTCGCTTTGACTTCACCTGGCCGCAGGTATAGCATTTATTTGAAATACAATTTCGTATATTGAAATTCAAAGAACACAAAACAAACAAAAATGCCGTAGCGGAGAACCAGCATGAGAGTGAGTTACACCGATCTGAAACAGGAATTCAAACGCGTGCTGCTGTCGCGGGGCGTGGCGGAAGCCACCGCCGATGACTGTGCGGGCATGTTCGCCGACACCTCTGCCAACGGCGTTTACTCCCACGGCGTTAACCGTTTCCCACGCTTTATTCAGCAGTTGGACGCCGGCGATATCGTGCCGGACGCCGAACCCAGCAAGCTGTTGTCACTCGGAGCCATTGAACAATGGGACGCGCATCAGGGTATCGGCAATCTCACGGCGCGCCGGATGATGGATCGCGCCATGCAGTTGGCCGACAGCCACGGCATAGGTCTGGTGGCCCTGCGCAATGCCAACCACTGGATGCGCGGCGGTGGTTTCGGTTGGCAGGCGGCGGAGAAAGGTTATATCGGTATCTGCTGGACCAACTCGATTGCCGTTATGCCACCCTGGGGCGCCAAGGAGTGCCGGATCGGCACCAACCCGCTGATCGTCGCGGTGCCGGGCAACCCCATCACCATGGTGGATATGTCGATGTCGATGTTCTCCTATGGTGCTTTGGAGCTAAATCGGCTGGCGGGCAAAACGCTGCCGGTGGACGGCGGTTTCGACAACGACGGACAATTGACGCGCGATCCTGCCACCATTGAAGAGAACCGCCGCATTTTGCCTATGGGCTACTGGAAAGGATCCGCGCTGTCGATCGTGCTCGATATGATTGCCACCCTGCTGTCTGGCGGATCCTCAGTGGCGGAAGTGACCGAAGACAACCGCGAAGAGTATGGCGTGTCGCAGGTCTTCATCGCCATTGAGATCGAACGCTTGATCGACGGCGCCACCCGCGATGCCAAACTGCAGCGCATCATGGACTACATCACCAGCGCAGAACGCGACAACCCGGAGATAGCCATTCGCCTGCCGGGCCATAAATTCCCACGTATTCACGCGGAAAACATGCGTGACGGCATTCCCGTGGATGAGCGCGTCTGGGCGCGCATTCAGGCGCTTTAACAGGAGAGTCACCATGATATTCGGCCATATTGCCCATACTTCGCCGGAACAGTACCCGGCGCCGGTGGCCAAAGCCATCGCCTATCTGCAAAGCACCGATTTCAGCGCCCTGCCCGCCGGTCGGTATCAGGATCCTGCCACCGGCTACGTGGTACAGGTGCTGGATCTGCAGACCCACCAGCCGAGCGATCTGCAACCGGAGGTACACCGGGAAAACGTCGACGTGCAGTTTCTGGTCAGCGGCACCGAATTGATCGGTGTGGCGGCAGATCGCGGTAATAACCCGATCCACCAGGATTTGCTGGCGCAGCGCGACATTCTTTTTTATCAGGACGTCGCCGATGAATCCTGGTTAACCCTGCAGCCCGGAAATTTTGCGGTATTTTTCCCGCAGGATGTGCATCGCCCGGCCTGTATTAACCAACAGCCCGGCGATATTCGCAAAGTGGTGGTGAAAATACCGCTGGCATTATTTAGCGCTTAATTAGCAGCAAACGAAAACCTGCAAAAAACACCGGTCCTCAGGCCGGTGCGGGCGCCCTTGTGCCCAACGCAAACCAAAACAATAAAGCCCGACCCTACAAAATAGCGAAAGGTGTATAGATGAATACAGCCTCTGTTTCCGTTAGCCGCAGCCAGGTCATTCCCAAATTACGCTGGTTGAGAATAGTGCCGCCTATTCTTATTACCTGCATCATCTCCTACATGGACCGGGTGAATATTGCCTTCGCCATGCCCGGCGGCATGGACGATGAACTCGGCATCACCGCTTCCATGGCCGGCCTGGCCGGCGGCATCTTCTTTATCGGCTATCTGTTTTTGCAGGTGCCGGGTGGCAAGCTGGCGGTGTATGGCAACGGCAAGAAATTCATCGGCTGGTCACTGCTGGCCTGGGCGGTGATCTCGGTACTGACCGGGCTGGTCAGCAATCAATATCAGCTGTTATTCCTCCGTTTCGCGCTGGGCGTCTCCGAGGGCGGCATGCTGCCGGTGGTGCTGACCATGATCAGCAACTGGTTCCCGGACAAGGAGCGCGGGCGCGCCAACGCCATCGTGATTATGTTCGTGCCCATTGCCGGTATTCTCACCGCGCCGCTGTCCGGCTGGATCATCACCGCCTGGGACTGGCGCATGCTGTTCCTGGTGGAAGGCGCGCTGTCGCTGGTGGTGATGGTGCTGTGGTATTTCACCATCAGTAACCGCCCGCAGGAGGCCAAGTGGATTTCACAGGCTGAAAAAGACTACCTGATCAAAACGTTGCATGACGAACAGCTGCTGATCAAAGGCAAAACGGTGCGTAACGCCTCGCTGCGCCGGGTGCTGGGCGACAAGATCATGTGGCAGTTGATCATGGTGAACTTCTTCTATCAAACCGGGATCTACGGCTACACCCTGTGGCTGCCGACCATCCTCAAGGGGCTGACCAACGGCAACATGGAGCAGGTCGGCATGCTGGCCATCCTGCCCTATATCGGCGCCATCTTCGGCATGTTGATCATCTCCACCCTGTCCGATCGTACCGGCAAACGCAAAGTGTTCGTCGCATTGCCGCTGGCCTGCTTCGCCATCTGTATGGCGCTGTCAGTGCTGTTAAAAGATCACATCTGGTGGTCTTACGCGGCACTGGTTGGCTGCGGCGTCTTTATCCAGGCCGCCGCCGGGGTGTTTTGGACCATTCCTCCCAAACTGTTTAACGCCGAAGTGGCCGGCGGGGCACGCGGCGCGATCAACGCACTGGGCAACCTCGGCGGCTTCTGCGGCCCGTACATGGTCGGCGTCTTGATCAGCCTGTTCAGCAAGGATGTCGGCGTTTACAGCCTGGCGGTATCGCTGGCCATCGCTTCGGTACTGGCACTGATGTTGCCGAATAAATGCGACCAGAAAGCGGGGGCCGAATAATGGAATATTGGTTGGGGTTGGACTGCGGCGGCACCTTTATCAAAGCCGGACTGTATGACCGCCGAGGTAGCGAGCTGGATATTGCCCGCCGCAATCTTGAGATTATCGCGCCACAGCCCGGCTGGGCGGAACGGGATATGCACGCGCTGTGGAGCACCGCCGCCGAGGTGATCCGGGAAGTCTTGGCCCGCAACGAGATTGCCGCCGGCGATATTCAGGCAATCGGCATCTCGGCACAGGGCAAGGGCGCGTTTTTATTGGATAAACGCGGCCTGCCGCTGGGCAACGCCATGCTGTCTTCCGATCAGCGCGCATTGACACTGGTGCAGGAGTGGCAAAAACAGGGCGTGCCGCAGGCGCTCTACCCGCAGACCCGACAAACGCTGTGGACCGGCCATCCGGTGTCATTGCTACGCTGGGTCAGGCAACACCAGCCGGAACGCTATCGCCAAATTGGCAGCGTTTTGATGGCGCACGATTATCTGCGCCACTGCCTGACCGGCGAGCTGGCCTGCGAAGAGACCAATATCTCCGAATCCAATCTTTATCAGATGGCCGACGGCCGCTATGACCCGGCGCTGGCGCAGTTGCTGGGGATTGGCGACATCATGCCCGCGCTGCCACCTATCGTCGGTTCCGCTGAAATCACCGGTCGCGTCAACGCTACCGCTGCCGCGGCCACCGGGCTGCTGCCGGGAACGCCGGTGGTTGGCGGGCTGTTTGACGTGGTGTCTACCGCACTGTGCGCCGGGCTGCAGGACGAAACCCGACTCAATGCGGTGATGGGTACCTGGTCGGTCACCAGCGGCATCACCGACCGCATTACCGCAGGGTTCGATCATCCCTTTGTTTATGGTCGTCATGCCGAAGCCGGCAAATACATCGTACATGAAGCCAGCCCCACCTCCGCCGCCAACCTGGAGTGGTTCTGCCGACAATGGGGCCTGCAAGACTACGCCCAACTCAATGACTGGGTAGCGGCGTTGCCCAAGGCCGACAGCAACCTGCTGTTCGCGCCCTTCCTGTATGGCTCCAACGCCGGGCTGGGCCTGAGCGCCAGCTTCCACGGCCTGCAGGCTTTCCACCAGCGCGAGCACCTGGTGCAGGCGATTTACGAGGGGGTGGTGTTCTGCCATATGACCCATCTCAACCGCATGCGGCAACGTTTCCCTGCGGCCACCGCGCTGCGCGTCACCGGTGGCCCAGCCAAGTCAGTGCCCTGGATGCAGATGTTTGCCGACGTCAGCGGCCTGCCGGTCGAACTGCCGCAGGTGGAAGAAACCGGCTGCCTGGGCGCCGCGATGGCGGCGATGGTCGGCAGCGGCGCATTCAGCGACTTCACCGCGGCTCAACGCGAGCTGGCGCCACGTATTGAGCAGGTGTTGCCGGATACTTCAGCAAGCGCGGCCTACGGCAAAAAATACCAACGTTATCAGGCGCTGATTGCCGCGCTGCAAACGCAGCAATCCGCACAGTAAGGAGGCTTTATGAGCAATAAACCGCGCCTGCAGCTGGCGCTCGATCACACCCGGTTAGATGCCGCTCTGCAGACGGCAGAACGCCTGCGGCCCCACGTCGACATCATCGAGGCCGGCACCATCTTATGCATCAGCGCCGGTATTCAGGCGGTGAGCGCACTGCGCGAGCGCTGCCCGCAACATACGCTGGTGGCCGACCTGAAAGTGGCCGATGCCGGTGGCACGCTGGCGCAGCAGGCCTTCGGCCACGGTGCCAACTGGATGACCGTCATTTGCGCCGCCCCGTTGGCCACCATGGCCAGTGCGCTGGAAGTGGCGCAACGACACAAGGGCGAGATTCAGATTGAGCTGTTCGGCCGTTGGACGTTGGAGGATGCCCAACAGTGGCGCGACCTCGGTATCCGCCAGGCGATATACCACCGTGGCCGCGACGCGCAGGCCAGCGGGCAAACCTGGAGCCATGAAGATTTGGATCTGATGAAGGCCTTGTCTGATCTGGGCATTGAATTGTCGGTGACCGGCGGTATCACGCCGACCGATTTGCCGCTGTTTAAAGACATCGCCGTGACCGCTTTTATCGTCGGCAGAGCGCTGGCGGAGGCTGCCGATCCGCTGGCCGCTGCCGGTCAGTTCCGCTCGGCCATTGATGACATCTGGAGAAGTTGATATGCGTCAGCACCCCTTGGGAATTTATGAAAAAGCCTTGCCGAAGCACCTGACCTGGCCCGAGCGGCTGGCGCTGGCCAAGGCCTGCGGTTTTGATTTTGTCGAAATGTCGATGGATGAAAGCGACGAGCGGCTGGCACGCCTGAGCTGGAGCAAGGAGCAGCGGTTGTCGTTGGTCAGCGCCATGCTGGAAACCGGCATCAGCATCCCGTCGATGTGCCTGTCCGGTCATCGCCGCTTTCCCTTCGGCAGCCATGACGATGCGCTGCGTCAGCGTGCCTTCGAGATGATGGAACAGGCGATTCAACTGGCGAAGGACGTCGGCATCCGCACCATTCAGCTCGCCGGCTATGACGTCTATTACGAGCCGCAGGACGAAAGCACTCTTGCCCGCTTCACCGAGGGTATGCAGTGGGCAGTCGAGCGCGCCGCCGCAGCGCAGGTGATGCTGGCGGTAGAGATCATGGACACCGCCTTTATGAACTCCATCAGCAAATGGAAGGCCTGGGACGCCTGCCTGGCCTCCCCCTGGTTCACGGTCTATCCGGACGTCGGCAATCTGAGCGCCTGGGGCAATGACGTGGCGCAGGAGTTGGCGCTGGGCATTGACCGCATCGCCGCCATCCATTTGAAAGACACTTACCCGGTTACCGATAGCTCGCCGGGACAGTTCCGCGACGTGCCGTTTGGCGAAGGCTGCGTCGATTTTGTCGCCGTATTCCGCACCCTGAAACAGCTTAACTACCGCGGTGCTTTCCTGATTGAAATGTGGACCGAAAAAGCCGAAGAGCCGGTGGCCGAGATTGTGCAGGCCCGCCGGTGGATCGAACAGAAAATGCAACAAGGGGGTATGACATGCTAACGCTGCCGCAGCTTAAACAACAGGTGCTGGAAGCCAACCTAGACCTGCCGCGCCATAACCTGGTGACCTTCACCTGGGGTAACGTCAGCGCCGTGGATCGCGAACGCGGGCTGGTAGTGATCAAACCTTCCGGCGTGGAGTATGAACACATGACTGCGGAGGACATGGTGGTGGTCGATCTCGCCAACGGGCACACCGTCGAGGGCACCAAAAAGCCCTCATCTGACACCGCTACCCATCTGGAGCTTTACCGTGAATTCGCCGATATCGGCGGTATCGTTCATACCCATTCGCGCCACGCCACCATCTGGGCGCAGGCAGGATTGGATATCCCCGCCTGGGGCACCACTCACGCCGATTACTTCTACGGAGCCATTCCCTGTACCCGACTGATGACCGAAGACGAAATTGAGCATGAATACGAGCTGGAAACCGGCAAGGTCATTATCGATACCTTCCGCCGTCGCGGCATCAACCCGAACGCCATTCCGGCAGTATTGGTCAATTCACACGGGCCGTTCGCCTGGGGCAAGGACGCGCACAGCGCGGTGCATAACGCCGTGGTGCTGGAAGAAATTGCCTACATGGGGATTTTTTCACGTCAGCTGACGCCGGGCATTCACAGCATGCAACCGGCACTGCTGGATAAACATTACCTGCGCAAACACGGCAAAAATGCCTACTACGGGCAATAATCCGGCAACGCCTTTCAGTAATTCTTTTGGAAGCCAGACGCCGTTCGGCGTCTGGTGAAAGCCCCTCTGCCGGGTTAGCCGTTCACCCTCCTTTGGCAAGGGGCCGGGTAGCGACAACTGACTGGCGGCCAAAAATTCGTTATTATCCGCTCCCACTTTCCCGTCGGGCAGCCTGATGTCTAAGATTATCGATACCTTTATTGCCCCGCCGTGCCATGACCAGATAGAAACGCTGTATCAGGACGAAAGTCTGGTGCTTATCAATAAACCCGCCGGGCTGCTAAGCCTCTCGGGGAAAAACCCGCAAAACCTCGATTCGGTACATCATCGGCTGGTGCAGCTATTTCCTGGCTGTACGCTGATCCACCGCCTTGATTTCGGCACTTCCGGGCTGATGGTGATAGCGCGTAATAAAGCGATCAATGCCGCCCTTTGCCAACAGTTCAGTCAGCGTACCGTCACCAAGGTGTACAGCGCATTGCTCTGCGGGCACCTGAACGACGACGAAGGGGTGATAGATGCGGCAATTGCCAAAGATCCGGCGCTGTTCCCGCTGATGTCGATTTGCTCAATCCACGGCAAGCCCGCTCGCTCACGCTATCGGGTCGTTGAACGCACTTATCGCGAGTTGAAAGACGGGACGTTACTGCCGTTGACGCGGGTACAGTTAATCCCGGAGACCGGACGCACCCATCAGCTTCGTATCCACTGCCAGCAGTTGGGCCATCCTATTTTGGGCTGTGACCTGTATGGCGGCCGTCTGCTGCCAGGCACCGAAGGGACGCCGCGATTGATGCTGCACGCCAGCGAACTGCATTTCGTTCATCCTGTCAGCGCAGAGAAGATCAAGGCCCACCATGCTTGCCCGTTCTGAGAACCGAGTATTTAAGCCGTTTTGTCTGAAACAGAACGGCTCATCTCAGCGCATCGCTGCAAGCCGCTGGCTCTGGTGTATACTCAGACTTTCTGCACCATGCCAGCCACAGCGGCTTTGGTTCAGGCCCGTTTCAGCAAGAGCCTGATGCCTGCACAGCCCTCCAGCCAGCTCCACACAAGCCTAATTAAAGTGGAACCCCCATGAGCCAAAACACCGCTCGTATCAGCGAGATCATCGACAACGCGAAAATCTCGCCCTATCAAATCCTGATCCTTACCCTGTGTTTCCTGATCGTCCTGCTGGACGGTTTTGACACCGCCATCATCGGCTATATCGCCCCGGCGTTACGCGAAGAGTGGCAACTGCTGCCTGCCCAGTTATCGCCGACGTTTGGCGCGGGATTGTTCGGCCTGCTGCTTGGCAGCCTGATCTTCGGCCCGGTTGCCGATGCCATAGGGCGCAAGCGCGTGCTGCTCGCCTCCATACTGATCTTTGGCGGAGGCACTCTGGCCTCGGCCTATATTAGCTCAATCGAGTCGTTGACCCTGCTGCGTTTAATCACCGGTATCGGTTTGGGCGGGGCAATGCCCACCTGCATCACCCTGAGCTCGGAATACTCGCCGGCACGTCGGCGGATGATCATGGTCACCCTCAGTTGGAGCGGCTTCACCGCCGGTCTGGCGCTGGGCGGCATCCTTGCCGGGCAGGTTATTCCGGCCTTCGGCTGGCGTGGTTTGCTGATGCTCGGTGGCATCGCGCCATTGTTGCTATTGCCGTTGCTGGCCTGGCAGATGCCCGAGTCAGCGCGCTTTATGACTGCCAGCCCGAAACATGCCGATAGCCTGCGCCAGGTGGTCGAGCGTATCACCGGCAAAAGTTGGGCGGGCGTGACGATTATCGATGATGAACGCCCCGCGCTGGCCAGATCGCCAATCTCCCACCTGTTCATCGAAGGTCGCGCAGTGCGCACTTTGCTGCTGTGGGTGGCATTCTTCTGCTCGTTGTTTGTGTTTTATCTGCTCACCAGTTGGCTGCCAAGCATCCTCAAGGATACCGGGTACGATATCGTCCACGCTTCGCGCATCGGGGCGATGGTGCCGCTGGGCGGAACCCTCGGTGCCATCCTTATGGCGCTGCTGATGGACCGCATCGGCCCCTACCGGGTATTGGCCCTGTCGTACCTGGGTGCCGCGCTGGTAATTGGCGCTACCGGTTATCTGATGGGGGACGCCTATACGCTGGCGATCACCGTATTCCTCATCGGTTTCGGCGTGGCCGGTGCGCAGAACGGCCTGAATCTGGTCTCCGCTACCCTTTACCCTACCGCCGCTCGCGTCACCGGAGTCAGCTGGGCGATGGCGAGCGGTCGCTTCGGCTCGATAGTCGGTTCAATGCTTGGCGCCTGGATGATTGTCGCGGCAGGGACGTCGGAGATGTTCTTCATCTGGCTGGCGCTGCCGGTACTGGTGGGCTCTGCCGCTATTTTCCTGCTCTACCGGCTCAGCGTGAACCGCCACGCCCCTGTGCCAGACTCCGCGTTATCAAACTGATAAAACGGAAAAGCCGAGGTGACATCCACAGGATGCAGCCTCGGCCGGCAATAAAAAAAGGGGCCGTGGCCCCTTTTCTCTTGTTCTGCTTTATTCCGCTTTCGCGGTTGCCGCTTCTTCAGTGCGGTACAGATGAACATCCATCTGCGGGAACGGAATGCCGATATTGTTGGCATCCAGCGCGCGCTTGAAGTTCTCCATCAGATCGAAGTATACGTTCCAGTATTCCGCGTTGGTGGTCCAGGAACGGGTGACAAAGTTCAGTGAAGATGGCGCCATCTCGTTCAAGCGTACGGTTACGCCTTTGGCGTGCATGATGCGCTTGTCGGCAGCGATCACATCACCCAACACTTTTTTCACCACGTCGATATCGGCGTTATAAGCCACGCCAACCACGATGTCTACGCGGCGGTTTGGCTCGCGAGAATAGTTGATGATGTTGCCGGCGATGATTTTGCCGTTCGGCACCACGATGGTTTTGTTGTCTGCGGTACGCAGCGTGGTGGAAAAAATCTGCACCTGGTCGACGGTACCGGCTACGCCGCCCAGATCGACATATTCACCGGCACGCAGTGGACGGAAGGCCACCAGCAGCACGCCTGCAGCGAAGTTGGACAGTGAGCCCTGCAGCGCCAGGCCGACGGCCAAACCTGCGGCACCCAACACGGCGATCACCGAGGTGGTCTGAACGCCAACGCGCCCCAGCACGGCGATAAAGGTGAAGGCCAGAATGCCGTAACGCGCCATGGCAGACAGGAAGTCGGCAACCGTGGCGTCAATACCGCGCAGCTTCATCACCCGGCTTAATGCATTGCTGACTACGCGTGCAATGATCGAACCGATGATGAAAATAACGATCGCCGCGACGATGTTCACCGCGTACTGAATCAATAAGTCCTGGTTCTGCACCAGCCAGTTACCGGCACCATTAATGCCATCTACTACATTCAGATCTTTCATTCGTGTCGTCCTAACTTGTCCCTAAGGGGATAAACTCGCAAAAAAACTGACATCAGCCGTCAGTCGGAAACCACCGCCTTAGGTTAACCAACATTTCCACCGCATGCCAACCGTAAGCGTCAAAAATAGCCGAAACAGCCGCCACGCTTCTTCTATGCTGAACACAGCGCTATCGCCTTTATAACGATAAGGAACTTCATCGGTTATGCACATTCCATCGTCAATCAAACACTACTGGCAGGTTCGGCCAAGGCTGCTGCTGTCCGTCGGTGCGGGCATCTTGTGCTACCTGCTGCTGCCCGCCACGCTTTCTGAGCTGCAGCGACTGATGCTCGGCTGGAACGTTTTGGCCTGGTGCTATCTGCTGTTTCTCTGGCGACTGATGCTGATCAGCACGCCAAAACACATCCGCCAACTGGCACGGGCACAGGATGAGAGCGCCAGTATGGTGCTGGCACTGGTCAGCATCGGTTGTCTGGTGAGCATTTTATCCATTCTGTTTGAGCTGAGCACCGCCAAACAGGTCAGCGATTCTCTGAAGACGCTGCATCTGGCGCTGACCGGCGCGACGCTGGTGGTGTCCTGGTTACTGCTGCCCACGGCATTTACCATGCACTATGCCCATCAGTTTTATCGTCAGGGTGCACAGCAGGATCCGCTGCCGCTGTTGTTTCCCGGCGACCTTAAGGAGCCTACCTATTGGGACTTTGCCTATTTCTCGTTCACCATCGCGGTGGCTTCGCAAACTGCCGACGTGGCCGTCGGTGCGGCCGAGGTGCGCAAAGTCGCTCTACTGCAATCGGTGATTTCTTTTGTTTTCAACCTGGTGATCCTGGGGCTGTCGATTAACGTCGGCGCCAGTCTGTTGGGCTAGCAACAAAAAAGGCTCCCCGAAGGGAGCCTTTCAATATGGCTAACAGCTGACAGAGATTACAGAACGTCTACTGCGTTCAGATCTTTGAAAGCCTGTTCCAGACGAGTAATCATGGAAGTCTGGGCTGAACGCAGCCATACGCGTGGATCGTAGTATTTCTTGTTCGGCTGGTCGGCGCCTTTCGGGTTGCCCAACTGACCCTGCAGGTAAGCTTCGTTCGCTTTGTAGTACTGCAGGATACCGTCCCAGGTTGCCCATTGGGTGTCGGTATCGATGTTCATTTTGATCACGCCGTAACCTACGGATTCTTTGATCTCTGCGTCGGTAGAACCGGAACCGCCGTGGAACACGAAGTTCAGGCTGTTGTGCGGCAGATTGAATTTCTTGGACACGTAGTCCTGAGAATCGCGCAGGATGGTCGGAGTCAGTTTAACGTTGCCTGGCTTGTATACGCCGTGCACGTTACCGAAGGACGCTGCGATGGTGAAGCGTGGGCTGATGGCGTTCAGTTTTTCGTACGCGTAAGCCACGTCTTCCGGTTGGGTGTACAGAGCGGATGCGTCCATATGGCTGTTGTCCACGCCATCTTCTTCACCGCCGGTGCAGCCCAGTTCGATTTCCAGGGTCATACCGATCTTCGCCATGCGAGTCAGGTATTTGCTGCAAATTTCGATGTTTTCTTCCAGGGACTCTTCAGACAGGTCGATCATGTGAGAAGAGAACAGTGGCTTACCGGTAGCCGCGAAGTGTTTCTCGCCAGCGTCCAGCAGGCCGTCCAGCCATGGCAGCAGTTTCTTCGCACAGTGGTCGGTGTGCAGAATAACCGGCACGCCGTAATGCTCAGCCATCTGGTGAACATGATGTGCACCAGAGATAGCGCCCAGAATTGCTGCACCCTGAGGAACGTCAGTCTTCACGCCTTTACCGGCGATGAACGCGGCACCGCCGTTAGAGAACTGTACGATAACCGGAGCACGCACCTTCGCTGCTGTTTCCAGCACGGCGTTGATGGAGTCGGTACCTACGCAGTTCACTGCTGGCAGAGCAAAGTTGTTCTCTTTAGCTACTGCGAATACTTTCTGAACGTCATCACCAGTGATGACACCCGGTTTTACGAAATCAAAAATTTTAGACATGTTACTTTGTCCTGTTTCGTCGGCCGTAGATGGATGTAAATCGATTTTTTCATGCCGCGCCGCATTATGCCGCGCGGTATAAAACAAACGGGCGGCTTTCGCCTCCCGTTGTCTGAATTACTGCTTAGCGCGCTCTTCCAGCATCACGACCGCCGGTAACGCTTTACCTTCCACGAATTCCAGGAAGGCGCCGCCGCCGGTTGAGATGTAGGAAATCTTGTCAGCAATGCCGAACAGGTCGATTGCTGCCAGGGTGTCGCCGCCGCCTGCGATAGAGAAGGCTTCGCTGTCTGCGATAGCGCGAGCGACAATTTCGGTGCCCTTACGGAAGTTAGGGAACTCGAATACGCCAACCGGGCCATTCCACAGAATGGTTTTGGCGTTCTTCAGGATAACGGCCAGACGCTCGGCTGAGACGTCGCCCATATCCAGAATTTGCTCGTTGTCCTGAATTTCGTTCGCCTGCTTCACGGTCGCAACCGCAGTTTCAGAGAACTCGGTCGCCACGCGCACGTCGGTCGGAACCGGAATGTCGCAGGTTTCCAGCAGTTTCTTGGCGTTGTCGATCAGATCAGGTTCGTACAGAGACTGGCCCACGTTGTTGCCCTGCGCCGCCACGAAGGTGTTGGCGATGCCGCCACCGACGATCAGCTGATCGGCGATTTTGGACAGGGAATCCAGTACGGTCAGTTTGGTGGAAACTTTAGAACCACCCACGATGGCAACCATCGGACGGGCAGGGTTGCCCAGCGCTTTACCCAGCGCTTCCAGCTCTGCGGACAGCAGCGGGCCGGCACAGGCAACAGGCGCGAACTTGCCCACGCCATGGGTGGAAGCCTGTGCACGGTGTGCGGTGCCGAAGGCGTCCATCACATATACGTCACACAGTGCCGCATATTTCTTGGACAGGGTTTCGTCGTCTTTTTTCTCGCCCTTGTTGAAACGGACGTTTTCCAGCACGACCAGCTCGCCTTCTGCAACATCAACGCCATCCAGGTAGTCTTTAGCCAGACGTACCGGGTTTTTCAGGTGTTCTTTCAGATAGTTGACAACAGGCAGCAGGGAGAATTCTTCGTTGTACTCGCCTTCGGTAGGACGACCCAGGTGGGAAGTTACCATCACGCGGGCGCCTTGTTTCAGCGCAGCTTCAATAGTCGGCAGGGAGGCACGGATACGTGCATCGGAAGTCACTTTACCGTCTTTCACTGGAACGTTCAGATCGGAGCGGATCAGAACGCGTTTACCTGCCAGATCCAGATCGGACATGTTAATTACAGACATGGTGAACCCTCTTGGTTGATTCTCTATAAAGTTGCCTGAGCGGCGCACCGGCCAGTGCCGATGCCGCCGTACTAGAAACCGCTTGCGGCCATTGCCCGTGTTGTATCCAACATCCGGTTGGCAAAGCCCCATTCATTATCACACCAGACCAAGGTCTTGATCAGGTGTTGTCCGCTGACCCGAGTCTGCGTACCGTCGACGATAGCGCTGTGCGGGTCATGGTTAAAATCGATCGAGACTAATGGTAGTTCCGTATAGTCAACTATACCACGAAAAGATCCCCGTGCGGCCATTTGCAACAGCTGGTTGACCTCTGCCACTTTCACCGCCGAACTGACGCTGACGCTGAGATCGATGGCCGTCACGTTGATGGTCGGCACACGTACGGAAATCGCTTCAAAACGATCGCAAAACTGCGGAAAAACGCGGGTAATACCGGCGGCCAGCTTGGTGTCGACCGGAATAATCGACTGGCTCGCCGCGCGGGTGCGCCGCAAATCCTGGTGATAGGCGTCTATCACTGGCTGATCGTTCATTGAGGAGTGAATGGTGGTCACCGTGCCCGACTCGATGCTGTAGGCATCGTCCAGCAGTTTGATCACCGGAATAATGCAGTTGGTGGTGCATGACGCATTGGACACGATGCGGTGTTCCGCCAGCAGCGTCTGATGGTTGACGCCAAACACGATGGTGGCGTCCAGATCGTTGCCGCCGGGGTGAGCGAACAACACTTTTTTCGCTCCCGCCGCCAGATGGGCCTCGCCATCCGCCCGACTGCCGTACACGCCGCTGCAGTCCAGCACCACGTCAACGCCCAGCTCGCCCCAGGGAAGCTGTTCCACCGCCGGCTGATGCAGCAAACGAATGGTATCGTCCCCGACGGTCAACATGTCGCATTCCTGGCGAACATCCCAGGCAAAACGGCCATGGCTGGAGTCGTATTTCAGCAGGTGGGCCATCCCCTCGGCGTTCGCCAATTCGTTGATCGCCACCACGGAAATTTCCGCTCTTCGTCCCGATTCATACAGTGCGCGTAAAACGCTGCGGCCTATGCGGCCAAAGCCGTTTATCGCTATGCGGATTGTCATGCTGCTCCTGAAAAAGGGCCTTCTCACACCGGGCATGCTCACCCTATCTGAGAGAGCGCTGATAGGTTATCAAGCTCACTCGCATAGAGTACTTTAGCGCACCGCCTGCTGTGAATCGCCACGTCGCATTATTCCTTCCATCAGCCGCGTGTTCATCACCTTCACTCCGGCGTTTCAGTTGAATCCTGATGCAACTGAAACGCTTCAGCTGAGCATAAACCAAAGTTTTGCCAAAAGGAACAGATGCGACAGCTCGCCTGACAACTGATCGACACTTTGCGGGAATAAAATGATCTGGCGCACACTTTTGCCTCCTCCTTGCCCTAGCGACGCGCCAGGTATTCCGACAACAACGAGGCTTCGCCATAGTGTTGGCGGAAATAATCGCGCAAAAATTCGACGGTCACCCGCACTTTGGCCGAGGTCGCCAGGCGTGAAACGTACACCGCCCAAATATCTGCCGGCTGGTAGTAGTCCGGCAGGATATGCACCAACCAGCCATTTTCAATACTCTCCCGTACGTCCCAAAAGGAACGCAGCGCCACACCCTGTCCGTCCAGGCACCATTGATGCACAATTTCACCGTTGTTGGATGACAGCCCGCCGGTCACCTTCACCGCCTCCTCCCCTTGTGGCCCCTGCAGTCGCCACAGGCCAAAAGGATGGTCACGCTCTTTAATTGCCAGACATGCGCGTCCGGAAAGCTCGCTCAAGGTTTTCGGTGTGCCATAACGCTGCAGGTATTCCGGAGACGCGCACAAAATGCGTTGGTTCTGCGCCAGCTTGCGGGCAATCAGATTGGGGGCAATGTCATCACCGATGCGGATATCCAGGTCAAAACCTTCGCTGACCAAATCCACCAGCCGATCGGAAACGTCCAGTCGCAGTTCAAGCGCCGGGTATTCCAGCGCCAGCGCCGACAGTGCAGGACCGACAAAACGCCGACCGAAGCCGAAACTGCTGACAATACGCAACGTACCTTGCGGTGCCTGACGGGCGTCGGAAAGCTCATCCATCATTTGATCGACGTCGTTCAGAATGCGTTGTGCCCACTCGTAAATGCGCTCGCCATCTTCGGTGATCGCCACCCGGCGCGTAGTGCGGTGCAGCAACGACACGTCCAGCGCCTTTTCCAACAGCGCAATACGTTTGCTGATGAATGCCGGTGAAACGCCCAGCTCGTCGGCGGCGGCGGCAAAACCGGCGCGGCGCGCCACCAACACAAACACCCGCAGGTCACTCAGGATAGGTAGATTATTCATGATTCGTGTTTTATGTTTCACCGTTTCCAGCATTGATTAACAGTTAGTCAATTATAGGATGGAAGGGATGTCAATCGCCCCTCTTCACAAGTGAGATCCTATGAGCAAAAGCTATAAAATCGCCGCCATACCGGGAGACGGTATTGGCCAGGAAGTGATGCCGGAAGGCATTCGGGTGTTGCAAGCTGCTGCCGCGCGTTGGGATTTGTCCCTGGAGTTTGAAACCTTCGAATGGGCCAGCTGCGATTATTACCTGCAGCACGGCCAGATGATGCCGGACGATTGGTTCGAGCAACTACAAGGCTTCGACGCCGTCTATTTTGGTGCCGTCGGCTGGCCGGACAAGGTGCCGGACCATATCTCGCTGTGGGGCTCATTGCTAAAATTCCGTCGCGATTTCGATCAGTACGTCAACCTGCGTCCGGTGCGCTTGTTCCCCGGCGTGCCCTGCCCGCTGGCAAATAAGAACCCGGGGGATATCGATTTTTACGTGGTGCGTGAAAATACCGAAGGGGAGTACTCGTCGCTCGGCGGCCGAATGTTTGAAGGCACAGAACGCGAAATGGTGATCCAGGAGTCGGTGTTCACCCGCCACGGCGTCGACCGCATATTGAAATACGCCTTTGAACTGGCGCAACAACGCCCGCGCAAGACGCTCACCGCCGCCACAAAATCCAACGGAATGGCGATCAGCATGCCGTATTGGGATGAACGCGTAGCCGCCATGGCGCAGCAGTATCCGGACATTAGCTGGGACAAACAGCATATCGATATTCTGTGCGCGCGCTTCGTGCTGCAACCCGAACGTTTCGACGTGGTGGTGGCCTCCAACCTGTTCGGTGACATCCTGTCCGATCTTGGCCCGGCCTGCGCCGGCACTATCGGTATCGCGCCTTCGGCCAACCTTAACCCCGAGCGCAATTTCCCTTCACTGTTCGAGCCGGTGCACGGTTCCGCACCGGATATTTTCGGCAAAAACATCGCCAACCCTGTCGCCATGATCTGGGCCGGCGCCATGATGCTGGACTTCCTCGGTAAGGATGAACCACGCTATCGCCAGGCGCACGACGGTATTCTCGCCGCCATCGAACAGGTTATCGCCTGCGGGCCACGCACCCCGGACATGCACGGTGACGCCACCACCCAACAGGTCGGTCAGGCGATCGCCGCCCTGCTTTAACCTAAACATTCACACCATAAATGACTATGCAGAGCGATATATATCGCTCTGCATAGTCACGTGCTAATTTTGTATTCCTCCATAAATTCTCATCGTAATTCGCTGAAAAGCCCCCGAAAAGCCACACTAATTCTCCGGTCAAGATCACAACAAATTATTTACATACCGTGTTTTATCCCTTCACAGATACCTCAATTGTGGCAGTTGGGTAATTTGTGCACACTCTCAAATGTTAATGAAGGGTAAAAACTCATGGCATCTAGCGTGTCGAGATACCTGCCCTACGTGGTCTAACAAACGGCTTAACGCCAATCAATAAGGCCGATAAGCGTGCTGATTGCACGCAACGGCCAACCACAAATAACAGGAGTTCACTCCCATGCAGAGCACGCCTAAAAAGGATGTCATGCTCATCGCGATCAGTCTGTGCAGCATCACGCTGATCGCTATCTGCCTGATGCTATTTCCAGCACAATCCGCACTGGTAGCCACCACCATTTTTAACGCGGTCACCCGCCTGTTCGGTTCGACCATTCAGGTGCTGGTACTGATGGCACTGCTGGTGGTGCTTTATCTGGCCTTAAGCAAATATGGCAATATCCGCCTTGGTGAAGGCAAGCCGCAGTACTCCACTCTAGCCTGGGTGTTTATGTTCATCTGCGCTGGGCTGGGTTCCTCAACCCTGTACTGGGGCGTAATGGAATGGGCCTATTACTATCAAACGCCCGGGCTGAATATCGCACCACGCACGCCAAAAGCATTGGAATACAGCATCAGCTACTCGTTCTTCCACTGGGGGCTGAGCGCTTGGGCAACCTATGCCTTGGCCTCACTGATCATGGCCTATCACTTTCATGTCCGTAAAAATAAAGGCTTGAGCCTGTCCGGCATTATCTCGGCCATCACAGGTGCACGCGCCGACGGCCCTATAGGGCGAGCGGTAGATCTTATTTTCCTGGTTGCTACCGTGGGTGCATTGACTATTTCACTGGTGTTAACCGCCTCCACCTTCACCCGCGGGCTGACGGCATTAACCGGTATTCCAGACACCTTCGCAGTACAGGCCACAGTGATCCTATTGGCCGCAGTAATTTTCTGCCTCAGCTCGTACATTGGTATCGACGGCGGCATGCAGCGACTGAGTAAAATGGTCGGCTGGGGGGCGTTTATCTTCGCCGCACTGGTACTGTTGGTCGGACCGACCGAATTCACCATTAATAACACCGTTAACGCTATCGGTCTGACGGCGCAGAATTTCCTGCAGATGAGTCTGTTTACCGACCCCATGGGAGACGGCAGCTTTAGCCGCAGTTGGACAGTGTTCTACTGGCTGTGGTGGATTTCCTATACGCCTGGCGTGGCCATGTTTGTGACCCGGGTTTCTCGCGGGCGCAAGATCAAAGAGGTGATTTGGGCCCTGCTGCTCGGCAGCACCCTCGGTTGCTGGTTCTTCTTCGGTTCGCTGGAAAGCTTCGCCATGCATCAATTCATCAGCGGGCAGTTGAACGTACCGGAGATCCTCAACGCTCGGGGCGGAGAAACGGCGGTGCAAATGCTGCTGATGTCTCTACCACTCGGCAAACTGTTCCTGGCGGGCTACCTGTTTATCATGATTATTTTTCTGGCGTCGCATATGGATGCCGTCGCCTACACCATGGCGGCCACCAGCACCCGGAATCTGCAAGAGGGGCAGGATCCCAGCCCGATGCTGCGCCTGTTCTGGTGTGTGGTGATCACGCTGATCCCGCTGTCGATTCTGTTCACCGGTGCCTCGCTCGACACCATGAAAACCACCGTTGTCCTAACCGCCTTACCGTTTCTGTTGGTGCTATTGGTCAAAACTTACGGGTTCGCCCGCTGGCTGAAACAGGACTACGCCGCGATACCGGCGCACCTGATCGACGTCAGCCGGCCGACGTTGAGCACACCGTCAGAACCTCCGGCCGTTAACCCGTTAAACAACACAACCGTCGTCTGAAACACTCCCGTGGAATAAAAATAAAGAAGAGGAAGGTTATTATGAGCACAGTAATCCCCGCATTGACGTTACCCAAAGACTTCTGCGCCGATGCCCGCGAGGCGTATACCATTCCGGCTCAGTTTTATACTCACCCGGCCGCATTCGATCATGAAAAAGAACGGGTGTTCGCCAACAGCTGGATCTGCGTGGCGCACGGCAGTGAAGTGGCGCAGCCGAATGAATACATCACCCGCGAGATCATCGGCGAAAATATCCTGGTGGTACGCGGTCGCGACAAGGTGTTGCGCGCCTTTTACAACGTTTGCCCACACCGTGGGCATCAATTGTTGTCCGGCGACGGCAAGGCCAAAAACGTCATTACCTGCCCGTACCACGCCTGGGCGTTCAAGCTCGACGGCGAACTGGCCCATGCGCGCAACTGCGAGAACGTGCATAACTTCAATAAAGACATCGCCCATCTGACGCCGGTACGGGTAGAGGAATACGGCGGATTTATTTTTATCAATATGAACCCGCAGGCCGGCAGCGTAGAAGATCAACTGCCCGGCCTGGCAGCCAAGGTGCGCGAGGCCTGCCCGGCGGTAGACGACCTGAAGCTGGCAGCACGTTTCACCACCCTCACCCCGGCCAACTGGAAGAACATCGTCGACAACTATCTCGAGTGTTATCACTGTGCCCCGGCGCACCCCGGTTTCGCCGATTCGGTGCAGGTCGATCGCTACTGGCACACCCTGCACGGTAACTGGACGATGCAGTTTGGCTACGCGCGCCCTTCCGAGCAGTCATTCAAATTCGAAGAAGGCAAAGACGCCAGCTTCCACGGCATCTGGCTATGGCCATGCACCATGTTCAACATCCCGCCGCTGGAAGGCATGATGACGGTGATTTATGAGTTCCCGGTCGATGCGGAAACCACCCTGCAACACTATGACATTTATTTCACCAACGAGGAGCTGACCGCCGAACAACAGAAGTTGATCGAATGGTATCGCGACGTGTTTCGCCCAGAGGATCTGCGGCTGGTGGAAAGTGTACAGAAAGGGCTGAAGTCACGTGGCTATCGCGGGCAAGGACGCATCATGGTTGACGGTGCGGGCAGTGGCGTTAGCGAACATGGTATCGCGCACTTCCACAACCTGCTGGCGCAGGTCTTCCAACCTTAAATGTACAGGGGCCCCTCGGCCCCGTTAACCCATGAGGTCATCCGGTGAATATTTCCGATCAATCACTGTTCCGCCAGCAGGCGTTTATTAACGGCCAATGGTGCGATGCATCCAATCACGAAATCTTGCCGGTCAGCGATCCGGCGACCGGCCAACTTATAGGCCAGGTGCCGAACATGGCACAACCCGAAGCACAACACGCCATAGCCTGCGCACAGCAAGCGCTGGCAGGCTGGCGTAGTCTGCCAGCCCAACAACGGGCACTGCATCTGCGCCGCTGGTTCGAATTGATGCTGGAGCACCAGCAGGATCTGGCGTCACTAATGACGCAGGAACAAGGTAAACCGCTGGCAGAATCGTTGGGCGAAATCCGCTATGCCGCTTCGTTTGTCGAGTGGTTCGCCGAACAGGCAAAGCGCACCAACGGCGATATCATTCCTTCACCCAGTGCTGACAAACGCCTGATGGTGATCAAACAAGGCATCGGCGTTTGTGCCGCCATTACGCCGTGGAACTTCCCAGCGGCAATGATCACCCGAAAAGCGGCACCGGCACTGGCGGCCGGCTGCACGCTGATCGTTAAGCCCGCCAATGAAACGCCTTATTCGGCGCTGGCAATGGCGGAGCTGGCTAACCGTGCGGGCATTCCCGCTGGGGTTTTCAACGTGATCACCGGCAATTCACAGATCATCGGTGCCGAGCTGACCAGCAATCCGCTGGTCCGTAAGCTGAGCTTTACCGGTTCCACCCCGGTTGGTCGCGTGTTGATGCGCCAAAGCGCCGACACCATCAAAAAGGTCTCTCTGGAACTGGGTGGCAATGCGCCCTTTATCGTGTTCAAGGATGCGGATATCGACGCTGCCGTTGAGGGTGCATTAGTCGCCAAATACCGTAACGCGGGGCAAACCTGTGTTTGCGCTAACCGTTTCTATATCCACCGTGACGTTTACCCGCAGTTCACAGAAAAATTTGTCGCTCGGGTAGCGGCGCTGAAAGTGGGTAACGGCTTCGATCACGATGTGCAAATAGGTCCGTTAATCAACCGTAAAGCACGAGACAAGGTCATGGAACTGCTGAACGATGCACAAAACAAAGGGGCCATCCTACTCACCGGCGGTCATCCGCACCCGCTGGGCGGCAATTTCTTCACGCCGACGGTACTGGGGGACGTTCAAGCCGGCTCACTCTTGCTGGAAGAAGAGATTTTCGGCCCGGTCGCACCGCTGGTGGTCTTTGACGATGAAGCCGAAGTGCTGCAACGCGCAAATGACACGATCTATGGGCTGGCGGCCTATTTCTACACGCGCGATGCTGCGCGCATCTGGCGGGTTTCGGAGCAGTTGGAATACGGCATGGTAGGCATCAACACGGGCCTGATATCCAACGAGGTGGCACCGTTCGGTGGCGTCAAACAGTCCGGTCTGGGGCGTGAAGGCTCCACCTATGGCATAGACGATTATCTGGAACTGAAATATCTGTGCCAGGCGGTATAACCTGTTATGCGCGGGCGCAGCCCGTGCTCTGGAGTGAATAACATGTCCAGTTATCGGATGTTTGATGTCCGCGTGATCGAAATCGAAACCATTACCGCGCAGGTAAAGCTTTTTACTCTGGCGGACCCGATGCAGCGGCCGTTGCCGGCCTTCAGTGGCGGCAGCCATATCATCGTGCAAATGCAACAGGGGGAACAGCGCTACAGTAATGCCTACTCCCTGCTAAGCTCTCCTTTCGACTTGCAGCACTATCAGATCGCCGTACGACGCGAGTCGCCCTCGAAAGGCGGGTCGAATTTTATGCATGACAACCTACAGGTAGGCGATACGCTGACCATCAGCACGCCGAACAATCTGTTTGCATTGGCCCCGATGGCGGAACAACACCTGCTGATTGCCGGCGGCATCGGCATTACGCCGTTTATGGCACAACTGCATGAACTGCACCAGCGCGGTCAACGTTACCGGCTGCACTATTGTTTCCATAGCGAAGAACAGAATGCTTTTCAGGCACAGCTGCTGACTTCCCCCTTTGCTGAACATGTCCACTGCCATGTTTCCACCCAGGGTAGCCGTTTAGATTTGGCACGCCTGCTGGCAGACATCGAACCTGCAACCCATATTTACGTGTGTGGCCCACCGGCGTTGAACGATGCGGTATTGCAGGCGGCTTCCGCGCACGGGATTGAGAAGGCACGTCTGCACCGCGAGGCCTTTGCCGTCACTGACAGCCAAGGGAAAGCCTTTACGCTGGTGTTGGCTCGCTCAGGGATTGAGCTGGAAGTGGCACCAGAGATGACCATTCTGCAGGTGCTGGAAAACAGCAAGGCAGCGAAAGTGGAATGCCTATGCCGGGAAGGTATTTGCGGCACCTGTGAAACGCGAATTATTGAAGGGGAAGCTGACCACCGCGATCAGTATCTGAGCGAGGAGGAACGAGAAGCGCAGCAGAGCCTATTGATATGCTGCTCAAGGGCCAAGGGGCAACGGCTGGTACTGGATTTGTAGTTCAACCAACCGCGCCCGCCACAGGCGCGGTTATTGTTGAAGCTAGGCCTTGGGGAAAATCCACAGGTGCTCTGCCGGTAAGGACAGCCGGCAAAGCGTCTGTCCACGCACTTCGGTGCCATAAGCCCGCACCACGAAATCTTCAGCAACGGTGCGGAACAGGTATTCCCAACGATCGCCCAGGTACATGCTGGTCAGCAGTGGCAACTCCAGTTGGTTGCCCTGGGGATCCTCACCCAGGCGCACGCGTTCTACCCGGATCACCGCCGTGGCTTCATCGCCAACCTTTACCCCTGCCCCTGCCATGCCCCACAGCGCCCAATCTTTCCCTTCGATGCGCGCCTTGCCCTCGCTCATCTCGGTGATTTTGCCGAACAGGCGGTTATTGCTGCCCATAAACTCGGCGGTAAACAGGGTCGAGGGGGAGCCGTACATTTCCTGCGGCGTGCCCTGCTGTTCGATCTTGCCGTTGTTGAGCAACAAAATGCGATCGGAAATGGCCATCGCCTCGTTCTGATCGTGGGTCACCATCAGCGCCGACAATCCCAGCTTGATAATCAGTTCACGCAGGAACACCCGCGCCTCTTCGCGCAGCTTGGCATCCAGGTTGGATAGCGGCTCATCCAGCAGGATCACCGGCGGGTTGTACACCAACGCCCGACCAATCGCCACGCGCTGCTGCTGGCCGCCGGACAGCTGATGCGGATGGCGTTTGCCCAGATGCCCCAGTCCCAGTTGATCCAGCACCCCTTGCACCCGCTGGGTAATTTCCGCCGTGGAAACTTTGCGTAATTTCAGTGGATAGGCGACGTTCTCAAACACGGTTTTATGCGGCCACAGGGCATAGGACTGGAATACCAGCCCGAGGTTGCGCTCCTCCGCCGGGATCTCGCTGCGCGCAGTGCCGTCGTACACCTTATTGCTGCCAATGATAATGCTGCCCTGGGTTGGCTTTTCCAGCCCGGCGACCGCCCGCAACAGCGTCGTTTTACCGCTGCCCGACGGCCCCAACAGCGAAACCACCTCGCCGCGCTTGAGCTGCATCGAAACGCCTTTCAGCACCGGGTTGTCACCGTAGGTCAAATGCAGGTTCTCTACCGAAAGTTCAATCATGTAATTTCACTCCAAAGCGCAAGGCGATCCCCAGCCCCAGCACCACCAGCAGGATGTTAATGAAGGAGAGCGCGGCCACGATATCAATGGCACCCGCCGCCCACAGCGAAACCAGCATCGAACCTATGGTTTCGGTGCCTGGAGACAACAGGTAAACCCCGGTGGAATACTCTCGCTCGAAAATCAGGAACATCAGCAACCACGAGCCGATCAGGCCGTAGCGCGACAGCGGAATAGTCACGTGACGAGTGATCTGCCCACGGGAGGCACCGGCACTGCGCGCCGCCTCTTCCAGTTCAGGGCCGACCTGCAACAGCGTCGAGGAGATCAACCTCAGGCCGTAGGCCATCCACACCACGGTATACGCCAGCCAAACGCTGAAGATGGTGCTGCGCAAAGAACGTAGCCAGACAATCAGGTTTTCCCGCAGCCATTCGGCGACCGGCAGGGCCGATAACCAGCCCTCTTTCAGCGACTTGTCCAGCCACATCGGCAGGAACAGGAACACCCAAAGGAACGCCAGCCCCGCCAGCAAACCCGGCACCGCACGCGGTACCAGCACGCTGTAATCGAGAAAACGGGTAGCACCGTCGGGTTTGCGATGCATGGCAATGCCGATGAACAGATAACAGACTACCGCCAGAGCACCGCCGATCACCCCTATCGCCATCGAGTTGACGATCGCTCGCAACAGGTTGGGTTGCTGCCAGATGGTGCGGAAGGTATTGAGCGACAGCTCGTCCCAGATCGAAACACCCACGCCCCAGTTGGAAATAAAGGCACGCAGCACCACGCCCACCAGTGGCACACCTATGGTCACCGTCAGCCAAAACACCACCACCGCACCGGCGACCCAGCGCCATTTGCCAAGCGGCAGCGCCCGCGCCTGCGACGCCTTGCCCTTGACGGTGACGAAACGGTTGGCGGTACGCATCAGACGGCGCTGCAACATTACCAGCGGAATGGTGATGCAAATCAGCCCCACCGCCACTGCCGCCATCAGGTGGTAAGACGGCGTGCCCAGCTTGTTGGTCAGTTGATACAGGTAGGTCGCCAGCACCAGGTTCCCTTCCGGATCGCCCAGCACCAGCATCAGGCCGAACACCTCCAGCCCGAGAAAGAACAGCAATACGCCGGCATACAGAATCGAAGGGCGCACCATCGGCAAGCTGACGGCCGTCATGACCTGCAAGGGCGAAGCCCCTGCCGTACGAGCGGCCTCCTCCACGTCGGAGCCGACGCTGCGCAAGGCCGAGGAAATATAAAGATAAGCGTGCGGTACGTGGGTTAATCCGGCAATGACCACAATGCTGGCCATCGAGTAGATATTCCAGGGCACAAAGCCCAGCAGCGATTCCGCCCATAGCGAGAAGAAGCCGACCGGCCCGGCGGCCACCACGTAGCCAAAGCCCAGCACCATCGGTGAGACAAAGATCGGCACCAGGATCAGCGGTTCAATAAACCGACGACCGGGCAAATCGGTTCTGACCATCAAAAAGGCCAGAATACCTCCCAGCGGAATGGCGATCACCACTAAGCCAAAGGCCAGGATAAAGCCACTTTTCAGCGCCTTGTAAAAGTCAGGATCGGTGAAAATAAACTCGAACGCCTCAAGGCTAAAAACCTTGGAGGGCGAAAAAAAAGGTGCGGAGAGAAAACTTTGAATCACGATAAATGACAGCGGCACATAGATAACCAGCGCGGTTATCACCACCACCAAGCCACGCGGCAGGCTCTGCCACTTTCTGCGCCATGTATTCATAATCTATCCCAATGGTTGTAAACATCGACCACCAAAGGGCGCGCGCCTCCCTGGCAGACGCGCGTCCGGAGCCTGTCCTAATTTATTTTGCCGCGGCGGTACGCCATTGCTTGATGTAGTCCAACCGTTTGGCCGGCTGCAGGTACTCCAACAGGCTCTCGTCCACCGGAATAGGCTTCAGCGCGTTGCCAAGCATTTTGGTCATGCCGTCGATGTCGTTTTTGCCTTCAATGTCATTACGGATAGAGGGAATATCCGCCTGGTTGGCGAGAATGCTCTGGCCCTTTTCCGACAATACGTAGTTAAGCCAAAGTTTTGCCGCGTTGCTGTTGGCAGCCTCTTTGCTGATAAAGGACACGCGCGACAGCACCAGGGTGTAATCTTTCGGGTAAGCGATGCCCAGAGAAGGGTCAGTTTTGGCGCGGGCTTCGGCGTAGGAACCCAGAATGTTGAAACCAATCAGATTTTCACCGGACGATACCCTTTCCATCATGGTACCGGTGGACGACTGCACGGCCAGACCGCCTTTGGCAACGTCAGCCAGCGTAGCGAAATAGTTCGGATCGGCCTTGAAGTCCTGCACCGACAGCATGAAGCCCAACCCTGATTTTTCAATGTCATAGGTCGTGACTTTCTTTTTAAACTTGTCGGTTTGACTGGCGATCAGCTTTGCCAGCGCAGCGTGCGAGTCCGGCACATCCCCCTGCGGGATCAGCCGTTTGTTATAAATGAAGACCACCGGCTCATAGGTGGTGCCGTAAGCTCTCTCTTTCCAGACCGCCCACTTGGGCAGTTGGCCCTGTTCCGGCGAGGCGTATTCTTGCGCATAGTCGGTTGCCAGCTTCAGCGCGGTATCCATCGACGAACTCCACACCACGTCACCGCTGGTGCCACCCGCCGCCTGTTCGCTGATATAGCGGTTATACAGCTCGGTGCTGTTCATGTCGTTGTATTCGACCTTAACGCCCGGATACAGCGCTTCGAACCCCTGAATCAACGGTCCTGCGGCTTTGGTATCCGTGGTGGAATACACCACTACCTTGCCCTCTTTCTTCGCGCCATCCACAATTTTCTGATAGTCGGCTGGATAGCCTGCAGGGAACTCAGCGTAAGCAGGCACTGCACCCAGTACCGCCATCGCCACCACCGACGCGCCGATTCTTGTTAACATAATCAACTCCTGGTTACATTTAATAAACTAAAAATTAACATATAGTTAATAAGTGTTCTTAAGCAACGCCGTTGATTTTTTATCTTCGTATTTTGTGAGGTTGGGCGATTTTTGGGCAAGAAAAAGCCCGGCAAGATGCCGGGCTCAGATTGATGACAAAGTCCTTTGCAGTTAAAAATTCCGATCTGGGGACGAATAAAAACAAAGGATTATGTCTTCAGATTTACCCCAAACAGCCGAAAACCACGTTTTTCGGCTGTTTGTCATTAGACTAAGCCCGGCAAGGTGCCGGGCCTGGGGTAATGCGACGCGAGATGCCTTATTTCAGCAGTGCCTGCGCCTTGGCCACCACGTTATCCACGG
>NZ_JALJRT010000013.1:22600-101862 GCF_024519545.1 Serratia sp. Ser99 | reverse complement strand
GTTGAGGTGAGGATATCACCTTTAATCAGGTGGCCAAATTTACTGTGCCACTACACTTCGCACCTGTATTTGAAGAGTGGTGTCAGAAACATTCATTAAGCGCCAGTGAAGTCGCTAAGGAGCTGGTACGTCGAAAACTTCTGCGGGTAGAAAGTAAAGGGCATTACAAAAAGCGTCCTCTTACTGGTATGGATAGGTGTTACTACCACATTAAGCGAGGGTTTATCAGTGCTGATTTGAATTGTGCTTGAGCATTATCTGAATGTAGTTAACTAACTTATTTTTAAACTTATTATTCTGAATAAATTAACAGAAGGGGAACACCATGACTGAATTCTGCGAATTAAATGAAACTCACAATTTTCCTGGTGCTATTACAGGCTGTGAAACTATTCGCCCACCATTTACGCCTCATGATCTTATCATGACGCAGGCTAAATGCAATTTCTATGATATCTGTAGGGAAGTGACAGACAGTGAGTATCCTGAATTAAAAGCAATGATTAACCGAAATGAAAATATTCGTTTCTTTGCCAGTTATATTTTCAAAGGTAACGTTCGTTATGATTATCTTGGCGAATTTCCAACACTATCAATCGATCAGGCTCGCAATAAAGCCCGATATCTTGCCAGAAGTAATGAGGATGAGACCGCTTATGAATACATCCCATTCTGATTGATGAGTTTACCCTCAAAAAAAGCAGGGGCATTTGCCTCTGCTTTTCATTTATCGCAAAGAAGATAGCTGAGCTGTTATCCTTTCCGCCAGAAGTTGGCTGGTGTTCTGTAAGCGCTGAGGATGAAGGTGCGCATAACGCTGTGATGACTGACTACTGCGATGACCTAACTGCGCCTGAACGTCATACAGCGTTCCACCATGGGAAACGATGAGCGCCGCAACCGAATGGCGGCAGGTATGAATACACACTTCTTTGTCGAAAATTCCCGCCCGACGCACGATACGCTGAAAGGCTTTGACCGGATTGTTCAGCGGCATTCCTTGTTTTTTACCGATAAACAACCACGGATTTCCACGCTGTGTTGGCAGCGTTCTGATTACGTCCATCGCCAGTGAGTTAAGATGAACAATCCGTCCATAGCCATTCTTGGTTTCCGGGAGCCACAGGGTGCGTTTAACCGGGTCAACATGCTCCCACCTTCCCAGACGCAGCTCATCACGACGAAGACCGGTCAGTAAGAGCAGTTTGACATAGCATGCAGCGACGGGGCTTGTATCATCATCGGCGGAGAGAAAAATACGACGAATTTCATCCTCGGTGAAATAGCGCTGCCGGGCGTTGTTCTCCCTGAGAAGCTGTACCACTCTTGCCGGATGGATAGAGGTAATGCCTTGCCTTCCAGCCCAGGTAAACACCGCTTTAATCAGTACGATGACACGATTACAGGTTGCTGCTGACAGTGAAATGCTTAACGTCTGCTGGAGGCGGAGAATGCTGGCTGGTGTGATATCACTCAATAGCATCTGACCTAAGGCGGGACGGATATGATCCCGGTAGCGCTGGAAATCCTTTCCCCAGCTACGTTTAGCAGATTTTGCCCATACCAGATAATGCTGGTTAAAGAGTTCATCGAATGTCATTTCTTGTCTCTTGTTTTCACGTTCCTGCTTAGGGTCAGTTCCGGTGGCAAGTGAGCGTTTATGCTCCATGGAAATCTTGCGGGCTAAGGTGACATCCACCTCAGGCCAGTGACCAATAGCGATGGCGCGTTTTCTTCCATGGTAGAGGTAGCGGAGCAAAAACTTTCTACGTCCTTCACCCTTACTGACCAGGCATTTCAGGCCTGAAATCTCGGTGTCGCTGTATTCGGCATCGGTGCTGCGTGAATCTGAAGAGTTAGGAGGCAGGGATTTAATTAGCTGGTTAGTAAAACGGAAGCGTTTCGGACTGGACATATTACCTCCTATGACTGGTGTTAAGTACGTCAGGGTTGACCCATCCCCGGCACAGTATTTTTTATGATTGAATTGATTTGTTGATGTGGTGAAGGTACTGCTGGTGCCACAAGGAAGGGAAGAAGAATAACTGAATTTACAGAAATGTTTTTACGGTCTGATTCTGGTGTTACGGAGAAGAATACTGCAGGTTATATATTCACCGAAATAATATGTGCGTCAGTTGTATTTAATTACATTCACTGGGATTAAATAGATTTAATAGTAATTCAAAGATACATCAGAGGATCAACTTGGATCTAATTAAAAAGAGATAAACTCAATTTCCATTCCACTATTTTTTTGGTAAAAAGTAGAGCGTTATCTTATGCTGCTGTTTAATATTTTCTCCATATCTAAAAAATCGGGAAATATATTGACGAATTCAGACATCATCTTATTTCCGAAAGCGGGTTCAACTAAAGTAGCATAGCGAATTTTACCTGCCAAATGCATGATATAAGAAAATCTGTTTCCTTTTCTCGTTTTGGAGCAATGATCTTCAAGACTATATTTTTTTATATAAAATATTTCTTGCCTTATTTTATCTTTATATACACGGGGTAATCGAATATGTTCGCCATCGACAGATAATCCAGTTACAATTTTCCGCCCCCCATCTTTCGCGATGGAACTTTTTTGAGAGTTAATGCTGAATCCATAGTTAATAACTGTATTTGATATCTCTCTCATGAATATCAATGCAGTTTTTTTATCGTCAAAATGACCCGAAAATGTCATGTCGTCTGCATAACGAGTGTATGATAGTCCATATTCAGAAGCTATACACTGAAGCTTGGCATCTAACATGACACACACTAAATTTGCGAGCATGGGACTAGTTGGGGCTCCCTGAGGTAAATGTCCGGCAACTTTTGAGTTACAATAAGCATATTGTTTTTTTGATCTCCATCTTTTTTTGTTATATTTGCGATTATCTAGCTTATGTGGCAAAATTCTGGTGCATAGACGAGCCAAATTAAAAGCAACTAATGCCCTGTAGCCTAACTCTCTAAATACATAATATACTTGCCTTTCTGATATTGATTCGAAGAAATTAACAATATCTATTTTAATAATCCAAGAAGCGCCAACATGTCGCTCTGCATTTTTAATGTGACTCCCGCCAGGAACATAAGCAGTGGTATTTGATGATATTTTTTTTAGCGCTAGCTCTGATTTTAGTATGTATTGATTAATCCACCGCTGAACATTTAGTAAATTTAGCTCAGGTGCACATATAAGGCGCTTGCCACCACTTTTTTTCCCAATTGAAAATACTCTATATGGATCTACTTCTCGTTTAACTATATTTAAAAGAGTATTGTGGAAAGAATTTGTCGAGTGTGCGAGATGACCAAGCGTAAGGATCACAGGAAGATTATTATTCACTAAAGTTCTGGCATGCCGCTGAACAGTCTTGATGTAATCTTCAGAAGCATCGGTATCACGCAGGTGCTTGATATAAGAGTGAAGGGAAAAGTTCATATCTTGCTTCAACCCCGCATCGCGGGGTGGGAAATCGAACGACCCGTGAGACACAAGCAAAACCCAAGTTGGTCGATTTCCCATCTCGCTTTTAAGAAAGCTATTTCCAGGACGACGGACTCCGCGCCCCGTTCATGATTCCACATTATAGTGACTCCATGGGTACTGGCCGCAGCCAGCGATACCAAGTTAACGAATCTTCCCTTCACATTGGAGAGGATAATACATCTCATCGTTATTGACAATAACACAGTTATGTTTTTTTTGATTAATTCTATTACGAAAACGAGATAAGAACTCTTGGCCTAATGGTGTTACGCTTGATGTAGCTTTGTCATATAAACCAATCGATTGCGCTTCATTTAAATATTTTGAAAACTCACTAATAGATAAAATTAATTTTGATGAAATCTTCCGTTCTGACATTCTACGTTTACGTAAGCCAAGAATTGTAAATATAACTCTATACTTAAGGGGTAATGGTTTATCTTCATTTAAGCAATCTAATATTCTCAATGCAAGCTTTGGCTGGTTTGTATTCCATAAAGCCTCTGTATGTCTCTGGATACTATTATTTCTATCAAAGGAAGAACGTAACAAAAAGGGTATTGATCTGTTTGGAAAGAGCGCCTGCCAGTTCCGTCTATTATTATCCCATAAGATAGCTGGAAGATTATTCGGACAACCATGTTCAAAAATTATCGGGCAGGCACTACCACGATAGCCAATGGCTGATGATTCAAGCCCAATTAACGATGCATATTTTCTACAAAGTTCTAATGACTCATCACTAATTAACTCTTTCAGAGTTACCTCAGGTAAAACTGTAATTAGATTAGATATCGGGAAATTTGGCATAGCTTTAGTTATTGCGGTTTTACCTTTGGGGGTTATGGCATAAAGAACAATCCATAATTCAACTTTTTTTAGTGACAATAAACTTTTGATTCTACGTGGTATATTATTCCAATAATCAGTAATTCTTTTTCCGCTGCCAGATATATCATCGACCAAAACAATATGTTTTATTCCCTGTGTACGTAACTGGTTTAGTGTTGGCAAACATTCGATTATTGAAGCTCCATTGCTTCGTTTGAATCGATCTTGAAGTTTTGCTAGTATATGCCCAACACGATCTTCGCTACCAAATTTTCTTCTACGCCCGGATTCACGTGACTTAGTATCATCATCGGCTGGAATCCCTCCGGTGAAAATGTTATAGCCAGATATACCTTCTGCTAATGGTGAACTAATAGGATAAACACCAATAGTTTGTCTTAATCTATGTTGTAAATTACAAAGGGCTTCCTCAATCCCTGTTTCAAAATCTCGCCCTGATACTAGTTTTAGTTGATTTATTAATTGTTTTGCAAGCGCTCTATCTTTGCTTGTTTGGAATTGATCTAACCATACTTCGCTTAATTCATGTTCGGAGAGCTGTATAGGTTGAGCCATTAAGATCACCAATAAATTCAGTAATAGTAAAGTAGGAGGAAATCATGCTTCTCTCAAATGGTTTATGGTATAGTTATATAAGCTGAATACCAAGTCAACAGAATTGTGTGTAAAAGAGTTGGGGATTGGGAATTGAGTTCTCGCCATTGATACTTCCTTTTTTGGGCAACAATCTCTGGTGGATGAAATGGAAGCATAGATTTTAATTTTTTGTAATATCGTACCTGAACACAGGTAACGATTATGCGCTTCTGGTACATTTGGTATAGTAGTAACACAGTTTTTAAGCATATCATTAGGGATTGGTAATGAGGGACGATTTTTCTAAAGCTATTAAACAAGTCCTGGCTGAACGGGTAGCGTGGCGTTGTTCTAACCCTGGTTGCAGAAATGTGACTGTTGGTCCGCATTTGGAGCCTTCAAAGCGTGTTAACCTTGGGCAAGCATGCCATATCGAAGCCGCTGCAGAAGGTGGTCCTCGTTACAATAGAGATATGACCAAAGCTCAACGGTGTTCTCCGGATAATGGCATTTGGCTTTGCTCCATCCATGCTCGAGAAATTGATGTTGATGCGGTTCGCTTCCCTGTTAGTCTCCTCCGTGAATGGAAGTTAGCTGCTGAGCAGAATGCGCTGGAAGAATTAGGCAAGGCTAGAGATAAAGAACATCCTGATGTATACACAGAAAATATTAATCGTCATCGAGAGTTTTTTTCACATATGCGTGATATGGAATATTTTCAGTTATATAAAAATATAAGTCAGCAATGTTTTGTTTTACGTGGCGCAGGGCTATTCAACATAATAGTAAAAGACCGCTTCATTGATATTGACTTTAACAAAGAATTTTATTCCAATCAATTATATAGAGATTGTCATTATATTGATTTGATAAATCTACCGGTGAAAGACTTAATTGACTTTGTTGTGTGCTCCCGCCAATTTAATGAAACAATAGAGTCTTTTAGTTTAACTTATGACTTTAGGCCAAATGAGTACAATGAAATATATTTTTCTTTCCATGTGAGTACTGGTAATATTAACCCTAATGAGTTCGGTGTTTCATATTATAGTAACTATATTGTAAATGATGATGAATTGAGAAATGATATGGGGGTACGTGTTCCCCCCTCTTGTGAATCTATATACCTCAAGATATTAGTAGCTAGTTATAATATTTACCGAAGCATAGTTACATACCAATCAAACTAATATCTTTATACTCTGCCGTTCGGTTATCAGTTGTTTTATTTACCTTATTTTGATCCTTTATCATCTGTTCGAGGATTTTAAACTCATAACATCGAGGCCTTAGTGTTGGGGTGGTCATCGGCCTTTATGGGATACTGATCGGCTCTATACCTTTAATAATATCTCAAAGTATATTGGCTTCTTTGAGACATGATAGCTGTGATGTTAACCCACAGTGTGCGTCCTTCAATGTGAGTTCAACTGGTTGATGCAGCACAATCCTTGGTCAATGACGACGTTGCCATAGAGCTGGATAGCCTGTAGCAGTGGTTCATTCAGGCAATACTGATAAGTGGCGTGGGGTAGGGGAATTTCAGGTAATGATAAGATGTTAAAGGAAAAGATGTTTATGGTGCTGGTGGACTGAACGGGGAAGCCCCCCATGTGATAGTGGAAAGCGTATGTTGTTAAAATTCCCCGATTTATTAAGGGGATTTCCCCACCTTATTCCCCGCGACATAATCTTATTAAAGCGTTGCAGATTAAGGCCAAATGCCAATTTCCCCGCTTTCCCCGCGCTTTTGCATCATTATGAACAGTTAGAAGTGAAAAGGACCGTAACCCACCGTAGTAAGACCGTAGCTGGAAATAAGATATAAGGTCTTCAGAGGGTATAGATGTCATTTAATGCAAAGAACAACTAAGAAAATGACGAAGAATCCAGCAAACAAATAACGTATTGCAACGACCAGAAATCTACCGTAGCCAGAAAAGAAAAAAGCCCCGCTTTTCAGCGAGGCCTTATGAATAGTGGTGCCCGGACTCGGAATCGAACCAAGGACACGGGGATTTTCAATCCCCTGCTCTACCGACTGAGCTATCCGGGCAACGGGGCGCATTTAACCCTATTGGCCGGATATCGTCAATCGCTTTCTGTCACAAAGCCGATCGGTTGCTCTATTTTCATGCAGTGGCGGGTAAGGTTCGTGGGGCCTGGAGGAGGAGGGGAAGTGATAAATATGCAAAGAATCCGTGTATTTATACCGGTTTGGTTTTTCTGTTGGTTATTATTATGTGTTTTATAACAATGTGTTATGCTTAAATTATTATGTAATGAATCGACATAATAGTTACTTGAACCTCATAAAAAAACATGCAATCATTGCGCAAATTTTAGCACTCTACGTCCCCTAACGGCGTTTCCGCTCATTTAAGTCAGAGGGTTGCAGGCATGACTGGTATGGCTACTCAAGCGCTACTGCGCACCAGACATCTGATGATGCCGCTACTCCGCCGCGATCTTTCCCGAACGTCGTCCTCCATAAACGCCCAGCCCAGCATGCGGTAAGGCAACTTCATGCTCGCTGTTAGGCATTATTAAAAATAGAGCTGTGGCTCTGATTTTACTGATGTCTATCGGACGCTGCCGATACCAGTTCCCGATAGTGGCCTGATAATCTTAAGAGAGTCAGCCGGTCACGCATGCGCTCTATGCTGCCACCCCGGACATCAAGTTGCCGGGATAACCTTTGTTATCTCATCACCGTGCCATATGGCACAGCCTCATCCTTAACCGTTTGAGAGTTAGCACTATGAAAGAATTGAAGATAGCCACCAGCGCCAGCCTGGTCGCCGCCATTGAAACGCTGCGCCAGATTGTCCGCGTCGAGCAGACGGATTATACCGACGTTGCGGCATTGGTCGTGTCGGTTGATGACGTCAACGCCGGCATCCTGGCACAGCTTAAAGCCACCGGGTTCGAGATCCCCACCTTTGTGGCGGTGGCCGGCGATGAGCATCTCTCGCCGGACTACCTGCCGTTTATCAGCGGTGTTTTCGCGCTGGACGGTGCCAGCAAGGCGTTTTATATGGCGCAGTTGGAAGCCGCGGCGGATGCTTACGAGCAGGCGCTGCTGCCGCCGTTTTTCAAAACCTTGAAAACCTATGTGGAAATGGAGAACTCGACCTTTGCCTGTCCGGGGCATCAGGGCGGGGAGTTTTTCCGCAAGCATCCGGCGGGCCGCAAGTTTTTCGAGTTTTACGGTGAAACGCTTTTTCGTTCCGACATGTGCAACGCCGACGTCAAATTGGGCGATTTGCTGATCCACGAAGGCTCGGCCAAGGACGCCCAAAAGCATGCGGCACGGGTGTTCAACGCTGATAAAACCTATTTTGTGCTCAACGGCACCTCGGCCGCCAACAAGGTGGTAACCAACGCGCTGCTGACCCGTGGCGATCTGGTGCTGTTCGACCGTAACAACCATAAGTCTAACCATCATGGTGCGTTGATCCAGGCCGGAGCGACGCCGGTGTATCTGGAAACCGCGCGCAACCCGTTTGGCTTTATCGGCGGTATCGATTCCCGCTGCTTTGACGAGCGTTATCTGCGCGAACAAATTCGTCAGGTAGCGCCGGAGAAAGCCGAGGCAGCGCGTCCTTTCCGCCTGGCAATCATTCAGCTCGGCACCTACGACGGCACTATTTATAATGCGCGTCAGGTGATCGACACCATCGGCCACCTGTGCGACTACATCCTGTTTGACTCAGCCTGGGTGGGTTACGAAGGGTTTATCCCGATGCTGAAAGAGTGTTCACCGCTGCTGTTGGAGCTGGACGAGCTTGACCCGGGCATCTTTGTTACCCAGTCGGTACACAAACAGCAGGCCGGCTTCTCGCAAACCTCGCAGATCCACAAGAAAGACGACCATATCAAGGGCCAGAAGCGTCACTGCAACCACAAGCACCTGAACAACGCTTTCATGCTGCACGCCTCTACCAGCCCGTTCTATCCGCTGTTTGCGGCGCTGGACGTCAACGCCAAGATGCATGCCGGGGCCGCCGGTCGCCGTATGTGGATGGACTGCGTGAAGCTTGGCATCGAGACGCGCAAGCAACTGCTGGAACGCTGTTCGCAGCTCAGGCCGTTTGTCCCCCTGCAGATCGCGGGCAAGAACTGGCAGGATTACGACACCGATTTGATCGCCAACGACGCCCGTTTCTTCAATTTTGTGCCGGATGAGAAATGGCACGGTTTTGAAGGTTACGCGCAGGACCAGTATTTGGTCGATCCGTGCAAACTGCTGCTGACCACGCCGGGTATTGATGCCGCCACCGGCCAATACACCGAGTTTGGCGTGCCGGCCACCATCCTGGCCAATTTCCTGCGCGAGAACGGTATCGTGCCGGAGAAGTGTGACCTTAACTCGATCCTGTTCCTGCTGACGCCGGCGGAAAACCCGGCCAAGATGCAACAACTGGTGGATATGCTGGTGCAGTTCGAACGTTACGTGGAAGAGGACGCGCCGCTGAGCCAGGTGCTGCCAACGGTATATCGCAAGAACGAGCAGCGTTATCGCGGCTATACCCTGCGCCAGCTGTGCCAGGAGATGCACGATTTATACGTCAGCTTCGACGTTAAGCAGCTGCAAAAAGAGATGTTCCGTCAGCGTCATTTCCCGCAGGTGATGATGAACCCACAGGACGCCAACGTGGAGTTTATCCGTGACAACGTTGAACTGGTGCCGATCGGGCAGGCCGAAGGGCGCATTGCGGCAGAGGGCGCGTTGCCTTACCCACCGGGCGTGCTATGCGTAGTGCCGGGCGAAGTCTGGGGCGGGGCGGTACAGCGTTATTTCATGGCGCTGGAAGAGGGCATCAACCGGCTGCCGGGCTTCTCGCCGGAGTTGCAGGGCGTTTATATCGAGAAAAAGGATCACGGCTGGAAACGCATTTTCGGCTATATGATCAAGCAATAGAAAATAAGGGCCGGTTTGCACCGGCCCTTATTATTGATAACGCCACCGCAAATTATCTTCTGCGGTAACTCTTCTGGGCGTTGTTCACCTTCACCAGGTAACGGCGAGATTCGCCGGCCGGATGCTTGGTGGTCAGCGTCTGATAGACGTCGCCCGGCTGCATGCCGTTGATGATGCTCACCGCACGGGTCCTGTCGCTAGAGAACACACGCAGCACGCTGCCGGCGCCGCCGTTATAGGCGGTGATAACCGCGTAGCGGCGTGAGGTCGGGTTTTGAATCCCTCCCAAATAGTTATTCTGCAAAATGGCCAGATAAGCCGTACCGGTATCGATGTTGTTTTCCGGGTCGAACAGGTAACTGCGGCTTGGTTTGCCCCATTTCCCACGCATCTGGAACACATCCTTACCGGCAGTGTGCTGCACCACCTGCATCAGGCCCAACGCATCTGAACCGCTCACCGCATAGGGGTTAAAGCTCGATTCGGTCTGCATGATCGCCAGGATCAGCGACTCTTCCACGCCGTATTTCTCCGACGCCTTGCGAACCATCGGCAGGTATTTGTGGGCACGTTTGTCCAGGTGGTTTGGCACAAGCTGAATAGTGACCGAGTAAATCACGTGCAGGCCGGAGGTGCGTTTTTGCAGCTTGGTCTGCAACAGATAGTCGGCGAAGTGCGCCGCACGCCATTCCCAACGGATCGGCGCACCTTTGTTATCCAGTACCTGGCCGTACAGGAACGGCTCTTTACTGATCTGGATATCGTTGACGTCGGAATAGAGATCGATAGAACCCGGGTCGTCCCCCATCAGCAAGGTGCTGATAATCGCCTGGCGCAGGTGAGCGGCAGGATCGGTGGTGGCGATGGTTTCAATAGTGATGGCACCAGAATCAAAGTTGATGTGGCTACGGGTTTGATACTGGTCGGTGTATTTAACGTAATCTTTCGGCCCGGCGATCAGAACTTCGTTCAGACCCCAGATATTCTCGATGTTGTGGGCGAACTGACCCATCAGGATTTCGAAGCCGTTGGTGTCTTTGACCCAGGCTTCGTTGACTTCAGTGCTTTTTTTGCCGGAACAGGATATCAGCAGGGGCGCTATCACTAGCAAAGCTAAAATTTTCTTCATCTTAAAGCCGTATACGAGAAGTATTGGAAGGGCCAGCGCCTGGCCCCAACAGCATTATTCGCTTGGTGGCGTATAGCCTTCGATATGGACGTCATGCCCTTCGAACAGGAATTTGATCATTTCCGCTTCCAGCAATTTGCGGTCGTCAACGTTCATCATGTTCAGTTTTTTCTCGTTGATCAGCATGGTTTGTTTTTTCATCCATTCTGCCCAGGCTTCTTTCGAGATCTCGTTATAGATGCGTTTGCCGACTTCCCCTGGATAAAGCTGGAAGTCCTGCCCTTCGGCGTCACGCTGCAGGAAGGTACAAAAAATGGTTCTGCTCATGCTAATTCCTCATCAATGGCGCTATTGCCAATAAACCCGTCATACTTTGAGCTGCAGGTGTGTTGGCTGCCTTTTCTCACCCGAATCACTTACCTCAGTAAGCTCATCGGGACTCGCTCAGTTGCCGCCTTCCTGCAACTCGAATTATTTAGGCTATAAACCCTGTCGGCGCGGGGACTGTTTTGCCAACTGTTGCAACAGGCGGTCAACCGGTGCGGCCAGCCCGACCGATGGCGGCTGCGCTAAGTTATACCAGAGACCGGCGCCCTCATCCATGCTGCTGCCTTTGGCGTCCATTTCCAGCCATATTGGCACGATATCAAGATGGAAATGACTGAAAGTATGACGAAATGCGGTCAGTTGCTCCCGGCGATTGTTTTTCAGACCGCGCTGTTGCAACCAGAGTTCCATCTCTTCACGTTCGCTGAACTGCGGGAAGCAGAACAGACCGCCCCACAGACCGACGGCGGGGCGCTGCTCCAGCCAGGCGCGTTCGCCGTGCTGCAGCAATAAAAAGTAGGCGGTTTTTTCCGGCAGGGTCTGCTTGGGCTTTTTACCCGGGTATTTTGCCCAACTGTGGTGGGCATAGGCGATGCAGCCGAGGCTGAGTGGGCACAGTTCGCATTTCGGCTTGGAGCGGGTGCAGACCATCGCCCCCAGATCCATCATCGCCTGATTGAACTGGCCAACGCCCTTGGCCGGGGTAACGTTTTCGCTGATTTCCCACAGTCGGTTTTCTACCTCTTTCTTGCCCGGCCAGCCTTCGACGGCATAGCAGCGGGCCAGGACGCGTTTTACGTTGCCGTCGAGGATTGGGTAGTGTTGGCCGAGCGCCAGCGACAGCACTGCGCCTGCCGTTGAACGGCCAATACCGGGCAGGGCGTGGATTTCTTCAAAGGTTGTCGGGAACTCACCGCCGTGCTGTGCGACAATAGCCTGCGCCGCCTTATGCAGATTGCGCGCACGGGCGTAGTAGCCCAGGCCGGTCCACAGGTGCAGCACTTCGTCCAGCGGCGCTTCAGCCAGCGCACGCACGTTGGGAAAACGTGCCATAAAGCGCTGGAAGTAAGGGATCACGGTGGCAACCTGAGTTTGTTGCAACATGACCTCCGAGAGCCATACTTGATAGGCGGTCTTATCAAGCTGCCACGGCAGGGTCTTACGGCCGTAACGCTGGTACCAGTCAAGCACCACCTGTGCGAACTGCTGTGCTTGCATCATAAGCTGATTCGATATCCGGCAGAAAATGAAGCGCGATTGCAGCATAGAGTCATGATGCTGTAAACCGGAACTTTCCGACGTCGCACGGCAGGTACATTAGATGAACACTTGCTAAACCAATGTATCTTTGCATAATGCGCGTTTCCCTAATTGGCAGCCAAACAGACAGAAAGCACTATGATTAATGACGTCATCTCCCCGGAATTTGATGAGAACGGCCGCGCGATGCGCCGTATCCGCAGTTTTGTCCGCCGCCAGGGGCGGTTGACCAAAGGCCAACAGCACGCGTTGGACAACTATTGGCCGGTGATGGGCGTGGAGTATCAGGCTGAACCTGTCGATATCGCCGCACTGTTCGGGCGCGACGCGCCGACCGTGCTGGAGATCGGTTTTGGCATGGGCGCCTCGCTGGTGACCATGGCGGGCAATAACCCGCAGCAGAATTTCTTGGGGATAGAAGTCCATTCGCCGGGCGTGGGTGCCTGCCTGGCCGACGCTACCGAAGCGGAACTGAGCAACCTGCGCGTAATGTGTCACGACGCGGTTGAGGTGCTGGAGAATATGATCCCGGACGGCTCGCTGGACATGGTTCAGCTGTTTTTCCCCGATCCGTGGCACAAAGCGCGCCACAACAAACGCCGCATCGTACAGACGCCGTTTGTTGAACTGGTGCGTCGCAAACTGAAAGTCGGCGGCGTCTTCCACATGGCCACCGACTGGCAGCCTTATGCAGAACATATGTTAGAGGTTATGAACGGGATCTCAGGCTATCGCAATCTTTCCAGCGATAATGATTATGTGCCGCGTCCGGATTCACGCCCACTGACAAAATTTGAATTACGCGGCCAGCGTCTGGGACATGGCGTTTGGGACTTGATGTTTGAGAGGAAAGAATAATGGCTAAGAACCGCAGTCGTCGTTTACGTAAAAAGTTACACATTGAAGAGTTTCAGGAGCTGGGCTTCTCCGTTGCATGGCGCTTTGCCGAAGGCACCGCGGTTGAAGATATCGACAGCACGCTGGACGCTTTTATCGACGAAGTGATTGAGCCGAACGGCATGGCCTTTGACGGTAGCGGCTACCTGCAGTGGGAAGGCTTGATCTGTCTGCAGACCATCGGTCACTGCACTGACGAGCAACGCGAACTGGTCAAAAAATGGCTGGAAGCGCGTAAACTGACCGACGTTAAGGTCAGCGATCTGTTCGATATCTGGTGGGACTGATTTTCCTGCCTGATAAGCGCGGCCTGGCGTCGCGCTGAATCTATTGATTTAAGGTGCCTTTACGGCACCTTTATTTTGTCCGGAGTGTGACCGCGGTGGTAACAACATTGGATAACGCGTTGCTGGATGAGATCCTGCAACAGGTGCGCCCGCTGATTGGCCAGGGCAAGGTGGCGGACTATATACCGGCGCTGGCGGAAGTGGCGGCCGATCGTCTGGCGATCGCCGTTTGCACCGTCGACGGCGAAATGTTCCAGGCCGGTAACGCCGACGAGCGTTTCTCTATTCAGTCGATCTCCAAGGTGTTGAGCCTGACGCTGGCGCTGGCGCGCTACCAGGAGGCGGAGATCTGGCGTCGGGTTGGCAAGGAGCCTTCCGGTCTGCCGTTCAACTCGCTGTTGCAGCTGGAGATGGAGCAGGGCAAACCGCGCAATCCGTTTATCAACCCCGGTGCGCTGGTGGTGTGCGACATGCTGCAAACCCGGCTCAGCGCGCCCAAGCAGCGAATGCTTGAAGTGGTGCGTCAACTGGCCGGTGAAGATGACCTGGCCTATGATTCACGGGTGGCCCGTTCCGAGTTCGAACACTCCGATCGCAATGCGGCGATAGCCTACCTGATGAAGTCGTTCGGCAATTTCGAAAACGACGTGCTTACCGTGCTGCAAACCTACTTCCACTACTGCGCGCTGCGAATGAGCTGCGTGGAGCTGGCTCGCAGCTTTGTTTATCTGGCCAATCACGGCCGTGATCTTAGCGGACGCGAGGTGATAAGTCCCCTGCAGGCACGCCAGATTAATGCGCTGATGATGACCAGCGGCATGTACGACGGCGCGGGGGAATTTGCCTATCGCGTGGGCATGCCGGGCAAGTCCGGCGTGGGTGGCGGTATTGTCGCTATCGTCCCCGACGAGCTGTCGATCGCCGTCTGGTCGCCGGAACTGGATGCTTCCGGTAACTCATTGGCGGGAACTGCGGCGCTGGAACTGTTGTCTCAACGGATTAGCCGTTCGATTTTTTAGCCCCACCACGGAAGGGCGTCAGGAGAATATATGTTAAAGAAAACCGGGTTAGCCTTACTGCTGTTGACTACTTCACAGGCCCATGCCGAGTATCAGTGCAGCGTTAAACCCCAGGACGACGTGATTATCAGCCCGCAGAACGTACAGGTGACCGGGGCCAGCGGCAATCTGCAGATTTCACCGGATGGCGATGTAACCCGCAATGGCCAGGCGTTGAGCCTGACAGACAGCCAGCGCCAGAAGGCCTTCAGTTACCAGAGCGCATTGCGCAAAGAGTTGCCGTGGATCGACAACGGCGCTCAGCAACATCTGGAAAAAGCGCGGGTGGCGTTGGACAAGGTGATAGTCAAAGAGTTGGGCAGCGACAGCAACGTGCGTAACCGCCTGACCACGTTGAACGGTCAGCTTAAGCAACAGATGAACCGTATCATTGAGCACCGCAGCGACGGCCTGACCTTCCATCACAAGGCGATTGATCAGGTTGAGCAGGATGGCCGCAATATCGTCCAGCAGAGCATGGGCGGCGTATTGCAGGACAGCCTGAATGAGATGGGCGTCAAGCAGGCAGCCAATAGCGGCGGCAACCCGTTGCAGGCGATCATGGGCAATCTGGGCGGCCTGCAGAAGGCGATTCAGAACGAATGGAATAACCAGGAGCAGGATTTCCAGAACTTCGGCCACGACGTGTGCAACCGCGTTACCGGCCTGGAAACCCAGCGCAAAGATTTGCTAAATGCATTGAAGTAATCTGGCTGGTGGTCTGTTTTGACCTTCTAACTAACATCTGACAGACTGGCTAAACTATAATCAATGGCTAAAAGGATTTTGCATTGATGCCAGTGATATTCCGTCATAAAGGTTATAAATTCTTTTTTTATTCGAATGAAGGAGAGCCGTTGGAACCGGCTCATATTCATGTCAGAGATGCCGTGGCAGAAGCCAAGTTTTGGCTGATACCAGAGGTGCGGGTAGCCCGCAATGATGGGTTTAATGCCAGAGTATTAAAAGAATTAACCGAAGTTGTTGGAGTCCATAAGGGGTTATTTTTGGAGGCCTGGGATGAGTATTTCAGCTAAAAACGTAAACTTCGATGAGACAACGATGTGGGTTGAGTTGAGCGATGCCAGAATTATCGGCGTGCCACTCGCCTGGTTTCCTCGATTGCTGAATGCAACGGACCAAGAGCGCGCCCGCTATGAGCTGAGTGCCCGTGGGATCCATTGGGATGCGTTGGATGAAGATATTTCTGTTGAAGGCTTGCTAAAGGGTAGAGGGGATATTACTCATCGTCCCCACCATGCTGCCTGACGTTTAAAAAAAGCGCTGAAAACTCAGCGCTTTTTTTCATTCATCCGCCAGGAACAACTCCAGTAGCGAATTAAGGAACAGTTTGCCTTTCTCGGTGATCTGCCAATACTCCGGCGTTTCTACCAGATAACCTTTCGCCAGCGCTTCGTCCAGCGCTGCACGGATCGCGCTTTCATCCAGCCCGGTGTAGTTGACGAATTCAGCACGCGGTGCGGCTTCCAGCAGGCGGAAGCGGTTCATAAAGAATTCGAACGGCCGGTCAGCCGCCGTCACCTCAAGCTGCTTGTCCATATACTTGCCCTGCATAAAACCACGCGGATGCTTGGTTTTCGCGGTGCGCAGAATGCGGCCGTCGCTGAAGGTTAACTTGCCGTGCGCGCCGCAGCCAATCCCCAGATAGTCGCCAAAGCGCCAGTAGTTGAGGTTATGTTGGCACTGATAGCCCGGTTTGGCGTAGGCCGAAGTTTCATACTGCTGATAGCCGGCGGCGCTCAGCAATTCATGGCCCCGCTCGAAAATGTCCCACAGCGCGTCGTCGTCCGGTAGCACCGGCGGGCGTGAACTGAAAAGCGTATTGGGCTCGATAGTCAGTTGATACCACGACAGATGCGGTGGATTGAGGGCAATGGCCTGGCGCAGATCGTCCAGCGCCTCTTCCAGCGACTGGTCCGGTAGGCCGTGCATCAGATCCAGGTTAAAACTGCGCAAACCCAGGCCGGTAGCCAGATGAGCTGCGCGTTTGGCCTCTTCCGGGCCGTGAATGCGACCCAGGCGAATCAATTTCTCGGCGCTGAAGCTCTGCACGCCGATAGAAATGCGGTTCACACCGGCGCGCTGATAGCCGCTGAAGCGATCGGCCTCCACGGTACCCGGGTTGGCCTCCATGGTGATCTCGGCGCCGTCAATCACCGGAATGCGTGCCCGCACGCCGTCCAGCAGCGATTGCATCGCTTCGGCACTCAACAGGCTGGGGGTGCCGCCGCCGATAAAAATGGTGCTGATTTCGCGACCACTGACCAGCGGCAGATCGGCATCCAGATCCGCCAGCAGGTGATCGACGTATTCCTGATGCGGCACTTCGCCCTTCAACGCATGCGAGTTGAAGTCGCAGTACGGGCATTTCTGCACGCACCACGGAATGTGAATGTACAAACTCAGCGGGGGCAACTTAAGCATTGCGCATCGCTTCCAGCATCAGCTTCAGGGCTTTACCTCGGTGTGATACGGCGCGCTTTTCGTCACGGCTCAGCTCGGCAGCGGTGCGGCCCAGCTCCGGAACGTAGAAGATAGGATCATAGCCAAAACCGCCTTCACCGGCGGCGGCATCGGTGATTTCACCGGCCCAGCTGCCGTGGAACACCAGCGGCGTCGGATCTTCCGCGTGGCGCATATACACCAGCACGCAGTGGAACTGTGCGCCACGGCTGCCCTTGGGCACGTCTTTCAGCGCAACCAGCAGCTTGTCGAGGTTTTGCTGGTCAGAGGCGTCTACACCCGCGTAACGTGCAGAATAGATGCCTGGCGCGCCGCCCAGTGCATCAACCGCCAGACCCGAGTCGTCGGCGATCGCCGGCAGACCGGTGATTTGCGCCGCATGGCGGGCTTTCAGAATGGCATTTTCGATAAACGTCAGGCCGGTTTCCTCGGCGGACTCCACGCCCAATTCGGTTTGTGCGACCACATTCAGGCCGAAATCGGCCAACAGGTCGGCGAGTTCGCGCACTTTACCCGGGTTACCGGTGGCAAGAACGACTTTTTGCATGATGACTACCTTGAAATTTATTCGATTAGCGCCGCGACCACGGCGGGGATCTGTTGCGGATTAACGATGCGTAACTGTTTATGCCGCCCCAGCTCGCCTTTCTCTATGGTGACGTTGCTTTTCGCCACTTTGAACTGCTTGGCGAGAAACTTGATCAGATGAGCGTTGGCCTGGCCGTCTACCGGCGGGGCGGTAATGGCGACTTTAAGTTCGTCGCCATGCAAACCGACAATCTGGTCGCGGCTGGCTTTCGGCTGAATATATAGCCTGATTGCCAGCCCGTCCAGCACGGGGGTGACTGCACTCACAGCAGGAACCAGATCTCACCGAACAGATCCATACCCAGGTAGTTGATCAGATACAGGATCAGGATCACTACCATCGCTGAAAAATCAATGCCGCCCATTGCCGGAAGAATACGGCGGATTGGCGCCATCAAAGGTTCGGTCAGTTGATACATCAACTGATCAATCGGGCTGCGGCCCTGACTTATCCAGCTCATCAGCGCGCGGATAATCATCACCCAGAAGATCAGATAACCGGCCGACTTCACCAGAGAGATCAGGCCAAACAGCAGGTTATACGGGCTGAGTGACATCGCGCCGCCCTGAATCAGCAGCAACAGCGGGTACTTGATGGTCATCAGCAGGAAAGCCAACAGCAGGGATGCGCTGTCAATAGGCCCCATTGACGGGATAATACGGCGCAGCGGGCCAATCACCGGCTGGGTGATCTTCACGATAAACTGCGCGAATGGGTTGTAAAAGTCAGCGCGTGTCCACTGCATCCAGATGCGCAGCAGCAGTACCATGACGTAAAGATCAATAACGGTTTTGACCAAAAAAGTCAGCGTTAGCATGAAGTCGTCCTTCTCCTTAACTCTCGATTATTTAAAATGATTTTTCCATTTCCTGCGCACGGGAAACTGCCGCCTGCATGGCTTTGGCCACGGTTGCCGGCAGTTGTTGCTCGTTGAATACCCGCAGCGCCTCGGCGGTGGTGCCGCCTTTGGACGTTACCTGCTCACGCAAGGTCGACAACGGCGTCTCCGGGTTGGCTTCCACCAGCGCAGCGGCGCCGGATGCCGCTTGTTGCACCAGCGCACGGGCAGTCTGGCTGTCGAAGCCCATACGTTCGGCTTCCTGCTGCATGGCTTCCATAAACAGGAAGAAATAGGCCGGGGCACTGCCCGCAGCGGCGATCACGCTGTTGATGCCGTTTTCGTCATCCACCCAACATACCTTGCCAACTGACGCCATCAAATCACTGGTGTAGTCACGATCCTGTTGGCTGACCTGCTGCGGCGCATACAGGCCACTCATGCCTTTACCCACCAGCGATGGCGTGTTTGGCATAATGCGTACGATATTCAGATTGTCGGCCAGCAGCTGGTAAAAACGGCTGACCTGAATGCCTGCGGCGATCGACAGCACCAGTTTGCCGCTGAAATCGATCTGATCGCGCAACGGCTGGCAAACATCTGCCATCATCTGTGGCTTCACCGCCAGTACGATGACGTCGGCCTCGCGTGCGCAGGCAAGATTATCGCCGCTGCTAACGATGCCGTAGTCGGCAGCCAGCGCATCGCGGTTTTTAGCCGAAGGCGCGCAGACGCTGATGGATTTGGCCGAGTAACCGCCCGCCACCAGGCCGGCGATGATTGCGCGGGCCATGTTGCCGGCGCCAATGAAGGTAATCTTACGGTGTTGCATTAAAATTCCTCGTCAGTGTGTCAGGACTGCGAATAATCTCGCGCGCCAAAAATGGCGGTACCGATACGAACCAGAGTGCTGCCTGCGGCAATGGCCGCCGTCATGTCATCGGTCATGCCCATCGACAGCGTGTCCACCTGGGGATAATGCTGTTGCAGCGCCAGGAAGGCGTCGTGCATCTGGCGGAATACCGCTAATTGGCTCTGGTAGTCTTCTTGCGGAGCCGGAATCGCCATCAGCCCGCGTAAACGAACGTTCGGCAAGGCGACAACCGCTTCTGCCAGCGCCGGCAGTTCAGCCAGTACAATGCCAGATTTACTCTGTTCATCGCTGATATTTATTTGGATCAGAACGTTAAGCGGCGGCATGTCTGCCGGGCGCTGGTCGCTTAACCGCTGGGCGATACGCAGCCGATCGACGGTATGGCACCAGGCAAAGTGCTCTGCCACCAGCCGGCTCTTATTGGATTGCAAAGGGCCGATAAAGTGCCAATCCAGCGTTGCTCCTTCCGGCAGCGCGGCAAAATGCTGAACCTTATCCACGCCTTCCTGTACATAGTTTTCCCCGAAGGTCCGCTGGCCTGCCGCGATAGCTTCTGCGATCGCCGCCACAGGTTTGGTTTTACTCACTGCAAGCAGCGTCACTTCTTCTGGAGCGCGAGCGCAGCCTTGAGCGGCCGCGGCAATGCGGTTTCTGACATCCTGCAGATTCTGTTGGATAGTGCTCATCATTGACCCAGGAGATTGATATGGATATCGGTGAATTCGTGGCCCTTAGTGTAAAGCATAATGCTTCCGATCTGCACCTTTGTACGGGGCATCAGCCGATGTTGCGCATCGATGGTGAATTACAGGCGCTGGCAGGTACGGAAAAACTGACCGAGACCAAGATGCATCGCTTGTGCAATGCGCTGCTGCAACCCCAGCAGCGGCAGCAATTGCAACAGCAGGGGCAGCTTGATCTGGCGCTGACGCTTGCGGGCGATATTCGGCTGCGCGCCAATTTCTTTCTGCAAAGCCTCGGGGTTTCGCTTGCCTTACGGCTGATTGCCGGCGAGTGCCCGACGCTGGCGGCGTTGGCAGCACCAGACATCATTCCGGCCCTGGTGCGCAGGGAAGATGGCCTGATTTTGGTGACCGGCGCGACCGGCAGCGGTAAATCCACCACCCTGGCGGCAATGATTGACGACATCAATCAGCACCAGCGGCGGCATATCCTTACGCTGGAGGATCCGATCGAATTTATTCACCGCAGTCGACACTCTTTAATTCAGCAGCGCGAATTGGGCCGCGACAGCCACAGCTTTGACGACGCATTACGTGCTGCCCTGCGTGAAGATCCAGACGTCATCTTGCTGGGGGAGCTGCGTGACACCACAACCATCAGGCTGGCGCTTACCGCTGCGGAAACCGGCCATCTGGTACTTGCGACGCTGCATACCCGTAGCGCGACGCAGGCGGTCGATCGGCTGGTGGATGTTTTCCCGGCGGAAGAAAAGCCCTACGTGCGTGCACAGTTGGCCGGTAGCCTGCAGGCGGTGATTGCACAGAAGCTGTTGAGTCGGCCCGGGGGCGGCAGGGTGGCGATTTTTGAGGTGCTGACGGCGACGGCGGCGGTCAGCAGCATGATCCGCGAGGGCAAAACCCATCAGCTTGCCAGCGTGCTGCAAACCGGTGGGCAGTCCGGCATGCAGACCTTTGAGCAAGGTCTGCAACAGCGGATCTGTGCGGGATTACTGTGCGGCGCGGAGGGGACTTTGCCAAGGGATTAACCCAATTGCCGTTCGAACCAGCTTTCCAGGATTACCACCGCCGAGGCGGAATCCACGCTGCCCTTGTCCAGCGCGCGGAAGCCGCCGCGATCAAACAGGTTGGCGCGGGCTTCGACGGTACTGAGACGCTCATCATGCAGCGCGATCTGCACGCCAAAGCGGCCGTGCAGGCGGTTGGCGAACTTGCGCGCTTGCTCGGTGACCGGCTGTTCGGTGCCGTCCATGTTCAGCGGCAGACCGACTACCACCAAGTCCGGTTGCCACTCTTTCAGCAACTTCTCGATCTTCTGCCAGTCCGGCGAGCCGTCCTGCGCTTTGAAAGCCGCCAGCGCACGGGCGCTGCCGGTTAGCTCCTGGCCAATGGCCGCGCCGATGCTTTTGGTGCCGAAGTCGAAGGCGATAATCGTGCGGTTGGTCATCAGGCGTGTCCTGCGTGGTTGGCAATGCTGCGGATATCAATGCCAAGGCGATTGGCGGCCTCGCGCCAGCGGCTGGCGATCGGCGTATGGAACAGAATGTCGGTGTCGGCTTCGATGGTCAGCCAGGCGTTTTCCAACACTTCCTGTTCGAGTTGGCCTTTTTCCCAGCCGGCATAGCCGAGCGCGACCAGTACGTCCTCCGGCTGTTCCGGCGTGCCCAAGGTTTCCAGTACGTCTTTCGAGGTGGTGATCATGGTATCCGGCGAGATCTGGATACTGGAGCCGAAGCCTTTGCACGGCGTATGCAGGATAAAACCGCGATCGTCAGCCAGCGGGCCGCCGGCAAACACCGGTTTATCCAGACTGATGGCCGGATCGCGCGCCTGTGGCATGATCTTCAGTTTGCTCAGCACTGTTTCCACCGTGAACTGTTCCACCGGTTTATTGATCACCAGGCCCATGGCGCCGTCTTCATTGTGCTCGCAGACATAAATCACCGAGCGTTTGAAGCGAGGATCCTGAAGTGATGGCATAGCGATAAGAAAATGGTGTTGTAAATTCATGGTGTTATTTAAGGTATTTGATTGGTGAGAAGTTAAACAGCCGCCAGTATGCGGCTATCCCCATCGCCTTTCAAGCCGCGACTCGGTTGACGCGGGCTGACAGCGTCATTCAGGGAGGTCGGGAAGGCGGGCGACGCAAGTCACCCGCATTTCGATTACTTCGCTGCCAGACGCTTCTCGATTGCATCCATCAGCATACCGGTGATGGAAACCGGGAAGGCCGCTTCTATTTCACGCGCACAGGTCGGGCTGGTGACGTTGATTTCAGTCAGGCGATCGCCAATCACGTCCAGGCCCACAAAGATCAGCCCTTTTTCTTTCAGCGTCGGGGCTACCGCACGCGCAATTTTCCAGTCGCTTTCGCTCAGTGGACGCGCTTCACCACGGCCGCCGGCCGCCAGGTTGCCACGGGTCTCGCCCTGCGCCGGGATGCGCGCCAGGCAGTAAGGTACTGGCTCACCGTCAACCACCAGAATGCGCTTATCGCCCTCTTTGATTGCCGGCAAGAAGTTCTGCGCCATGCAGAAACGGCTACCGTGCTCGGTCAGGGTTTCGATAACCACCGACAGGTTAGGGTCGTCCTGCTTCACGCGGAAGATAGACGCGCCGCCCATGCCGTCCAGCGGTTTGAGAATAATGTCGCCGTGCTGCTGGTGGAATTTGCGGATGTGCGCCGCGCTGCGGCTGACCAGGGTGTCCGGCGTCAGTTCCGGGAACCAGGCGGTGAACAGCTTCTCGTTGCAGTCACGCAGGCTCTGCGGCTTGTTAACTACCAGCGTGCCTTTGACCTCTGCGCGTTCCAGAATATAGGTCGCGTAGATGTATTCGGTATCGAAAGGGGGATCTTTACGCATCAGGATCACGTCCAGATCATGCAGCGCCAGATCCTGCTCGCTGCCAAAGCTGAACCAGCTCTCTTTATCTTCCTTCACGCTCAGCAGCCGAGTGCGGGCGCGGCCGTCACCGGCGTGCAGATAGAGATCGTCCATCTCCATGTAGTGCAGTTCCCAGCCACGGCGCTGCGCTTCGAGCAGCATGGCGAAGCTGGTGTCTTTCTTGATGTTGATGGAGGCGATAGGGTCCATCACGATGCCGAGCTTAATCATCTTTTCTCCTTTAACCCAGATCGCCGAAACGTACCTGCAAAGCGGTAATTGCGGTGAGCGCTGTGGTTTCTGTACGCAGAACGCGTGGCCCAAGCAGGATATCAGTAAATCCGTGGCCTGTGGTCATCGCAATTTCGTCGGCGGATAAACCGCCTTCCGGCCCAATCAGCAGGCGGACATGTTCCACCGGCAGCGGCAGGGTATTGATACTGTGGTTGGCGCGTGGGTGCAGGTTGAGTTTCAGGCTGCCATCTTGCTCGGCGCACCAGTCTTCCAGTTTCATCGCCTCGCGAATTTCCGGAATACGGTTGCGGCCACATTGTTCGCAGGCGGCGATGGCGATCTTCTGCCATTGCTGGATTTTTTTCGCCAGACGCTCGCCGTCCAACTTCACACCGCAGCGCTCGGAAAACAGCGGAGTAATGACATTGACCCCGAGCTCGATGGATTTCTGAATGGTGAATTCCATCTTCTCACCGCGAGAAATCACCTGGCCCAGATGCAGATTGAGTGGCGATTCACGGTCTTCCGGTTGGCCGGCGGCTAGCCGCACCAGCACGTTTTTTTTGTCGACCTGGGTGATCTCGGCGTCAAATACCTGGTTGCTGCCGTCGAAGAGCTGCAGTGCCTGGCCGGCGCTCATTCGCAGTACACGCCCGATGTGGTTGGCGGCGTCTTCGCTCAGTGCGATTTCTGCATGGTCGATTAACGGCTGCGGGTGATAAATACGGGGTATACGCATTGAATATTCGATCCTGACTAATATGCAGTCATCAGTGCTGCAGCTTGAAAAAAAAGAGTATATACCCAAAGTAATTGAAGCTGCAGCAAGGCGGCAAGTGAGTGCATCCCGATGAGCTTACTTAAGTAAGTGATTCGGGGGCGCTCACGCAGTCAACACCGCTGCAGTTTTAAGTACGAAGGGGATTTAGCCCTTTCGTTGCTGGCAAGCCTGTTGAATATAGAGGTTATGGTTGCCCTGTACCTTAGCGATGCGTGCCTCCCGCAGGCATTCCCACTGGTTGACCGGATACTGACGGTTCCACACCTCGAAAAGCTGGGTCTGTTGGCGGGAAAGCCGCAGTTGATAGCGATCGCGCATATAAAAATAGGTGCGGGCGATCGCGCCGCGAGCGCGTGCGGGCGGTTCGGCCTGCTTATTTTTAAAGTCCACTTTCATTGGGCACTGGCCATACTGACCTTCGCCGCCTTTCCATTGGCTGTACATGAAATTATTGCGATCGCCGTTCACTTCGCCAATCGCCGGCTGCAGGTTGTGCAGGTCAGTTTCGATTTGGCGATAGCTCGCGTCTTTGTTGCAGTTTTTGCGGCCACCCTGTTGCCAGCACTGCAATTGGTGGCCGAACTGCCAGGCCGGTACCACATGTTCCCATTCGATACGCTGTGCGCGTTGGGCGTTCTTGCGTGGTTGATAGCCGCAACTGTTTAAATCTGGGATGCCTTTCTTGCCCTGCCAGGTGATCTGGCAGCCGCAGTAGAAAGAACCGGGCGCGTCTTGGTTGATTTTGGCCGCTGCCGCCTTGGCCTGAGAAAAATTATTGATGCCGTGCGCCTGTGCGGCGCCGGTGGTGAAAATAACCGTAAACAAAATTTTGCGAAGCATATTCCAAAACTGCTCAAAATTGGAAAGGCAGGCAGGGTAGCGGAAGTCAACGGCAGTGGCAAACGACGGGCGTTAACCCCGTGACTTTTCAAGCCAGCGTCGGAGTCTGGCTGTAACTTGGGACGTAGGGAGCAGAGGTTGGATTTTTCGCTTAAACAGGCTCACCGGCGATAAATTTCAATTTTTCGCCGCACTGACGGCAGCGGTATTCGCTTTCTCCGCGAAGCACCCGATTATGCCGACGTACGGTGAGCTGATGCTGTTGGCAACGACAGAGGTAGGGGAAGGTTTTGCTTTGCACCGAGGCAATTTCAAACTGGTGGGTGCGGCTGGCCGGTACCTGCAACACGCTTTCCATCATCCAGCGCCATTCGCGTCCATGTGGGGCCACGCGGCCAAACTGGCGGAAGACTAACAGGTGCGCCAGTTCGTGCGGCACCACTTCGTCGATAAACGGCTGTTGATTTTCCATCAGCAAAACCGGATTCAGCCGAATTTCCCAGGCTTGCAGCCAGGCGGTGCCCGCACTGGTTCCGCGTTGCTGGTAAACGACTTTGGGTTCCGGAAACTCGACGGAAAAATGCTGACGCGCCAGCAGCAGTTTTTCGCGCAGGCAGCGCATCACCGCCTGTTGCAGCGCTATGGGGATTCTTACTTTGTTCATTGCGGCTAGCTTAAGCAATGGCGCGACGGCTGGCAATAAGACGAAAAACTAATTCTCATCCCGCCTGCCGGGCCGGTTTTTCATCGCATTGATAACCCGATCGACGCTGATGGATTGTAATCAATGTGTTAACTGCGGGATAATAAACCGTACATGCTGAGTCTGTACCCGCAGCGCTCACAGAAAAGATTGAAAAGCATCCCGAGAAAATACCTTTCTAACGCAGGGGTTATTATGCGATTTAGCGCAATAACCGACTGATTAAAAATACGTAAGGTGTGGGGAAGTTTTTTGACGCGGCCTGCCCCGAGCTGGCTGAGTAAGTGTGAATTTAACGCAGCTGATGTTGCAAGTGAGAGATCAATGTCGAATAAACCGTTCCATTATCAAGATCCGTTCCCGCTGAAGAAAGACGATACCGAATACTATCTGTTAAGCCGCGATCACGTTTCCGTGAGCGAATTTGAAGGCCAGGAAGTTCTGAAAGTAGCCCCTGAAGCGTTAACCCTCCTTGCCCAGCACGCGTTTCATGACGCCTCATTTATGCTGCGCCCGGCGCACCAGCAGCAGGTTGCCGATATCCTCAAGGATCCGGACGCCAGCGAAAACGACAAATACGTTGCGCTGCAATTTTTGCGTAACTCAGAAATCGCCGCCAAAGGTATTTTGCCGACCTGTCAGGACACCGGTACCGCCATTATCGTCGGTAAAAAGGGCCAGCGCGTCTGGACCGGTGGCGGCGACGAAGAAGCGTTGTCACGCGGGGTGTACAACACCTTTATCGAAGACAACCTGCGCTATTCGCAAAACGCCGCGCTGGATATGTATAAAGAGGTCAACACCGGCAGCAACCTGCCGGCGCAGATCGACCTCTACAGCGTCGACGGTGAAGAATACAAATTCCTGTGTATTGCTAAAGGCGGCGGTTCTGCCAATAAAACCTACCTTTATCAGGAAACCAAAGCGCTGCTGTCTCCGGGCAAGCTGAAGGATTATCTGGTCGAGAAAATGCGTACGCTGGGCACCGCGGCTTGCCCGCCGTACCACGTGGCGTTCGTTATCGGCGGTACCTCGGCGGAAGCAACCCTGAAAACCGTAAAACTGGCCTCGACCAAGTACTATGACGGCCTGCCGACCGAAGGCAATGAGCACGGTCAGGCATTCCGCGACGTGGCGCTGGAAGAAGAGTTGCTGAAAGAAGCGCAGAACCTGGGATTGGGCGCGCAGTTTGGCGGTAAATACTTTGCGCATGACGTTCGTGTGGTGCGTCTGCCGCGCCATGGCGCATCCTGCCCGGTCGGAATGGGGGTTTCCTGCTCCGCTGACCGTAACATTAAAGGCAAGATCAACCGTGACGGCATCTGGCTGGAGAAGCTGGAGAATAATCCTGGCAAATTTATCCCGCAGGAGCTGCGTCAGGCCGGTGAGGGCGAGGCAATCAAGATTGACCTTAACCGCCCGATGGCCGAGATCCTCAAGCAGCTGTCGCAATACCCGGTATCCACCCGCCTGTCCTTGAGCGGTACCATCATTGTGGGCCGCGACATTGCACATGCCAAGCTGAAAGAGCGCCTGGACAGAGGGGAAGGTCTGCCGCAATACGTTAAGGATCATCCGATTTATTACGCAGGCCCGGCCAAAACGCCGGACGGCTACGCTTCCGGTTCACTGGGGCCAACCACTGCCGGGCGCATGGATTCTTACGTCGACCTGCTGCAGTCTCATGGCGGCAGCATGATCATGCTGGCGAAAGGTAACCGCAGCCAGCAGGTGACCGACGCCTGCCACAAACACGGTGGTTTCTACCTCGGCAGCATCGGTGGCCCGGCGGCGGTACTGGCGCAACAGAGCATCAAGAGCCTGACCTGCGTCGAATACCCGGAGCTGGGTATGGAAGCGATCTGGAAAATCGAAGTGGAAGATTTCCCGGCGTTTATTCTGGTGGATGATAAAGGCAATGACTTCTTCCAGAAGATCCAGTCTGGCCAGTGTTCTCGCTGCGTGAAGTAACCGCCGAAAGGATTTGCCGCCCGCAGTGGGGCGGCAAATTTCAGGTTTTATCAACCCCTGTGTAAATTACTGTAGCCCGCTGGACGCGATGTTTTAACCTGTATACCCTACGCGCAAAGCACTAATACGCGCATAAAGGCATATTTGGAACAGAAGGTTCGGCAAACTCATGGAAACGCAGGAAAGTCATATCAGGGAATTGCTGGTCTGGATTGAAGACAACCTAACCAATCCCTTGTCATTGGATATCGTTTCTGCCAAATCAGGCTACTCGAAATGGTATCTGCAGCGAATGTTCAAAAAGCAGACCAGTTTGTCGCTGGCTTCCTATATTCGCGCGCGCCGCTTGTACCTCGCCGCTTTCGCCTTGCGTTATACGCAAAAAAGCATTCTTGATATTTCTATTGAATATCAATTCGATAACCAACAAACCTTTTCTCGCTGCTTCAAAAAGCACTTTGCCGAATCTCCCAGTGTTTATCGCCATGCGCGTAAACAGGACTTCAGCCATCTGGTTCGCTCGCTGTCGGTGAATCAGCCGGGGGATATTAAGGTCGATCGCATCAAGGTCGCCAAGGGGCAGTATGCTATCCGAGGGAAGAGTTACCCTTACCATCTGGACATTACCGATCTGGATAAGTCGCACCTTCCCATCCGCAGCAAAATCAAAGAGACGTTCTATGCTCTGCTGGGTGAGCGCCCGGCATTGACCTATTCGCTGGCCCAGTTTGTGCCGGATGGGGAACGAGTGCGGGTGGATTATACCCTGGGCGTTGCGGCAGACTGCCCGGTCAGTGACGGTGCCGGGCTTGAAGCGCTGCCGGATATCTCCGGTGATTTTTGTCGTTTTTGCTATGCCGGCAAGCCAGTGGCCCTGAACGATCATATTGTGCAGATGTACACTCAGGTCTTGCCGCAACTTGGCCTGGCTCGCCGGGAAGGGCCTGACCTGACGATGTTCAACTATTCGCTAAATGAGCGGGAGGAGCTGCATCTTGAGCTCCAACACCTGGTGCCGGTGACTCCCCTTGACTGAGCGGGGTGGCAGAGCGGTTCTTTCGCTGCACGATATCTGCCATCACCGCCAGCGCGATTTCAGCCGGGGTCTTGCTGCCGAGCGGTAAGCCAATCGGGGCATGAATTCGCTCCAGCTCTTGTGGGCTGAATTCGGCAATCTGCTGCAGGCGTTGGCGACGACGCGCGCTGTTGCGCAACGATCCCATGGCGCCGATATAAAACGCCGGGGTATGGATAGCCTCCATTAGCGTCAGATCGTCCATGCGGGGATCGTGCGTCAGCGCGACAATCGCGGTATTGGCGTGACAGCCGCCGTCTTCAATAAACTTGGCCGGAAACTGACGCAGTAGCGTCACGTTGGATCTCAGCTGCGGGGCGAAATTTTCCAGCGCCTCCGGACGGTTCTCGCACACCAACACTTCAAACCCCAGCGAACTGGCGAAATCGGCGCAGTACAATGCCACGCTGGAAAGACCGGCGATCAGCAAACGCGGGGCTGCGGCAATATGAAGGGTAATTTGCGGGCCGCGGCGTTCCACCTGGGTCGCACTGGCGAAATCGGTCAACGTCAGGCTGCCGCAGGCATCCGGCAGAGTGAGGCGTTTGACCAGCGCATGGTGTCCGTTTAACGCGCCGGCGAGGGTTGTCAGATAATCGATGCTCTCGTCGCCCGCCGGTAAATACTCAATCAGCACCTCCAGCACGCCGCCGCAGGGCAGCGCTACGTTGGGCTCCAGACCGCCCTCACCGTAACGAATGACCTGGCTGGCAGCCTGATACTCCCCGGCCGCCAGGCGCCGCAGAAAGTCTTCTTCCACGCATCCTCCGGACAGCGAGCCGCAATAATGCCCATCCTGCGTGGCGGCCAACAGCGCCCCCGGCGATCGCGGTGAGGAGCCGTAAGTGCTCAGCACGGTGCACAGCCATACCGGTTGTTGTTTCAGCCAGTTTATCGCCTGGCTGACCACGGTGATATCGAGATGTTGCATAGATGAGTTACTCGCTGACCGGTAGCTGCGACGGAAGATCTATATCCTGCACGACAGTGGGTTGATCAAGATTAAGCCAGTGTACCGCCTGCTCTTTAAGCAGATCGCGTGCACCATTATCGCCACGTAATTGGCTCAGTTGTTTGCGCAATAGAGCGGAAAACCCAACCGGGTGACCCGGCTGTTGTTCAAAACGGGGACGGACAATGGCGTGGTGCTGCAACGCGCTGGCTACCTGCTGGAAAACCGCCGGGGTAACGAACGGCATATCCGCCAAATGAACCAACCAGCCTTGCCAGTGCGGCGTGGCGTTAACGCCGGCGGCAATGGAATCGCCAAGGCCGACGCTGGCCAGCAGCGTGACCGGAACCTGATAGGCGGCGCAAATCTGTTTAACCTGGCGGTTGTCTGGCCGGGTGACCACCCATATGGGCAGGCCGGAAGCCAACGCTTGACGCAGCGTCTGTTCAAACAGCGAACGTTGGCGGCCTGTGGCATCCGCAAACTCGGCATTTAATTTATTGCCTGCGCCACCGGCCTGAGAGAAGCGTTCTCCACGTCCGGCAGCGGCGATCACTATGCCTGTTGTCATCTTATCCGCCCGAATTTGCGCAACTTCTAATTACCTTACTAAAAATATGTGTTGTTGAGATGTGTTTTTATTGAAAATCGCATGTTAATCATCACATAATTTTGGTTATAAGCATATGCTTATGACGTCTACGGCAAGGTCGTCAGCGTTTGCGCAACACCACCGCTGAACACAAAACTACAATAAAGATGCAAAGGACTTTTTATGAGCAATTTCAACCCGTCGCGGCGTCGCTTTATCAAAAGCGCCGTGATAGCGGGGGTCTCCGTGTACCTCGCGCCCCTGTACAGCCGTGCCTATGCCGCGCTGTTTGAGCAGAAGATCCTCCAGTCCCCGAACTGGGATGCCCACGAGAAACGTATACGCTTTCGTATCGATGGCCGTGCCAAGGTCATGGGGCAGAAGGTCTTTGCCCGTGATATTCGCGCGGTGGATATGCCGCACTGGCCACAGCAGCAGGCGCACGCCTTTATTTTGCGCGTCACTCAAGCAGACAAGCTGTTCGAAGGTATCGATCTCTCATTGCTGGGCGACGACCTGCAGCCCGATCGGCTGGTAACCGCCGAGGATTTGGCGCGCGACGGTTTGGCCTTCCCGGCATTTTACGGCGACGACATGCTGCTGCCGATTGGCAAAACCCCGGCTTACCTGGGCCAGGCGGTGGCAATCCTGATTTATCACGATTTTGCCCGTTTCCGCTTTGCCAAAGACAAGCTGAAATTCCGCGAAGGCACGATTAAATACGGGGCGCAAACCGGTCCGCTGCAGCGCGACCCTTGGGGCACTTTCCGCTATGTGCGGGTGGGAGGAGACAAGCCGTTCGATGACGACCGTTTTTCCAGCCTGAAAGATACCCCGATTTTCCCGGTTTCGATGAAGAAACACCTGCCGGTCTGGCCGGAAGGACGCGAAGGCGGCAAGCTGGATCAGGAAGGCATGTATTACGCCGGCATGATTGCCGATGAGTTGAAAACGCCGCCGGATGAGTGGCTGGTGATGTCACGCCGCTATACCACGCAGTCCGTCGACACCTCCGCGCTGGAGCCGGACAACGCCAACGGCTGGTTCGATGCCGAGACGCAAACGTTGCATCTGGTGGTGCCGACTCAGTCGCCGCAGGAAGTGGCCGATGAAATGCCGCGCATGCTGGCAAAACGCAATCCGCCAGTTAAACAGCTGATTCTGCACCCATGCTACACCGTCGGTTACGGCTCGAAAGATCACTTTAACTTCCCGTATTACGGCGCGGTGGCGGCGATGTACGGCGACGGGCACCCGGTTCGGCTGGCCAACGACCGTTTCGAACAGTTCCAGACTGCGCTGAAACGCCATGCCTTCGACATGAATTACCGCATTGCGGTAAACCGCCAAACCGGCGTGCTGCAGTCATTCCATGGTGAGATGACGGCAGACGGCGGTGGCCGCAGCAACTTTACGCCTTCGGTGGTGATGGTGGCGGCGACCGCGGCGCAGTCGATTTATTACTTCCCGAAAAGCGATTTGTCTGCGGTGGGGCTGGCTTCGCGCGCCATCGACGCAGGGTCGGCACGGGGTTACGGCACGCTGCAAAGCATGGCCGCCACCGAGATGATGGTCGATGAGCTGGCTGCCGAACTGAAGATTGACCCGATTGAATTCCGTTTGCGCAACGTATTGAAATCCGGCATGAAAAATACGCAGGGTGCCATTCCTGCCGGGGCTATTCGCGCCGATGAAGTGCTGGAGAAGGCGGCGAAGCATGAGATGTGGCTGCAACGCGCCAAGCGCAAGGCGGAGTTTGAAAGCCAGCATCCGGGCAAACGCTATGGCGTAGGCTTTGGCTGCGTGCAAAAAGACTTCGGTACCGGTGCCGAGACTTCATTCGCCCGCGTCGAACTGGGAGAAGACGGGCGCATTATGCTGTATCACAGCGGTGCCGAGATGGGCACCGGCATGTCGACCTCACAATCGGTGTTGTGCGCACAGTGGCTGGGCAAACCGGCAGACGAGGCTCACTTCTCGGTGACCGACTGGTCAGTGCTGCCGATGGTCACCAGTGGCGATCCTTACGTTATGTCGCAGGCCGATCAGGATCGGTTGCAAACCAATCCGGCCTGGACGCCAAGCTACTGCTCACCTTCCAGCGCCAGCAACTCGGCGTATTACTTCTCGCACAGTACGCGCGAAGCGGCGCGGCTGATATTCGATCATGGCCTGTGGCCGGCAGCGATGGCCATTTGGCAATCCGGCCCCGGTGGCGGCCAGGCGGCACCTTTAGTGGTACGCCGAGAGGATGCGCGTTGGGTGGAGGGGGGATTGACCGCTGCCGGTATGGAGGTGTTGAGCCTGGAGCGGCTGGCAAAACAACTTTACCAGATGGGCGGGATCGCAGGCGCAGCGGTGCACGTTTTCAACCGCTGGCAGTGGGCGGAAGCGGACTTTACCCTGAGCGGCAATAGCGAACGCCTGCCGATTGATGGCCTGGCTGTGCGCAACGCCGGTGGCGAGTTCAAAACGCTGCCACGTAATCAGGTCTATTATCCCCCGACTCAACGCAATAACGCGGCGGTGACCTATTACAGTGCCGTCGGAACCCTTGCGGAAGTGGCGGTGGATATCGCCACCGGCCAGGTAGAACTGCTGAATCACCATTCAATCATGGAGTGCGGCAACCTGATTGTGCCGGAACTGGTTTCCGGCCAGTTGCAGGGCGGGTTGGCGATGGGAATTGGTCATGCACTGCACGAATATTTACCGCTGTACGAAGACGGGCCCGGTAACGGTACCTGGAACTTTAACCGTTACCACCTGCCACGCGCCAGCGATGTGGCGGTCTGGAAACAGACCGATGACATCCTGCCCGCGTTGTCGGAAACCGATCCGCCCAAAGGCATGGCCGAAGTGGTGATGATCCCGGTGGTCGCTGCCCTGGTCAACGCCATCGCCGACGCCACTGGCCACCGTTTCCGTGATTTGCCCGTTCGTGCAGAAAATATTCGTGAGGTATTACAATGAGCATCAAAACCCAGCCGATTTCCCTGACCATCAACGATAAGCAATACGGCCCGATCGACGTACCTGAAGGGCTGATGATGATCGATTTCCTGCACGAGTATCTCGACCTGACCGGCTCGCGTCTTGGCTGCGGGCAGGGTATCTGCCACGCCTGCGTAGCAATTGTCGATCACCCAAGCGGTACCAGCGAAGAGGTGCGTACCTGTATCACCGGCGCGCACTTCTTTAGCGGCAAAAAAGTCCGCACCGTAGAGGGGCATGCCAAGGTGGATGCGCAGGGCGAAGTGGTGGAGTTGTCACCTATCCAGCAGGCGTTTCTGGAGCATTACAGCTTCCAGTGCGGCTACTGCACGCCGGGCTTTGTCAACGCCGCCACCATTTTTGTGGAAAAACTCAAGCGTGAACCCATTGCCCGTGAGCAACTGGAAAGCGCCATTGAACAGGCGCTGGACAGCCATATCTGCCGCTGTACCGGCTATGTTCGTTACTATGAAGCGGTTCGTGACGTGGTGCTCAAAACCCCGGGCCTGCTGAAGGAGACGGCGCAATGAAAAAACGTCTCGCACTGTTGATCCTGCTGGTGGTCATCATCGTCATCGCCGTGCTGTGGTGGCGTGAAAACCGCCGTTACGATGGCCCGGTGCAGCAGGTAACCGCCAGCACGGAACAGGTTGCCCGCGGTCGCTATCTGGCGCAGGCCGCCGACTGTGCCGCCTGCCATACCGCCAGCGGCGGCGCGCCCTTGGCCGGGGGCTATCCGCTGGAGACGCCGTTCGGCACTATCTATGGCAGTAACCTGACGCCTTCGGCCGATCATGGCATTGGCCGCTGGACCAAAGACGATTTCTTCCTGGCGCTGACTCAGGGTGTGGCACCGGGCGGGCGTCATCTGTACCCGGCGATGCCTTATACTTCGTATAAAGGTATTTCACGCCAGGATGCCGATGACATCTACGCCTATCTGATGACCCGACCGGCGGTGGACGTCGCTATTCCTGAAAACGACATGCCGTTCCCGTTTAATCAACGCATGGCGCTGATCGGTTGGAACCTGCTGTTCCGCAGCCAGGCGCCGTTGCCAGCCAGTTCACAAGGCAATTCGGCGCAGTGGCAACGCGGCCGTTACCTGGCGGATACGCTGGGTCACTGCGGGGAATGCCATACGCCACGCGGCATGCTGGGGCAGATGAATCTTGGCAAGCCGATGCAGGGGGGCGATTTGGGGCGCTTTATGGCGCCGGACATCACGCCGCACGGATTGGCCCAGCGCGGCTGGACGCCGGATGACCTCAACCGTTTCCTGGCAACCGGGATGGCACCTCAGGGATCTGCGTTCAGTGAGATGCACATGGTGGTGGATCTCAGCACCCGTCATCTGACGACGGAAGACCATCAAGCACTGGCGACCTATCTGATGGGTGAACAGCCGCCGGCCGCAGTGCCGGTTAAAATCGGCCAGGGCAGCGATGCCGGGCGTATCAGCTATCTGGATCAGTGCTCCGGCTGCCATGCACGGGAAGGTGAGGGCAAACCGCACGTAGCGGTGGCGATGCGCGATAACGCCACGCTGCGCCAACCGGATGCCAAGAATCTGATTGTCTCGGTGCTGGACGGTTTACCGGCGCAGCAATTCCCCAACGGCGAAAGTATGCAGAGCATGCCGGCCTTTGGCGAACGTCTGGACGATGCGCAAGTGGCGGAGCTGGTGAACTATCTGCGCGTAACCTGGGGGGGCTTGCCGGCGGATATCACCGCCGAGCAGGTGAAGGCCCTGCGCAAGAAGTAGCCTAAGTCAGGCTAAAAAAATGGCCCGCAGTTTTACACTGCGGGCCATTTTGTTTTTGGCGTGAACTAGCTGCGGCTGGTTGCGCTCATTGCACGCTGGCTACGTTGCTTGACGATATAGCCAATGGCCAAAATTGCCACCCAAACCGGGATCAGCAACACCGAGATTTGAATGCCCGGCGTCAGGTACATGATCACCAGGATGCCGGCCATAAACACCAGGCACAGGTAGTTGCTGAACGGATACCAGAAGGCCTTGAACTTCGGCTCTACGCCTTCGCGGTTCTTGGCTGCGCGGAACTTCAGGTGCGCCAGGCTGATCATCGCCCAGTTGATCACCAGCGCCGAGACCACCAGCGCCATCAGCAATTCGAATGCGCGACCGGGGATCAGGTAGTTAATCAGCACGCAGAACGCGGTGGCCGTGGCGGAGACGGCGATAGCGATAACCGGTACGCCGCGGCCGTCCACCTTCAGCAGGCTCTTCGGACCGTTGCCTTGCTTCGCCAGGCCGTACAGCATGCGGCTGTTGCAGTAAACGCAGCTGTTGTACACCGACAGGGCGGCGGTCAACACCACGATGTTCAGCACGGTTGCTACCAGGTTGCTGTTCAGCGCGTGGAAGATCAGCACGAACGGGCTGCCGCCTTCCACCACTTTGCCCCAAGGGTACAGCGACAGCAAAATGGTCAGTGAGCCGATATAGAACAGCAGGATGCGGTAGATCACTTGGTTGGTGGCCTTGGGAATGCTTTTCTGCGGGTTGTCGGCCTCCGCGGCGGTAATACCCACCAGCTCGAGCCCACCAAACGAGAACATGATCACCGCCATTGCCATCACCAGCCCCATGATGCCGTTCGGGAAGAACCCGCCCTGTGCCCACAGGTTGGTTACGGTGGCTTCCGGGCCGCCCAAGCCGCTGAACAGCAGGTAGGCACCGAACACGATCATGCCGATAATCGCCACGACTTTGATGATGGCAAACCAGAATTCCATCTCGCCGTAGACCTTAACATTCGCCAGGTTGATGGCGTTGATGGCCAGGAAGAACACCGCCGCCGATACCCAGGTTGGGATCTCCGGCCACCAGTACTGCACATAGATACCGACCGCGGTCAGTTCCGCCATCGCCACCAATACATACAGTACCCAGTAGTTCCAGCCGGAAGCAAAGCCGGCAAAATTGCCCCAGTATTTATAGGCGAAGTGGCTAAACGAACCGGCGACCGGCTCTTCCACTACCATTTCACCCAGCTGGCGCATGATCAGAAATGCGATAAAGCCGCCAATGGCATAGCCGAGAATGACCGAAGGACCGGCCATTTTTATTGTTTGCGCGATCCCGAGAAATAGCCCGGTACCAATAGCGCCCCCTAGAGCAATAAGCTGAATATGGCGGTTTTTCAGGCCGCGCTTCAGCTGGTCGCCATGCTGTTGACCATCCATCAATGAAACCCTCTGTCGTTGCAGAATTACTCACATGCTGTAAAGCAGTGGTTACGATGTGTGTTTTATTTTATTTACGGCGTTATATCTATTAATTCCACGGAGCCGCTACCGTTTGGCAAAGAATAATGTTATGCGCGTCAGTTTGCACCTGCTTTATAGGGTGAGTGATTAAGATTTCAGCAGTTTAGGAAACAAAATGCGGGTTGTGTGACGGCAGGGGGGATTCAGTGCATGAAATAAGCAGCAAATCACATAATGCGCAAAAATAATTTAGCGCTGGTCGCTTTGGTTCGGCGAAATATTGACCGGTTGAGCGCACCTTATGCGCTGCAAATAGCTATTCGTTAAAGCTTAATAAACATGCAATAAAATCCTGCCTTTGATGCTTCAGTCTGCCTGACGGCAGGTTTCGCAAAAGTTAAATCAAAAACCTACCTCGTAAATGGTATTACCAAGCGTGCGTTAGCGGTTTGCAGCAGCTCTGGTATTGAGGTGTTAAAATGTGCGGGTAACCTGATTTCGATCAAGGCCCATATGGACAGGAGGTGAATACTTTGTTACTTTACCGTCACGTTTTTGAAATTGGTATTACCAATTGACTCCGCGCCATTCGCAGAGAAGAATTCACCCATGGCCTACAGCAAAATCCGCCAACCCAAGTTGTCAGATGTTATCGAGCAGCAGCTCGAACACCTGATCCTCGAGGGAACACTGCGTCCAGGCGAAAAACTGCCACCGGAGCGCGAGCTGGCGAAACAATTTGATGTTTCCCGTCCTTCTCTGAGAGAGGCCATCCAGCGCCTGGAAGCCAAAGGGCTGCTCCTGCGCCGTCAGGGCGGTGGTACCTTTGTGCAAACTAATCTGTGGCAGAGCTTCAGCGATCCTCTGGCTGAACTGTTGGCCGACCACCCTGAATCACAATTCGATCTGTTGGAAACCCGTCATGCCCTCGAAGGCATTGCTGCCTATTACGCGGCGTTGCGTGGCACCGACGAAGATCTGGCGCGCATCCGCGATTGCCACATTGTGATCCAGCAGGCCCAGGAAAGCGGCGATCTCGACGCCGAAGCCGACGCGGTCATGCAGTACCAAATCGCCGTGACCGAAGCTGCCCACAACGTTGTGTTACTTCACCTGCTACGCTGCATGGGGCCGATGCTGGAACAGAACGTACGTCAGAACTTTGAATTGCTCTACTCGCGCCGTGAGATGTTGGCAAAGGTGAGCAGCCACCGCGCCGGAATTTTTGAGGCGATTGTGGCACGCGAGCCGGAAAAGGCCCGTGAAGCCTCGCACCGCCATTTGGCGTTTATCGAGGAAATCTTGCTGGATCTCAGCCGGGAGCATACTCGGCGCGAGAGATCGCTACGGCGTCTCCAGCAACGCAAGGATTAAGAGCGTTCTCTTCAGGGCACACCAGCCTGCGGAGCTTTCGTTCGAAGTGCTTAGTTAAGCATTTAAGCGGCAACTAAACTGATGGGCCTGTCTTCGTGTGTTTTGCCTCAGAACACAGGAAGACAGGCTCCAAAACAAACCATTAGACAGATAAGGAATACCACCATGTCAGAACGTTTAAACAATGACGTGGATCCGATCGAAACCCGCGACTGGCTGCAGGCGATCGAATCGGTCATCCGTGAAGAGGGTGTTGAGCGAGCTCAGTTTCTGATTGATCAGGTATTGGGTGAAGCCCGTAAAGGCGGTGTTAGCGTTGCAGCCGGTGCTGCGGCTCACAACTACGTCAACACCATCGCGGTGGAAGACGAACCTGCTTACCCTGGTAACCTGGATCTTGAGCGTCGTATCCGCAGCGCTATCCGCTGGAACGCGGTAATGACCGTGCTGCGCGCTTCCAAGAAAGATCTGGACCTGGGCGGCCACATGGCTTCCTTCCAATCTTCCGCGACCTTCTATGAAGTCTGCTTCAACCACTTCTTCCGTGCACGCAACGAGCAAGACGGCGGCGATCTGGTTTACTTCCAGGGCCACATCTCTCCGGGCGTTTACGCACGTGCCTTCCTTGAAGGCCGCTTGACCGAAGACCAAATGAACAACTTCCGTCAGGAAGTTCACGGTAAAGGCCTGTCTTCTTACCCGCATCCTAAACTGATGCCTGAATTCTGGCAGTTCCCGACCGTTTCCATGGGCCTGGGCCCAATCAGCGCCATCTACCAGGCGAAGTTCCTGAAATATCTGGAACACCGTGGCCTGAAGAACACCTCTGCTCAAACCGTTTACGCCTTCCTGGGCGACGGTGAGATGGATGAGCCGGAATCCAAAGGTGCGATCACTATCGCCACCCGTGAGAAACTGGACAACCTGGTGTTCGTCATCAACTGTAACCTGCAACGTCTGGACGGCCCAGTCACCGGTAACGGCAAGATCATCAATGAACTGGAAGGTATCTTCTCCGGCGCAGGCTGGCAGGTACTGAAAGTGATTTGGGGCGGTCGTTGGGACGAACTGCTGCGTAAAGACACCAGCGGCAAGCTGATCCAGCTGATGAACGAAACCCTGGACGGCGACTACCAGACCTTCAAATCCAAAGACGGCGCTTACGTACGTGAGCATTTCTTCGGTCGCTTCCCGGAAACCGCCGCCCTGGTCAAAGACATGACCGACGACGAAATCTGGGCGCTGAACCGCGGTGGTCACGATCCGAAGAAAGTCTTCGCTGCACTGAAAAAAGCGCAGGACACCCAAGGCAAACCAACCGTTATCCTGGCCCATACCATTAAAGGTTACGGCATGGGTGAAACCGCGGAAGGTAAAAACATCGCTCACCAGGTGAAGAAAATGAACATGGAAGGGGTTCACCACTTCCGCGATCGTTTCAATGTGCCAGTTGCCGATGCCGACATCGAAAAACTGCCGTACATCACCTTCGAGAAAGACTCTGAAGAGTACAAATACCTGCACGAACGCCGTCAGGCGCTGAAAGGTTATGTACCGACCCGTCTGCCAGCCTTCACCCAGAAGCTGGAAATGCCGGCTCTGGAAGACTTCAGCTCACTGCTGGAAGAGCAGAACAAAGAAATCTCCACCACCATCGCCTTCGTGCGTGCCCTGAACGTGATGCTGAAGAACAAGTCGATCAAAGATCGTCTGGTTCCAATCATCGCTGACGAAGCGCGTACCTTCGGTATGGAAGGTCTGTTCCGTCAGATCGGTATCTACAGCCCGAACGGTCAGCAATATACCCCGCAGGACCGTGAGCAGGTTGCTTACTACAAAGAAGACGAAAAAGGTCAGATCCTGCAGGAAGGCATCAACGAACTGGGCGCAGCATCTTCATGGCTGGCCGCAGCGACTTCCTACAGCACCAACGATCTGCCGATGATTCCGTTCTACATCTACTACTCGATGTTCGGTTTCCAGCGTATCGGTGACCTGTGCTGGGCAGCAGGCGACCAACAGGCGCGCGGCTTCCTGATCGGCGGTACTTCAGGCCGTACCACCCTGAACGGTGAAGGTCTGCAGCACGAAGACGGCCACAGCCACATTCAGTCTCTGACTATCCCTAACTGTATCTCTTACGATCCAGCTTATGCATACGAAGTGGCAGTGATCATGCATGACGGTCTGGTCCGCATGTACGGCGACGCGCAAGAAAACGTCTACTACTACATCACCACGCTGAACGAAAACTACCACATGCCGGCCATGCCGCAGGGCGCAGAAGAAGGTATCCGCAAAGGTATCTACAAGCTGGACACTCTGGCAGGCAGCAAAGGCAAGGTTCAGTTGCTGGGTTCAGGTTCTATCCTGCGTCACGTACGTGAAGCGGCGAAGATCCTGGCAGACGATTACGGCGTGGGTTCTGACATCTACAGCGTGACTTCCTTCACCGAACTGGCGCGTGATGGCCAGGACTGCGAGCGTTGGAACATGCTGCACCCAACCGAAACTCCACGTGTACCGTACATTGCTCAGGTGATGAACGATGCGCCGGCGGTTGCGTCTACCGACTACATGAAGCTGTTTGCAGAACAGGTTCGTACTTACGTTCCAGCCAGCGACTATCGCGTACTGGGTACTGACGGCTTCGGTCGTTCAGACAGCCGCGAAAACCTGCGCCACCACTTTGAAGTTGACGCTTCTTACGTTGTGGTTGCTGCACTGGGTGAACTGGCTAAACGCGGTGAAATCGAAGCTTCTGTGGTAGCTGATGCGATTAAGAAATTCGACATCAACCCAGAAAAAGTTAACCCGCGTCTGGCATAAGAGGTACAGAAGAAATGTCTATCGAAATCAAAGTACCGGACATCGGTGCAGACGAAGTGGAAATCACCGAGATTCTGGTGAAAGTGGGCGATAAAGTTGAAGCTGAACAATCGCTGATCACCGTTGAAGGTGACAAAGCTTCCATGGAAGTCCCTTCCCCGCAGGCGGGTGTGGTTAAAGAGATCAAAGTTGCCGTCGGTGATAAAACCGAAACCGGCAAACTGCTGATGATCTTTGAAGCGGAAGGGGCGGCTCAGGCCGCACCTGCTGCCAAGGCTGAAGAAAAACCGGCTGCAGCACCAGCTGCTCCGGCTGCCGCGGCTGCCAAAGACGTTGCCGTACCGGACATCGGTGCCGACGAAGTAGAAGTGACCGAGATCCTGGTGAAAGTGGGCGACAAGGTGGAAGCCGAGCAGTCCCTGATCACCGTTGAAGGTGACAAGGCTTCCATGGAAGTCCCTGCACCGTTCGCAGGCACCGTGAAAGAGATCAAAATCGGCACTGGCGACAAAGTCACCACCGGTTCTCTGATCATGGTATTCGAAGTGGCTGGCGCAGCTTCTGCTGCCGCTCCGGCTGCGGCAGAAACGCCTGCTGCTCCAGCGGCACCGGCTGCCTCTGCGGCTAAAGACGTTGCCGTACCGGATATCGGTGGCGATGAAGTAGAAGTGACAGAAGTGATGGTGAAAGTGGGCGACAAAGTTGCCGCTGAGCAGTCACTGATCACCGTTGAAGGTGACAAGGCTTCTATGGAAGTGCCGGCACCGTTCGCAGGTACCGTGAAAGAAATCAAAATCAGCGCCGGCGACAAAGTGAAAACCGGCTCCCTGATCATGGTGTTCGAAGTTGAAGGCGCTGCACCAGCGGCTGCTCCTGCTCAAAAAGCAGAAGCAGCGCCGGCACCGGCTGCCAGCGCGGCACCAGCCAAACAGGCTGCTCCAGCTGCCAAAGGTGAGTTCGCCGAGAACGACGCTTATGTGCATGCCACCCCGGTCATCCGCCGCCTGGCGCGTGAGTTCGGTGTAAACCTGGCGAAAGTGAAAGGCACCGGTCGTAAAGGCCGCATCCTGCGCGAAGACGTTCAGACTTACGTGAAAGACGCGGTCAAACGTGCAGAAGCGGCGCCAGCTGCTGCTGTCGGTGGCGGTCTGCCAGGCATGCTGCCATGGCCGAAAGTGGACTTCAGCAAGTTCGGTGAGATCGAAGAAGTTGAACTGGGCCGCATCCAGAAAATCTCGGGTGCCAACCTGAGCCGTAACTGGGTGATGATCCCGCACGTGACTCACTTCGACAAAACCGACATCACCGATCTGGAAGCTTTCCGCAAGCAACAGAACGAAGAAGCGGCCAAGCGTAAGCTGGATGTGAAGTTCACCCCGGTGGTGTTCATCATGAAAGCCGTTGCTGCCGCTCTGGAGCAGATGCCGCGTTTCAATAGCTCTCTGTCCGAAGATGGTCAGAAGCTGACGCTGAAAAAGTACATCAACGTCGGTGTTGCGGTTGATACGCCAAACGGCCTGGTGGTTCCGGTATTCAAAGATGTGAACAAGAAGAGCATCACCGAACTGTCCCGTGAGCTGATGGCTATCTCCAAAAAAGCGCGTGACGGTAAACTGACCGCCGGCGAAATGCAGGGTGGCTGTTTCACCATCTCCAGCCTGGGCGGTATCGGGACAACTCACTTCGCGCCGATAGTGAACGCGCCGGAAGTGGCTATTCTGGGTGTCTCCAAGTCTGCTATGGAGCCAGTCTGGAACGGTAAAGAGTTCGTGCCGCGCCTGATGATGCCAATGTCGCTCTCCTTCGACCACCGTGTTATCGATGGTGCAGATGGTGCGCGCTTTATTACCATCATCAACAACATGCTGGCTGATATCCGCCGTATGGTGATGTAATGAAAAAAGGGCGCAGCATGCTGCGCCCTTATCGCTTCTGTAGCAGTTTTGTCGGTTTTTGCACGACTCGACAAAATTGTTGAGACACGGGTCACTCGAACACGCTTTGCAGATTATTAACAATTCTGTAAACTGCTCGCGGTGTAAGCGTCCCGGTGGATGAAGGGCGTTATGAGATCGATTAGCAATAAAAATGACGTCTGACCCGCCGGACAATCAATTAAGAGGTCATGATGAGTACTGAAATTAAAACTCAGGTCGTGGTACTTGGGGCGGGCCCGGCAGGTTACTCTGCTGCCTTTCGTTGCGCTGACTTAGGTCTTGAAACCGTTCTGGTTGAACGTTATTCCACGCTGGGCGGTGTTTGCCTGAACGTGGGATGTATCCCTTCCAAAGCACTGCTGCACGTAGCCAAAGTGATCGAAGAAGCCAAGGCGCTGGCCGAGCACGGCATCGTTTTCGGCGAGCCGAAAACTGACATCGACAAAGTGCGCGTCTGGAAAGAAAAAGTCATCAATCAGCTGACCGGCGGTCTGGCTGGCATGGCTAAAGGCCGTAAAGTGAAAGTGGTTAACGGCCTGGGCAAGTTCACCGGCGCTAACACCCTGGTTGTTGAAGGCGAAAATGGTCCAACCATCATCAACTTCGACAATGCCATCATCGCTGCAGGTTCTCGTCCGATCCAACTGCCATTCATTCCTCATGAAGATCCACGCGTGTGGGACTCTACCGATGCACTGGAGCTGAAAACTGTCCCAGAGCGTCTGCTGGTTATGGGCGGCGGTATCATCGGCCTGGAAATGGGCACCGTATACCATGCGCTGGGTTCACAGATCGACGTTGTCGAAATGTTTGACCAGGTGATCCCGGCGGCTGACAAAGACGTGGTGAAAGTCTTCACCAAGCGCATCAGCAAGCAGTTCAACCTGATGCTGGAAACCAAAGTGACCGCGGTAGAAGCCAAAGAAGACGGCATCTATGTCACTATGGAAGGCAAAAAAGCGCCTGCAGAACCACAGCGTTATGACGCGGTGCTGGTGGCTATCGGCCGCGTGCCGAACGGTAAGCTGCTGGAAGCGGGTAAAGCCGGTGTGGAAGTTGACGAGCGTGGCTTCATCAACGTCGACAAACAGCTGCGTACCAACGTGCCGCACATCTTCGCTATCGGCGACATCGTCGGTCAACCGATGCTGGCGCACAAAGGCGTGCATGAAGGCCACGTTGCCGCTGAAGTTATTGCCGGCATGAAGCACTACTTCGACCCGAAAGTGATCCCATCGATCGCTTACACCGAGCCGGAAGTTGCCTGGGTGGGTCTGACCGAGAAAGAAGCGAAAGAAAAAGGCATCAGCTACGAAACTTCCACCTTCCCGTGGGCAGCTTCTGGCCGTGCTATCGCTTCCGACTGCGCAGACGGCATGACCAAACTGATTTTCGACAAAGAAACTCACCGTATCATCGGTGGCGCGATTGTCGGCACCAACGGTGGCGAGCTGTTGGGTGAAATCGGTCTGGCTATCGAGATGGGTTGCGACGCAGAAGACATCGCGCTGACTATCCATGCTCACCCAACCCTGCACGAATCCGTAGGCTTGGCGGCAGAGATCTTTGAAGGCAGCATCACCGATCTGCCTAACCCGAAAGCCAAGAAGAAGTAATTCTGCTGGTTTGAAAGGTGAATAAGCGGCTCCTGAAAAGGGGCCGTTTTTTTATGCGCGGCATCCAGGTAAAAGGCCGCTCGATGAGCGGCCAGTAGCTTACTTGTTCTGGAATATCACGTTCAACGTGAGGCTGTTGCCGTTAACCGACCAACCGCCTTTGCTCACGCCAAACGCCGATCCCAGTACAATGAGCAGGATAAACATGGAACTCCCTTTCATTGCGCGATCCTTGTGGAACCACGACCACCGCGACCTCACCGGAAAAATCCCGGCGGAACAAGCGCTTTGTGGCGCCTGTATCGCAGTTGTTGCAGCACTGTTCTCAAGCCCGATGACCGACTGCTAAACCGGCAGAACAGACCCGGCTAAATATTACGTTGAAATGAATTTTCAGACATTCTTTTTGTTGATTTTTTAATCATCGTTGCGCACAATGTCCCTGCTTTGTGGCGCTTGTATCGTTCTTAACGATGTAAGAAATCCGTGAGGTGCCTGCTAACACCGAACGGAACAACAGAACCGCCTTAATGGCGGTTTTTTTGTGCCTTCCGCTCTCAAATTTTACTATTTGCGACCAATAACCATTGTAAGAGAATGGTTATTGTGTTGTGCTCGTCAGGCTGATGTATGTTGGGAACGGAACCTCTCTGTAGCCCCGTCGGGCCTGTGTCGCAGCCGATTACACTGCGCTCAACGATTCAGCAAAGATTTAATGTTGCTTTTATGTGAACGAATTAACAACCAATTCAAATCCTGATATGCTGGCTGAGCGGAACCGGGCACTGTACTTACAGTCCAGGACATCGACAGCAGTGCCCCGTCAGGATCAATGGCATCAACACCGTGCGCTAAACCCGGTTTGAATAGAGAACGCCAGGCACAATAAATGACAATGAGAGCGAGGAGAATGTCGTGCTAGAAGAATACCGTAAGCACGTAGCCGAGCGTGCTGCAGAGGGCATCGTCCCTAAGCCGTTAGACGCCACCCAAATGGCAGCGCTGGTTGAATCATTAAAGAATCCGCCAAAAGGCGAAGAAGAATTCCTGTTAGACCTGCTGATTAACCGTGTGCCACCGGGCGTCGACGAAGCCGCCTATGTAAAAGCCGGTTTCCTGGCAGCCATCGCCAAAGGCGAAGCGACCTCCCCCCTGATTACCCCCGAGAAAGCCGTAGAGCTGTTAGGCACCATGCAAGGTGGCTATAACATTCATCCGCTGATCGACGCGCTGGATAACGAAAAATTGGCTGCGATTGCCGCCAAAGCGCTGTCCCATACGCTGCTGATGTTCGACAACTTCTACGACGTGGAAGAAAAAGCCAAGGCGGGTAACCCGCACGCCAAGCAGATTATGCAGTCCTGGGCCGATGCCGAGTGGTATCTGTCTCGTCCGCAACTGGCGGAAAAAATCACCGTTACCGTATTCAAAGTCACCGGTGAAACCAACACCGATGACCTGTCGCCGGCTCCGGATGCCTGGTCACGCCCGGATATCCCACTGCACGCTCTGGCGATGCTGAAAAACGAACGTGAAGGCATAGTGCCGGATCAGCCGGGCAGCGTTGGGCCTATCAAGCAAATCGAACTGCTGAACAAGAAAGGTTTCCCGCTGGCTTACGTCGGTGACGTTGTCGGCACCGGTTCTTCTCGTAAATCCGCCACCAACTCGGTGCTGTGGTTTATGGGCGACGATATCCCTTACGTGCCTAACAAGCGCGGTGGCGGTGTAGTGCTGGGCGGTAAAATCGCGCCTATCTTCTTCAACACTATGGAAGATGCCGGTGCATTGCCGATTGAAGTGGACGTCAATGACCTGAACATGGGCGACGTGATCGACATTTACCCGTACAAGGGTGAAGTGCGCAACCACGAAACCGGTGAGCTGATTGCCAACTTCGAACTGAAAACCGACGTACTGCTCGACGAAGTGCGTGCCGGTGGCCGTATTCCGCTGATCATCGGTCGCGGTCTGACCACCAAAGCGCGTGAAGCGCTGGGCCTGCCGCACAGCGACGTGTTCCGCATTGCCAAAGAAGTGGCTGTCAGCAGCAAAGGCTTCTCCCTGGCGCAGAAAATGGTTGGCCGCGCCTGTGGCGTTGCCGGCGTGCGCCCGGGCGAATACTGCGAACCCAAGATGACCTCTGTCGGTTCACAGGACACTACCGGCCCGATGACCCGTGACGAGCTGAAAGATCTGGCTTGTTTGGGCTTCTCCGCCGATCTGGTGATGCAGTCGTTCTGTCACACCGCTGCGTACCCGAAACCGGTTGACGTGACGACCCACCACACGCTGCCGGACTTCATCATGAACCGTGGCGGCGTGTCGCTGCGTCCGGGTGATGGCGTTATTCACTCCTGGCTGAACCGTATGCTTCTGCCGGATACCGTAGGCACCGGCGGTGACTCCCACACCCGTTTCCCAATCGGTATCTCCTTCCCGGCGGGTTCCGGCCTGGTTGCCTTTGCCGCCGCTACCGGCGTGATGCCGCTGGATATGCCAGAGTCTGTCCTGGTGCGCTTCAAAGGCAAGATGCAGCCTGGCATTACTCTGCGTGACCTGGTACACGCAATCCCTTACTACGCCATCCAGCAGGGCCTGCTGACCGTAGAGAAGAAGGGCAAGAAGAACATCTTCTCCGGCCGCATTCTGGAGATCGAAGGCTTGCCGGATCTGAAAGTCGAGCAGGCATTCGAACTGACTGACGCTTCGGCCGAACGTTCCGCTGCCGGCTGTACCATCAAGCTGGATAAGGCACCGATTGAAGAGTATCTGAACTCTAACATCGTGCTGCTCAAGTGGATGATCTCCGAAGGCTACGGCGATCGTCGTACCCTGGAGCGTCGTATTCAGGGCATGCAAAAATGGCTGGCGGATCCGCAACTGCTGGAAGGCGATGCGGATGCAGAATACGCTGCGGTGATCGACATCGATCTGGCAGAGATCACTCAGCCAATCCTGTGTGCACCAAACGATCCGGATGACGCGCGTCTGCTGTCCGACGTGGCCAACAGCAAGATCGATGAAGTGTTTATCGGTTCCTGCATGACCAACATCGGCCACTTCCGCGCGGCCGGCAAGCTGCTGGATCAGCACAAAGGCCAGTTGCCGACCCGTCTGTGGGTGGCTCCGCCAACCAAGATGGATGCGGCTCAGTTGACCGAAGAAGGCTACTACAGCGTATTCGGCAAGAGCGGTGCACGTATCGAGATCCCAGGTTGTTCACTGTGCATGGGTAACCAGGCGCGCGTGGCCGACGGTGCGACGGTGGTTTCCACCTCGACCCGTAACTTCCCGAACCGTCTGGGGACCGGTGCCAACGTGTATCTGGCTTCTGCAGAACTGGCGGCGGTGGCTTCGCTGCTGGGTCGTCTGCCAACGCCGGACGAGTACCAGACGTACATGGCACAGGTCGATAAGTCAGCGGCGGATACCTACCGTTATCTGAACTTTGACCAACTGGGTCAGTACACGGAAAAAGCCGACGGCGTGATCTTCCAAACCGCTGTTTAAGTCGCTATATTGCGCAACTGTTTAACGGGAGGCCTTGGCCTCCCGTTTTATTTTTCTCAGTTGCCAACTTTGCGAGCGCTCACTGAGTTAGTCATGAATTAATGTTTACACTAAGAGAAAGGGCTCAGGAGGGCGTGCTATGGATTACGAATTTCTGCGTGACGTTACCGGTCAGGTGGTGGTCAGATTTTCGATGGGGCATGAGGCGATTGGCCACTGGATCAACGAAGAACTCAAAGGCGACTTCAACCTGCTCGATCGCATCGAAGCCGGGGCGGCGCAAGTGAAGGGCAGCGAGCGTCAATGGCAGCTGGAAGGCCATGAATACACGTTGCTGATGGACGGAGAGGAAGTGATGATCCGCGCTAACCTGCTGGAGTTCGAGGGCGACGAGATGGAGGAGGGGATGAATTACTATGACGAAGAAAGCCTCTCATTCTGCGGCGTCGAAGACTTTTTGCAGGTATTGAAGGCCTACCGTTCTTTTATGCTGAAATACTGAACGTAAGGGCGCGGCGTGCCGCGCCCGATACAGATTACAGATGCGGAATATTGCGGCCGTAATAGATTTCCTGCATCTCTTTCCACAACAGATCGGTAATCTCTTTACGCTCGGCTTCGCTCAGCGCGTCTGGTTTTGCGTTAAACAGGTAGTGCTTCAGATCGAAATCCTTCAGCAACATCTTGGTATGGAAGATGTTTTCCTGATAAACATTCACGTCCATCATGTGGTACAGCGCCTTCATATCATCAGACATAAAGTTCTGGATCGAGTTGATCTCATGATCGATGTAATGCTTCAAGCCGTTTACGTCGCGGGTAAAACCACGCACGCGGTAATCCATGGTGACGATGTCAGATTCCAACTGGTGGATCAGATAATTCAACGCTTTAAGCGGTGAAATCACGCCGCAGGTGGACACTTCGATATCGGCGCGGAAGGTGCAAAGACCGCCTTCCGGATGGCTCTCCGGATAGGTATGAACGCAGATGTGGCTCTTGTCCAGATGTGCGACTACCGTCTTTGACAGTGGGCCCGGGTGTTCTGAAGTATCGACATCGTCCGGGTCGACCGGCTCTTCGCTGACCAGAATGGTGACGCTGGCGCCCTGAGGCTCGTAGTCCTGACGTGCGATGTTGAGAATATTGGCGCCAATGATCGAGCAGGTCTCGCTGAGGATCTCGGTCAGGCGGTTGGCGTTGTATTGTTCGTCAATGTAGGCGATATAGCCAGCGCGGTCGTCCGCGGTTTTGGCGTAACAAATATCGTAAATACAAAAACTCAGGCTTTTGGTCAGGTTGTTGAAGCCGTGCAGTTTTAGCTTATGCAATTTGGTTCACCTCCTTTATCTTCTCGCTTAACGTGAAACGTTCAGTGCGTCGAGCAAATACTGCGGCAGTGCAAAGCTGCCCGCGTGAATTGCCGGGTTATAATAACGACAGTTTAAGCCGCTTTGATGAAAGCGATGTTGCAGCGTTGGCAAGTCGAGCTGACGCAGTGCCGGGTTTTGGCTGGCCCAGGCGAAGGTCATAATGCCGCCGTAATAGGTCGGGATCGCCGCCTGGTAGAAACTGACGTCCTTGAAGTATTGGCTCAGCTTGGTGTGGCTATTGACCGCTTCGTCTTGCTGCAGGAAGCACACGCCGTTCTGCGCAACAAAAATGCCGCCCTCGTTCAGGCAGCGTGCGCAGCCTTCGTAGAATGCCGAGGTGAACAGGCTTTCGCCGGGGCCGATAGGATCGGTGCAGTCGGAGATAATCACATCGAATTTCTCATCGGTCTGATTAACAAAGTTGACGCCGTCGTCGATCACCAGCTTAAAGCGTGGATCGTCGTAAGCACCGGCATTGTGATTAGGCAGGTATTGGCGGCAGAATTCCACCACGCCGGCGTCGATCTCGACCATGGTGATTTGTTCAACGCCCTGATGACGGCTGACTTCGCGCAGCATAGCGCCGTCGCCACCGCCGATGATCAGGATTTTCTTCGCCTGGCCGTGAGCCAGCAGCGGTATGTGGGTCATCATCTCGTGATAGATGAACTCATCGCGCTCGGTGGTTTGCACCACGCCGTCGAGCGCCATAACGCGCCCCAGAACCGGGTTTTCAAAAATCACCAAATCCTGATGCTCGGTCTTCTCACGATACAGCACGTTCTCTACCGAGAAGTACTGGCCGAAGTTGGCATGCAGTGTTTCATACCAAATTTCTTTCTGGGTCATGTGCGGGAACTCCGTAATAACAGCCATGAAAAATTGGCGCAACATCATAGCTAACTCTGCCTGGTGATGCACGGCTGAATTTCAAACAGAGATAGCGGAAGGCGGGGGATTAGTTAGCGTAGGCCAGCAGGCTTAGCGAGTCGCGTGCCAGAGATTTGCATTTGTTCGGGGTAGGAATGGCGATACCACTGAGATCGCGATAGCTGTCTTCACCCAGAGCCTTCATATTAAAACTATTATAGTTGGTCAGATCCCAACGGTTTTGCTGCGCGAAATAAACGATGGCGCGTTTGATTTGCGCATTGGGCAAGTCGTTGTAGCCGCAATCGTTTTTCAAATAAATAAACACCGCCGTCAGATCGGCCAGATCTTCCGCTTCGGACTCATTCAGCGCCAGACTGGCGTTGGAGAACCCCAGCATGGTGAGCAACAGCACCAGTAAACTTGTTTTTTTCATCATGAAAATAGACCTGTTTGTTGTCTACAGACGTTATCACACTTGCCTGTAAAGGCACCAAATTTTATTACTCACAGGTAGCATAACCGGCAGCAAAGGCTTGACCTTCCGCTAAGGGGAGGGTTTAGGCTGACGATTAGATGAGTTAGATCACTGAGAAAAGGGAGTCAGCGATGTTACGCCGTGATTTTATCAAACTGACCGCTGCGCTGGGCGCGGCAAGCGCTTTACCGTTGTGGAGCCGGGGCGCGTGGGCGGCTGAATTGCCGGCGTTACCGATCCCGCCACTGCTGATGCCGGACGCACAAGGGAACATTGCTCTGGCGCTGCAAACCGGTGAGGTGAACTGGCTGCCGGGCAAGGCGACCCAAACCTGGGGCTTTAATGGCGCGTTGCTGGGGCCGGCGGTGCGCCTACAGCGTGGCAAATCGGTCACGGTGGATATCCGCAATGCGTTGCCGGAAGCCAGTACCGTTCACTGGCACGGTCTGGAAATCCCCGGTGACGTAGACGGTGGACCGCAGGCGCTGATTCAGCCAGGCGCAACGCGCAGGGTGCAGTTCACTATCGAGCAGCCTGCAGCTACCTGCTGGTTCCATCCGCACACCCACGGCAAGACCGGTCAGCAGGTGATGAAGGGCTTGGCCGGGCTGGTGCTGCTCGAAGATGACGAAAGCAGTAAGCTGCCGCTGCCGAAAACCTGGGGGCAGGATGATATTCCGGTGATCCTGCAGGACAAGCGGCTGGGCAAGGACGCGCAGATTGAATACCAACTGGACGTGATGAGTGCTGCCGTTGGTTGGTTCGGCGACCGTATGTTCACCAACGGTGCTCAGTATCCCCGCCACGTGGCCCCTCGCGGCTGGCTGCGTCTGCGTTTCCTCAATGGCTGTAATGCACGCTCGCTGAATCTGGCCGCCAGCGATAACCGTCCACTCTATGTGATTGCCAGCGACGGCGGTTTTTTGGCCGAGCCGGTCAAATTAACCGAATTGCCGATGCTGATGGGCGAACGTTTCGAAGTGCTGGTGGATGCCTCTGACGGCAAAGCTTTCGATATCGTCACGCTGCCGGTCAAACAGATGGGCATGACGCTGGCACCGTTCGACCAGCCGCTGCCGGTATTGCATATCCAGCCTTCGCTGGCGCAGGGCATCAAGACGATGCCGGACAGCCTGGTGAAACTGCCAGCGCTGCCTGCGGTGACCGGCATTCAGGAGCGTTGGCTGCAGCTGATGATGAACCCGCAGTTGGATAAGCTGGGTATGCAGGCGCTGATGGATCGCTATGGCCATCAGTCCATGGCCGGCATGAGTATGGATCACGGTGGCATGGGCAAAGGCGACAGCGGTGATATGTCCGGTATGCATGGGATGGATCACGGCAGCATGAAGGGTATGGATCACGGCAGTATGAAGGGCATGGACCACGGCAATATGAAAGGCATGGATCACGGCGCGAAGCCGTTCGATTTCAGCCATGGCAATATGATCAACGGTAAGGCCTTCGACATGACCAAGCCGATGTTTGAAGCCAAACGCGGCAAGTACGAAAAGTGGACCCTTTCCGGCGAAGGCGACATGATGCTGCACCCGTTCCATATTCACGGCACCCAATTCCGCATCCTGTCGGAAAACGGTAAACCGCCGGCGGCCCATCGCAGCGGCTGGAAAGATACGGTGCGCGTAGAGGGTTGGCGTAGTGAAGTGTTGGTGCGCTTCGATCACCTGGCCAATAGCGATCACGCCTATATGGCTCACTGTCATCTGCTGGAACACGAAGATACCGGCATGATGATGGGCTTTACGGTAGCTGACTGATCTCCTTGTTGTCTTTCAAGTGGCGGCGCACTCGCGTCGCCACCGGCTTCAGGCTATGCTAAACTCTGCGCCCTTCTTCCGGCAACTGACCTGAAAACTATGAAACACACTGTAGACGTAATGATTTCCGAGCAGGAAGTTAAGACCCGTATTGCCGAACTTGGCCGCCAGATCACCGAACATTACCGCGACAGCGGCAGTGATATGGTGCTGGTCGGGCTGCTGCGCGGCTCCTTCATGTTCATGGCTGACCTGTGTCGCACCATCGAAGTGCCGCATGAGGTCGACTTTATGACCGCTTCCAGCTACGGCAGCGGCATGTCCACGACTCGCGACGTGAAAATCCTTAAGGATTTGGATGAAGATATCCGCGGCAAAGACGTGCTGATCGTGGAAGACATCATCGACTCCGGCAATACGCTGAACAAAGTGCGTGAAATTCTGGCGCTGCGTGGGCCGAAATCCCTGGCGATTTGCACCCTGTTGGACAAGCCTGAACGCCGTGAAGTGGAAGTGCCGGTTGAGTACGTCGGTTTCTCAATCCCGGACGAATTCGTGGTGGGTTACGGCATTGACTACGCTCAGCGCTACCGCCATTTGCCGTACGTCGGCAAAGTGGTATTGCTGGACGAGTAAACTGCTGTGGGCGCGGCATGCCGCGCCCTATGAGCTTTAGATGCCTTTATCCTGTTGCAGCGTGGCCATGGCTTTGCGATAGCCCATTTCCAGGCTTTCGCGGCTGGTCGCAGCCACTTCCAAATCGCGCAGGCGGCCGTCCTGGATCCCGTACACCCAACCGTGAATCATCACTTTCTGGCCGCGTTTCCATGCTGATTGCATGATGGTGGAATGGCCCAGGTTGTAGACCTGCTCAATAACGTTGATTTCACACAGCACGTCGAGACGTTGTTCCGGCTCCAGTTCACCCAGCAGTGAGCTGTGTTTGTACCACAGGTCGCGAATGTGCAGCAGCCAGTTATTGATCAGCCCCAGTTCCGGGTTCTCGACCGCTGCTTCCACGCCGCCGCAGCCCAGGTGACCGCAGATAATAATATGCTCGACTTCCAACACGTCGACGGCGTATTGCACCACCGACAGGCAGTTTAAATCGGTATGGATCACCAGGTTCGCCACGTTACGGTGAACAAACAGTTCACCCGGCTCCAATCCGGTCAGTCTTTCCGCAGGTACGCGGCTATCAGAGCAACCTATCCATAAAAAACGGGGCTTTTGCGCCTGTGCTAAGCGTTCAAAAAAGTTTGGGTCTTCCTTGCTGATGTTAGCTGACCAGGTGTGGTTATTGGCGATAAGCTTTTCGATCTCTTTCATGGCGGTTATAGGCCTGTAACGAACAGATTGCGTTGGGGTAATATAGGACAAGCGTCACAATTTGGATATCGGAACAGTGGCGCCGGGCGATATTCGGCCACTTTTTATTCAATATGGCGGGATGGAACCTGAATATACCGCACGGATTTGCCTCAGTGAAAACGCTGCTGATGATAAGATCATCTTCATTACAAAAACGCAGCAGCATACTCATCGTCACAAGGTACTTTTTAACTTATGAATTATGCACTGGAATTAGCGCAGTTAACCAAGACTTACGCCGGTGGCGTCAAGGCGTTGCGCGGGATCGATCTCAATGTCGAAGCGGGGGATTTCTATGCCCTGCTGGGGCCGAACGGCGCCGGAAAATCCACGACCATCGGCATCATCAGTTCGTTGGTTAACAAAACCTCCGGCAGCGTACGGGTGTTCGGCTACGACATCGACAAAGACATCGTTAACGCCAAGCGTCAGCTCGGGCTGGTACCGCAGGAGTTCAACTTTAACCCGTTCGAAACCGTGATGCAGATTGTGGTCAATCAGGCGGGCTATTATGGCGTGACCCGTCGCGAAGCCTTGGCTCGTGCGGAAAAATACCTGACTCAGCTGGATTTGTGGGGCAAGCGCGAAGAACGCGCTCGCATGCTGTCCGGCGGCATGAAGCGCCGCTTGATGATCGCCCGGGCCTTGATGCATCAGCCAAAACTGCTGATCCTCGATGAACCGACTGCCGGGGTGGATATCGAGCTGCGTCGCTCTATGTGGGGCTTCCTGAAAGAGCTTAACGCCCAGGGCACCACGATTATTCTCACCACTCACTATCTGGAAGAAGCAGAAATGCTGTGCCGCAATATCGGTATTATCCAGAACGGTGATCTGGTGGAGAACACCTCGATGAAAGGCCTGCTGGCCAAGCTGAAGTCCGAAACCTTTATCCTCGATCTGGCGGCGAAAAGCCCGCTGCCGAAGCTGGACGGCTACCGTCATCGCCTGACGGACACCTCGACGCTGGAGGTGGAAGTGATGCGCGAGCAGGGCCTGAACGGCCTGTTTACCCAGCTCAGCGCACAGGGCGTCCAGGTCCTGAGCATGCGTAACAAGGCCAACCGGCTGGAAGAGCTGTTTGTCACCCTGGTTAACGGTAATGGAGAAAAAGCATGACGCGTTTGTATTGGGTGGCTTTGCAGAGCATCTGGGCTAAAGAGATCAACCGATTTGCCCGTATCTGGATCCAGACCCTGGTGCCGCCGGTGATCACCATGACGCTGTATTTCATCATCTTCGGCAACCTGATTGGTTCACGTATCGGTGAAATGCACGGTTTCGATTACATGCAGTTTATCGTTCCCGGCCTGATCATGATGGCGGTGATCACCAACTCGTACGCCAACGTGGCCTCGTCGTTCTTCAGCGCCAAATTCCAGCGCAATATCGAAGAGCTGCTGGTGGCTCCGGTGCCGACGCACGTGGTGATTGCCGGTTACGTCGGCGGCGGTGTGGCGCGGGGTATCTGCGTCGGCGTGTTGGTGACCGTGATCTCGCTGTTCTTTGTGCCGCTGCAGGTGCATGCCTGGTGGGTGATTGTGGTCACGCTGCTACTGACGGCGATCTTGTTCTCGTTGGCGGGCCTGATTAACGCGGTGTTTGCCACCACCTTTGACGATATCAGCCTGATCCCGACCTTCGTGCTGACGCCGTTGACCTACCTGGGCGGGGTATTCTACTCGCTGACGCTGCTGCCGCCGTTCTGGCAGGCGGTGTCCAAGCTGAACCCGATCGTCTATATGATCAGCGGTTTCCGCTACGGTTTCCTGGGTATCAGCGATGTACCGTTGGCGTTCACCATGGCGGTGCTAGTGGCGTTTATCGCGGTGTTCTATCTGCTGGTCTGGTTCCTGATCGAGCGCGGCCGCGGTTTGCGCACCTGATAGTATGGCGTCCCCGGGCAGACGTACGGGGACGCGTTTATCAATCTGCGGCAAGCATCCCGTAAATCAATAAAATTGCTCGAATAACCCCTTTCTCCCCGCTGTTCAAATCGTGCTATGCTGACGCTCCACATTTTCTCCATTTTGTTATATACCCTATGAATTTCAAGTTGCAGCCAGGCGGCCGGCGCGCTCATCCTCAGGTAAATCATGAGATGATCGAGTGCAGGTAACAACGCTGCGGTCTGAAATACGACGGGTATTACGTACTCGTAAGTAGAATATAACCATGCGGTCTACACACAAGATAGCGGCTGGAGTACTCGGCATCCTGTTGTCGTTTGCTTCCCCGGCCGGCCTGGCAAGTTTGTTGTCGGAAGACAGCGCCGTTAAATCCGAATATATGGAAGCGCAGCGCGACAGCGAGGTTTATTCGCTGATTGGCGAACACGTTATTCCGGTCGGCGAAGTGAAGCAGGGGCAGCTGATTCAGGTGTTCCCGGCGGATGCGGAGTATTACGAGTTCAAATTCGGTCACGGCACCGGGTTTATCGATAAAGACGATGTGCGCGATCTTAAAAAATCGCGCAAGGTGAAGGACGATCTTGGCGAGCTGAATAAGCCGCTGACCAACCAGAACCTGATCACTCAAAAGGCGATCAACGTCTATACCGATGCGGATAACGCCAGTGATGTGTTTGGCGTGCTGGAAGAGAATCTGCGCTACCCGATTATCGGCAAGCTGAAGGATCGGCTCAACAATACCTGGTATGAGATCAACATTGGCGATCGTTTGGGTTATGTCAGTGAGCTGGACTGCGAGATCGACACCGGTATTCCGGTGCTGACCTACCATCACCTGCTGAAAAACGAAGAGAACAAGCGTTTCCGCCATACCTCGACCACCACTTCCGACGTGGCGTTCAGCAATCAGATGACTTACCTGAAGCAGGCGGGCTACGACACGATTTCCCTGTATCAGTTGGAAGCCTATCTGAACAACCAGATCAACCTGCCCGGCAAGGCCGTGGTGCTGACGTTCGATGACGGGCTGAAATCGGTCTACCGTTACGCTTACCCGGTATTGAAGAATTACGGCTTCCGCGCCACGGCGTTTATTATTTCCTCACGCATCAAGCGCCACCCGCAAAAGTGGAATCCTGATTCGCTGCAGTTTATGAGCATTTCCGAACTGAAGCAGATCCAGGACGTGTTCGACGTGCAGTCGCATACGCATTTCCTGCATCGTACCGACGGCAATCGTCAGCCGATCCTGCTGAGCCGTTCGCTGCACAACATAGAATTCGATTTTGAGCACTCGCGCCGCGCGCTGTCGCAGTTTAATCCGCATGTGCTGTATGTGTCATACCCGTTTGGCGGCTATAACCAACGGGCGATACAGGCGGCGAAGGATGCCGGTTTCCATATGGCGGTGACCACGGTGCAGGGCAAAGTGAAGCCGGGGGACAACCCCTATACGCTGAAGCGGTTGTACATTCTGCGTACCGACTCGATTCAGACCATGGCGGACAGAATCGCTAACAAGCCGGGAACGCTGGTGGTGCAGTAATCAGGAAGAAACGGGCGCCGACGGCGCCCGTTGTGACTTTTAGGCGACCTGAACCGGCACGGCTTTCGCCTTGCGCTGCAGGTTATTGTCGCCTTCGAAGTAGGCCACTTTCGGATGGTGTTGACGGGCATCGGCATCGCTCATCTGCACGTAAGAACAGATGATCAGCTTGTCGCCGACGCAGGCGCAACGCGCTGCCGCCCCGTTGACCGAAATAATGCGCGAGCCGCGTTCGGCGGCGATGGCATAGGTTGAGAAACGCTGACCGTTATCAACGTTATAAATATCGATAGCTTCATATTCCAGAATGCCTGCGGCCTCCAGGAAGTCCTGATCGATGGCGCAGGAGCCTTCATAGTGCAAGTCGGCCTGAGTCACTTTCACCCGATGCAGCTTGCCTTGCAGCATAGTACGTATCATAACTTTACCTAACTGAGTATCCGCCTTCACAGGCGATTGAGGTTGAACATCCATCCGGCGTTTATCGTCACCGATAAGTCCCTCCATGTCTACTTTCAGAGGGGCTGTAACAGTGACGACTGCACAAAAAGTAGCTTACAGCGTCAGATCAACCTGCTGGTTGTCAATCAAGCGCGCCTTGCCCAGCCAGGCGGCCATCAGCACCACTGCACGTTGGCTTTCCACGCCCAGCGGTTGCAGGCTGTCGGCGTCACGGATAAACAGTTCGTCCGGTGTGAAACCAGCGCTGTGCAACTGAGAGGCGGTGTGTTCCAGCAACTCATCGACATGCCGTTCGCCGTTGCTGAGCTGTTCTGCCAGCGCATTCATGATTTTGCTGAGTTGAGGGGCGATTTTACGCTCTTCGGCAGTCAGGTAGCCGTTGCGTGAACTGAGCGCCAGGCCATCCTTAGCGCGTACGGTAGGCACGCCGACGATGTCGATGTCGTAACCCATGTCCGCCACCATTTTGCGGATCAACGCCAGTTGCTGATAATCCTTCTCGCCAAAACAGGCCAGATCCGGCTGCACCAGGTTGAACAGCTTGCTGACAATGGTCGCGACGCCGCGGAAGTGGCCCGGACGGCTGGCCCCTTCCAATATGGAGGATAGGCCAGGTACGTCGACATAGGTTTGTTGCTCCAGCCCCTGAGGGTAGATATCGGCCGGCGCGGGTGCGAACACCAATTCTACGCCGCGACGGGTCAGCTTCTCGCTGTCCTCTTGCAGGGTGCGCGGGTAGCGCGCCAAATCGTCAGGGCGTTCGAACTGCATTGGGTTGACAAAAATACTGACCACCACGACATCGGCACGTGCACGTGCTTCATCGACCAGCGTCATATGGCCTTCGTGCAGGTTGCCCATGGTCGGCACCAGCGCGATGCGTTTACCCTCTTGACGCCAGCGGCGGATCTGCTGACGCAACAGAGGCAGGGTTTCGATAATTACCATTCCATAACTCCTTGATAGGCTATTTTGCTTGCCTGTTTGCGATTGGGCAGTGCTCGTTCTCCTCACGTACTAGGTGTACGCTCTGGGAACTGCGCGCTGGCCGCACTCAACCAGGCAGCGCCAATCACGCCTATTTAAACCATGCCGTTAATTAAATGAGTGCTCTTCAGCGGGGTAAATTCCTTGCTCCACGTCCTGAATATAGTGTTGCACCGCCGAGCGGATATCGCCGCTTTGCGCCAGGAAGTTTTTAGCGAATTTAGGCGTGTGGCCGCCGGTGATGCCGAACGCGTCGTGCATCACCAGGATTTGGCCATCGGTGGCATTGCCGGCACCGATGCCAATCACCGGAATGGTCAGTTCTTCGGTGATCTTACGCGCCAATTCGGTTGGCACGCATTCCAGCACCAGTAGCTGCATGCCGGCCAGCTCCAGATTTTTGGCATCTTCCAGCAGTTGCTTGGCGGCAAGCTCATCACGGCCTTGCACTTTGTAGCCGCCAAACACGTTAACGGATTGCGGTGTCAGGCCAAGGTGGCCGCACACCGGCACGGCACGTTCGGTCAGCATTTTCACCGTTTCGCACAGCCAGCTGCCGCCTTCCAGCTTCACCATGTTAGCACCGGCCTGCATCAGCTCGGCGGCATTGGCACAGGCCGATTGTGGCGTGGCGTAACTCATAAAAGGCATATCGGCCAGCAACAGACAGGCTGGCGCGCCGCGGCGGACGGCGCGAGTATGATAGGCAACGTCGGCGACGGTGACCGGCAGCGTGGAGTCGTGGCCCTGCAGCGTCATCCCTAGCGAGTCGCCTACCAGCAACACTTTAACGCCTTGCTCTTCAAACAGTTTGGCAAAGCTGGCATCGTAGGCGGTGAGGGAAGCAAACTTGCGTTGTTCCTGCTTCCACTGGCGCAAATGGGTCACGGTGGTGGGTTTCATCACTACGTCTCCTGAATAGGGCCGAGCGGTATGCGCAGGGCCCTGGCTGCAAAAAAGTGCTGTCATTCTACTGTAACCCTAACGGGGTGGGTAGCGCAGATCATCATGCTTAAGAGCTTCTTAAGAACCTTGTGGTGTAATGGGCGGCAATGGCTAAAAAAGGACGCACATGCGAATTTTGCTGATAGAAGATGACAAGTTAATTGGCGACGGCATCAAGGCCGGTTTGACCAAACTCGGCTTTAATCTGGACTGGTTTACCGATGGTCTGGTGGGGAAAAACGCGCTGGAAAGCGCGCCTTACGACGCGGTTATTCTCGATCTCAGCCTGCCGGGTCTCGACGGTTTGGATCTGCTGCGACAGTGGCGGCAGGCTGGTCATGACGTGCCGGTGCTGATCCTCACTGCGCGTGACGCGTTGGAGCAGCGGGTCAGCGGCCTGCAGAGCGGCGCTGACGATTACCTGTGCAAGCCTTTTGCCCTGGCGGAAGTTGCGGCTCGCCTGCAGGCGTTGATCCGCCGTCGCCACGGCCAACTGATGCCGCAGCTGGTGCATGGCAATGTGGTGTTTGACGCCGCCACCCGCAGCGTGAGCTGTAACGGTGGACCGGTCACGCTGACGCCGCGTGAGCTGGCGGTGCTGGAACTGTTTTTGCACAACAAGGGGCGGGTGCTGGCGCGGCCGCTGATCCAGGAAAAATTGTACAACTGGGATGATGAGGTCAGTAGCAACGCGGTAGAAGTGCATATTCACCACCTGCGACGCAAGTTGGGCAATAGTTTTATCCGCACCATTCACGGCGTGGGTTATACCCTGGGGGATGTGCCGTGAAACATCTTAGTCTGCGGTTGCGGCTGATCCTGATCTTCAGCCTGCTGGCATTATTGACCTGGTGCTCCGCCAGTTTGGTGGCGTGGATGATGACGCGCAACAACATCAACGAAGTGTTCGATACCCAACAGATGTTGTTCGCCAAACGCCTGGCGACCGCCAATCTGGGGGATCTTTTGGCCGACGAAAATGCACGCAGCCTGCCGAAAACCAAGAAGCTGGTGCATCACGGTAAACGCGGTGAGCAGGATGACGACGCGCTGGCGTTCGCCATTTTCGACCGTAACGGCAAGATGTTGCTCAATGATGGCGAGAACGGGGCGGATTTCCTGTTTGATGGTGAGCGAGAAGGCTTTACTGATGGTGAACGCAAAGGTGATGACGACAGTTGGCGGCTGCTGTGGCTGACCAGCCCGGACGGGCGTTATCGCATCGTCGTGGGGCAGGAGTGGGACTATCGACGCGATATGGCGTTGGGCATGGTGACCGGGCAACTGGTGCCCTGGCTGGTGACGCTGCCGATCCTGATGCTGCTGATTGCCTTGATGGTCGGGCGAGAACTGAAGCCATTGCGCACGGTCGCCGCTGGACTGCGCAAGCGCGCTCCGGATGACGCCACACCGCTGGACGCGCGCCAGGTACCTACTGAAGTGCGTCCGCTAGTGGATGCGCTTAACGCGCTGTTTGCCCGCATTAATGCGCTATTGGTGCGTGAGCGGCGCTTTACCTCCGATGCGGCCCATGAGCTGCGCAGCCCGCTGGCGGCGCTGCGGGTGCAGACGGAAGTGGTGCAACTGGCGGGTGATGACGAACAGATGCGCGAGCATGCGCTGGAAAACCTGACGGTGAGTATCGATCGCGCAACCCGGCTGGTGGATCAGCTGCTGACGCTTTCGCGGCTGGATTCACTGTCTGATCTGGCCGAACTGGAAGGGGTCGACTGGGGGCAACTGGTGCCGATGACCCTGGCCGAACAGGATCGTCATGCCCATGCCGCAGGTGTCACGCTGCGCTATGAACAACAGGGCACACCACCGCCGTTACAGGGACAAGCGCTGCTGCTGTCGCTGCTGGTGCGCAATCTGGTGGATAACGCAGTGCGTTACACGCCGGCAGGCGGCACCGTCACGGTGAAGCTGACAGAGCGGATGCTGAGGGTCGAAGACGATGGTCCGGGCGTGACGGAGGAGCACCTGACAAGGCTGGGGGAACGTTTTTATCGCCCACCAGGGCAGGAACAAACCGGCAGCGGGCTGGGATTATCCATAGTGCAACGTATCGCCAGTTTGCACGCTCTGCGCGTCAGTTTTGCCAATCGGCCGGAAGGGGGATTTGTCGCGCAGGTGGTGCTGTAAGGGCGCCGTATATGAACTGCGCCCGACGCTGGCGTTTACTTGGGTTTATGCCACAGTTCCATGCCGTTTTCCGGCACGCGCTTCAGGCAACTGGTCAGCGACTCGCCGTCCGGGAAAATCAGGTCAGGGGCGATTTCCGCCAGCGGGTAGAGCATGAACTCGCGTTCTTTCAGGCCGTAATGCGGCACCGTCAGGCGATCGGTATGAATAACCTGATCGCCGTACAGCATGATGTCTAAATCGAGGGTGCGTGGGCCCCAGCGCTCATCTTTGCGCACGCGGCCCTGATTGCGTTCTATCGCCTGGGTATGATCCAGCAGCTGTTCCGCGGGCAGCAAGGTATCCAGCGCCACCACCGCATTGAGAAAGTCCGGCTGGTTTTGCGGCCCCAGCGGCTTGGTGCGGTAAAACGAAGAACAAAGGATCAACCGGGTGCGCGGGAGATGCTCCAGCGCTTCCAGTGCGGCCTTGACCTGTTGCAACGGGTGCGCCAGGTTACTCCCCAGCGCGATATAAACGCGGATCATTATTCCCCTTCTTTACGCGGCGTCCGACGGCGAGGGCGGCGTTGACGCGTGCGGCGCGGCGCCGGATCGTCACCCAAGGTACTCAACATGTTCTTTTGGCGCGCCGGGGTGGCTTCCTGGAACTCGCCCCACCATTCGGTCAGACGCAACATCTCCTGGTTTTCTTCCACTTCGGCACGCAGCGCCAGCAGATCGTAAGCGGCGCGGAATTTCGGGTGTTCCATCAGCTTGTGCGCGCGCTTGCCCTGGCGGCGAGACAGACGGAGCTGCAACTGCCAGATATCGCGAACCAGCGTGGTAATGCGTTTCGGGATCGCCAATGAACGGCATTGCTCGTCCAGCACGTCATTCATGGCCAGTGCGAAGGCGTCGTAGTACGCCAGACCGCTTTCCTGCGCCAGTTTCTGCGCATGTTCCAGCAGCGGATACCAAAGCATAGCAGCAAACAGGAATGCCGGATTGACGCGCATGTCGTTTTGCAGACGGTAGTCGGTGTTCTTCAGCACCTGAACCAGAATACGCTCCATTGGCGTGTCATGGGTCGGGGTGAAGTGACGTGCGATCTGCGGGAACAACGGCTGGAACAGCTGGTATTCACACAGCTTCAGATAGGTTGGGTAACCGTAGCCTGCCTGCAGCAGTTTCAGCGACTCTTCAAACAGGCGCGCCGGTGGGATCTCATGCAGCAGCGAGGCCAGACGCGGGATCGGCTCGGCGGTTTCGTCACTGATGGTCATGTCCAGCTTGGCGGCAAAGCGCACCGCACGTAGCATGCGCACCGGGTCTTCACGGTAGCGGGTTTCCGGATCGCCGATCAGACGAATCACGCCCTGCTTCAGGTCGCGCAGGCCGTCGACGTAATCACGCAGGGTGAAGTCCGCCACGCCGTAATACAGGCTGTTGATGGTGAAGTCGCGACGCTGAGCATCTTCTTCGATCGAACCGAAGATGTTGTCGCGCAGCAGCATGCCGTTTTGGGCCTGCTGGGAAGAGTTTTTGTCAGAATCCGGCGTTTGCTGTTCGTGGTGGCCACGGAAGGTGGCAACCTCGATGATTTCCGGCCCGAACATCACGTGCGCCAGACGGAAACGGCGGCCCACCAGGCGGCAGTTACGGAACAGCTTGCGCACTTGCTCCGGCGTGGCGTTGGTGGTGATGTCGAAATCTTTCGGTTTTTTGCCCAGCAGCAGGTCACGTACACCGCCGCCGACCAGATAAGCTTCGAAGCCGGATTTATTCAGGCGGTACAGCACCTTCAGCGCGTTCTCACTGATGTCTTTACGTGAGATGGAATGCTGATCGCGGGGGATAACGGTCATTGGGCCGGTTCCCTCTGCGGCAGGAAAAGGTGGGCGTTTACGCGGTGCCTGCCGGCGGGCAGGAGTATCTCTGCCGCGATCGGCGGAACGTTGCTGCGGCGCAGACGGCTTCGCAGCCACCGCGCTTTCTTCGCGGACTACGTTTGTATCGCTGACCGGCGCATCGTCACGCGGCAGCTTGTCATCGCGGGTTAGCACCTTACGGCAGAAATTGGCTACTCGGGTAAAAATGGTACACCTCGATAGTGTCTGAAAAAAATGGCGCTAACAAAAAATAGCGGCTAATCATAGCTCACCATGGCTCTTTTGAGAATGCTGATGTGTTTTCGTCCAGGGGAATAGCCTCCTGACGCGGCACATCATCCAGCTTCCAGTGTGCGATCGCCCAGCTCAATAATAACGGCAGGTCAAGATCTTGCCAGCTTTCCGGCAGCGGTTGGCGCAGAAACTTCAGTGCGGCAACCAGCACCGGGCGCGGATCGCCTGTGGGCAGCGCGGGCGCATGGTTTTGCTTCGACAATTTGATGCCGTTGGCACCCAGCGCCAACGGCAGATGAACATAGGCGGGCACCTGCGCCTGTAACTGACGGTACAACGCAATCTGACGCACGGTAGGTTCGATCAGATCGGCGCCGCGCACGATTTCGGTCACGCCCTGAAAATTGTCATCAACCACCACCGCCAGGTTATATGCGAACAGCCCATCGCGTCGACGGATAATAAAGTCTTCCCGCGCCAACGCCGGATCGGCCTGCAATTCACCCTGCAGGCGATCGTGAAAGGCATAAACCGGGCTGGATTGGCGCAAACGGATGGCGGCGCCCTGCGGGCCGAGATTCAAAGCACGGCAATGACCATCATAAAGACCGCCAATCTGCTGGATACGACTGCGGGTGCAGTTGCAGAAATAGCTCAGTCCCTGCTGATGCAGGTGTTCCAGAGTGGCGCGGTAAGCTTCGTGACGTTGGGATTGATAGATGACCTGGCCGTCCCAGTGGAGACCATAGTGTTCCAGAGCGGATAAGATACGATCGGCCGCACCGGCGACTTCGCGCGGGGGATCGATATCTTCAATGCGAACCAGCCATTGCCCGTGTTGGGCACGAGCCTGGAGGTAGCTTCCCAGAGCGGCAATCAGCGAACCAAAATGCAGATCCCCGGAAGGCGATGGGGCAAAGCGCCCCACATAATGTCTTTCTTGCATATCAGAGGGGAAACTTTCCCTTTTCTCTGTGCGGCGCACACTGACGCGCACGCCGCAGCGATAACAACTGTATTAGCCGGCCATCTGCTTTTCGCGGATTTCGGCCAGAGTCTTGCAGTCGATGCACAAATCGGCAGTCGGACGCGCTTCGAGGCGACGAATGCCAATCTCCACGCCGCAGGATTCGCAGTAGCCGAAATCTTCGTCTTCTACTTTTCGCAGCGTTTTCTCGATCTTTTTGATCAGTTTGCGTTCGCGATCGCGGTTACGCAGTTCAAGGCTGAATTCTTCTTCCTGAGTGGCACGGTCGGCCGGGTCAGGGAAGTTTGCTGCCTCATCCTGCATATGCGATACAGTACGGTCCACTTCATCCCTGAGCTGGTTGCGCCATGCTTCAAGAATGCGCTTGAAATGCGACAACTGGGCGTCGTTCATGTACTCTTCGCCCGGCTTCTCTTGGTACGGCTCCACCCCAGCGATGGCGAGAATGCTCAAGGACGAGGTTTTACGGGTTTGCCCTTCTTGCATGTTGCTTCTCCTACATACACACGCACTATCGAATCCCCAATGCGGGGGAAAAACAGGCCGCTATAAATACCAGATGGGGAGTAGGTTGGCAATTATTCCTGTCGCCTGCTTGACAATGGTGTGAAGGAAGGCGTATTTGGCGATGCGATAACCGGTAGTCGGATTATTTGTACCCGGTCAGCGCTAATCGATAAAAAACGGTAACTTATCGCAGAGAGATATACCGTCAGGTGATAATTTAGCCCCATAACAAACCACTTCTACGCCCAACTGCTGAACCTGTGCCAACAGTGCCGCATAACGCTCATCTATATGATGTGCCGGTGCGACCTGCTCAATACCGCTATGTAACACAGCAAAGAACAATACCGCCCGTTGCCCGCTTTCAACCACGCTTTGCAACTCACGCAAGTGTTTCTGTCCTCTGAGCGTTACCGCATCAGGAAAGTAACCACGTTGTTGTTGCAGTAATGTGACTGACTTAACTTCAATATAGCAGTTGGCTCGATTTTCTGCCTGTAATAACAAATCGATACGGCTATTTTCACTGCCATATTTTACTTCGCTGCTGATTTTACTGTAACCGGATAATTCATTGATTAGATTCTGTTCGATTGCCTCGCGTACCAGCCCATTGGCACGCAGGGTATTTACGCAGATCCAATCCCCCTGTTGGGTATGCGTCAGTTCCCAGCTGTGGGCGTATTTGCGTTTGGCATTATCCGAGGTGGAGTACCAAACGGTGTCGCCGGGAGTCGCACAGCCGGTCATAGCCCCGGTATTGGCGCAGTGCAGCGTGAAGGTTTCCCCTTCTGGCGTGACGACGTCCGCCAGAAAGCGTTTGTAACGTTTAATCAGCGTGGCATGGCGCAGGGGGGGCGTAAAAATCATGGGGTGTCCTGAGGGGCTAAGGGCCATTGTTCAAGCATCTGATAACGCGTGCGGCCGTTTTCAAAAACTGACTGGTATAAGGCGAATTCGTTGGCGCTGAAGTGCCAGCCCGGCGTTGCGGGCGGTATGGCGACCGGCTGGGTCGCGGAGCGCAGCAGGGTGATATGCGGATGAAACGGCATTGGGCTTTGGTAGCAGCCGCTGCGCGCCGCCTGCGAGCGCAGCAATTCCGCCAGTTGCAACAGCCCACGTGGTGCGCGCCGGGTGCCAAGCCAAACGACGCCGGGACGCGGCCAGTGACCGAGATCATCGAGCACCATGCTGAAACCGGGCTGACTGATGCGACCGGCCAGTTTTTTCAACGCCGTTTCTTTCTGCGCCGTGACGTCGCCGAGAAAGGCCAGCGTCAGGTGCAAATTGGCGGCCGCGACCGGCCGACCGGCTTCCGGCGTAAAGGCATCGGCACGCCAGCGGATCACCTGCTGCTGCAGCGCATCAGGCAAGGTCAGGGCGAAAAACAGGCGGCGCGAACTGGACATAGATACCCGGCAAGTAAATGAAACGCAGAGTCTAATGCTACAATGTGCGCCGTCTAATGTTAACCACTACGGAGAGTTCTGTGTCTTCACTGCCCGTCAGCGCGGTTCTTGATGAATTGCTTACTGCGCTGCAATCCGCTCCGCAGGTTCTGCTGAATGCGCCGACCGGCGCCGGTAAATCGACCTGGCTGCCATTGCAGATCCTGGCTAAAGCCGGATTGCCTGGCCGCATTATTATGCTCGAACCCCGGCGGTTGGCGGCGAAGAACGTGGCGTACCGGTTGGCGCAGCAGTTAGGGGAAGAGCCCGGTCAGACCGTGGGCTACCGCATGCGCGCCGAAAGCAAAAGCGGGCCGGAGACCAAGCTGCTGGTGGTGACCGAAGGCATTCTCACCCGCATGCTGCAGCAGGATGCCGAGCTGCAGGGCGTTTCGCTGGTGATCCTCGACGAATTCCACGAGCGCAGCCTGCAGGCCGATTTGGCGTTGGCGCTGCTGTTGGACGTACAACAAGGGCTGCGCGACGATCTGAAACTGCTGATCATGTCGGCAACGCTGGATAATGCCCGTTTGGCGCAGCTGTTGCCACAGGCACCGGCGGTGGTATCTGCCGGGCGCAGTTTCCCGGTCGAGCGCCAGTATCAGCCTCTGGCCAGCCACCAACGGCTGGAGGACGGCGTGGCGGCGGCGGTGAAGCGCCTGCTGTCTGAGCAAACGGGGTCGCTGCTGCTGTTCCTGCCCGGCGTGGCAGAAATCAACCGGGTGCTGGAGCGGTTGAACGGTGAAGTGGCGGCCGATACCGAACTGTGCCCACTGTACGGCGCTTTACCGCTGGCGCAGCAGCAGAAGGCGATTCAACCGGCGCCGACCGGGCGCCGCAAAGTGGTGCTGGCGACCAATATTGCCGAAACCAGTCTGACCATCGAAGGTATTCGGTTGGTGGTGGACAGTGGGTTGGAACGCGTTGCGCGTTATGACGTGCGCAATGGCCTGACGCGGCTGGTGACTCAGCGAGTCAGCCAGGCGTCGATGATCCAGCGTGCAGGCCGTGCCGGGCGTCTGGAACCGGGCATCTGCTGGCATCTGTTTGCCAAAGAACAGGCTGAACGGGCGGCAGAGCACGCCGAGCCGGAAATCCTGCAAAGCGATCTCGCTGGTTTTTGGCTGGAACTGCTGCAATGGGGTTGCCATGACGTTGGGCAACTGACCTGGCTCGACCGTCCGCCGGAAACGGCGCTGGCCGCCGCAAAAAGGCTATTGCAGCAGCTTGGCGCCACCGATGACGCCGATAAGCTCACGGCGCGGGGCCGACAAATGGCTGTTCTGGGCTGTGAGCCGCGTTTGGCGGCGATGCTGACCCACGGCGCAGAACTGGGGGCAGATGGGTTGGCGACGGCCGCTGCTTTGGCTGCGTTGCTGGAGGAACCCCCACGCGGCGGGCAGATGGATATCGGCTACTGGCTGAGTCGTCCGCAGCCAAATTGGCAGCGCCGCGCTACACAGCTAGCTCGCCGTCTGCAGGTGAAAGCGGGGCGGATTGATGTCGAACTGGCACCGCGGCTGCTGGCATTGGCGTTTACCGATCGCATTGCTCAACGACGGGGGCAGGATGGCCGGTATCTGCTGGCCAACGGCATGGGCGCGGCGATGAATCAGGATGAAGCATTGTCACGTGCCCCCTGGCTTATCGTGCCAAGCCTGCTACAGGGGTACAACAGCCCCGATGCGCGTATTCTGCTTGCGTTGCCGGTGGAAATTGATGCACTGGCGGCGCAGTTGCCGGCGATGGTTTCCCAGCAAACGGCGGTGGAATGGGATGAAGAAAAGGGCACTTTACGTGCCTGGAAACGCCAGCAAATTGGTCGTCTGACGCTGCGTGCTCAACCGTTGGCCAAGCCGGCGGACGAAGAGCTGCAGCAGGCATTGATTAACTGGGTTCGCGCTCAGGGAATAGCGGTACTCAACTGGGATACCGCCGCCGAACAGCTGCGGCTGCGCTTGCAGTGTGCGCAAAACTGGTTGCCGGAGGCCGCCTGGCCGCCGGTCGACGATGAGTCGCTGTTGGCCTCGCTGGAGCAGTGGTTATTGCCGTCGCTCGGTGGCGTGCGGGACATGCGCGGATTAAAACAGGTGAATATCGCCGAGGCTTTGGCGCGGTTGCTGAACTGGCAGCAAAAACAGCGGCTGGATAATGCGCTACCCACTCATTACACTGTGCCGACCGGCAGCCGCTTGCCCATCCGTTATGATGCCGGAAAACCTCCGGCGCTGGCGGTGCGTTTACAGGAAATGTTCGGTGAACAGCGCAGCCCGATGTTGGCCGAAGGTCGCATCCCGGTGGTGCTTGAGTTACTCTCACCGGCGCACCGGCCGTTGCAAATTACCGGCGATCTGGCGGCGTTCTGGCAGGGGGCTTACCGGGAAGTGCAAAAAGAGATGAAAGGGCGCTACCCGAAACACGTGTGGCCGGACGATCCGGCGAATACCGCCCCGACGCGGCGCACGAAAAAATATCAGTAGCCTCGTCATATTTGACGCCGCATCTGTGTTGGCTGTGTTCACTTACCCGAATCACTTACTAGAGTAAGCTCATCGGGATAAGCTCTCTCACCGCGTTACTCGGCAGAGCCTCGCCCCGTTGGGGCCAGCGCAAGCGCTGTTCAACAAAACCGTTGGTTTTGTTGTGATGCAACGCCAATTATTTAGAAGAAGAATTCAGATGTTTCTTCTGTTCAGCGGTCTGGCGCCGCGACAGATTAAGCGACTCATAATGGCCGGCAGTGCCGCCAAGTCTGGAGAACAACAGCAATGGCTGGGGATGACCGCGAGCCCATCGGGCGCAAAGGGAAACAACCAACACGCACCGCGTCGCGCAAGCCGCCGCGCCGTCGTCGAGATGACGATTACGATGATTACGAGGAAGACGAGTACCAGGATGACGATGATGATTATGAAGACGAGGAAGAACGCATGCCGCGTAAGGTAAAAGCGACTCCGCCGCGTAAAAAACGCCGTTGGCTCGGCCTGCTGATCAAACTGATTCTGGTGGTTGCCGTGCTGTTGGCGATCTACGGCGTGTACCTGGATTCGCAAATCCGCAGCCGCATTGACGGCAAGGTCTGGCAGTTGCCGGCGGCGGTTTATGGCCGCATGGTCAACCTGGAACCGGGCATGCCGTACAGTAAAAAGGAAATGGTCAATTTACTCGAGGGCATGCAATACCGCCAGGTAAGCCGCATGACGCGCCCGGGTGAGTTTACCGTGCAGGCCAACAGCATTGAGTTGCTGCGTCGTCCGTTTGATTTCCCGGACGGCAAAGAAGGGCAGATCCACGCGCGTCTGAATTTCCAGAACAACCGTCTCGCGAATATCGAGAACATGGAAAACCAGCGCAGCTTCGGCTTCTTCCGTCTCGATCCGCGTCTGATCACCATGTTGCAGTCGCCGAACGGCGAACAGCGGCTGTTCGTGCCGCGTGCCGGTTTCCCTGACCTGCTGGTGGATACGCTGATTGCCACCGAAGACCGTCACTTCTATGAGCATGACGGTATCAGTCCTTACTCCATCGGTCGTGCGGTGCTGGCTAACCTGACCGCCGGACGTGCGGTGCAGGGCGGCAGTACCCTGACGCAGCAGTTGGTAAAAAACCTGTTCCTGACCAACGAGCGTTCGCTGTGGCGTAAGGCCAACGAAGCCTACATGGCGTTGTTGGTGGATTACCGTTACAGCAAGGATCGCATCCTTGAGCTGTATCTGAACGAGGTTTATCTCGGCCAGAGCGGCAACGATCAAATTCGCGGCTTCCCGTTGGCCAGCCTGTACTACTTCGGCCGTCCGGTGGACGAACTGAGCCTGGATCAGCAGGCGCTGCTGGTGGGCATGGTCAAGGGCGCGTCGCTGTATAACCCTTGGCGTAACCCGAAGCTGGCGCTGGAACGTCGTAACCTGGTGCTCAAACTGTTGCAGAACCAGGGCGTTATCGACGGTGAACTGTACGACATGCTCAGCGCTCGTCCACTGGGCGTGCAGCCGAAAGGTGGGGTGATCACACCGCAGCCGGCGTTTATGCAGATGGTGCGTCAGGAGCTGCAAGCCAAGCTGGGCGACAAGGTTAACGACTTGTCCGGGGTGAAAATCTTCACCACGCTGGATCCGGTGTCGCAAGATGCGGCGGAAAAAGCGGTTGAAGACGGCGTACCGGCCCTGAAGGCGGCTCGTCATGTTCAGGATCTGGAAGCGGCGATGGTGATTGTCGATCGTTTCAGCGGCGAAGTTCGCGCCATGGTCGGCGGTGCCAACCCGCAGTTTGCCGGGTTTAACCGTGCCATGCAGGCGCGTCGCCTGGTCGGTTCACTGGCCAAGCCGCCAACGTACCTGACCGCGCTGTCTGAGCCGGACAAATATCGTCTGAACACCTGGCTGGCGGATCAGCCGCTGACGCTGAAATTGTCGAACGGCACCGTCTGGCAGCCAAACAACTATGACCGCAAGTTCCGTGGGCAGGTGATGCTGGTGGATGGCCTTGCCTTTTCACTCAACGTACCGACGGTAAACCTGGGTATGTCGGTTGGCTTGGATCAGGTCAGCGCAACGCTGCAGCGTTTGGGCATTCCGAAAGCTGAAATCAATCCGGTGCCTTCGATGCTGCTCGGCGCGATTGGCCTGACGCCGATGGAAGTGGCGCAGGAATACCAGACCATTGCCGGTGGCGGTAACCGTGCTCCGCTGTCTGCGGTGCGTTCGGTGATTGCTGAAGACGGCTCAGTGCTGTACCAGAGCTTCCCGCAGGCGGAACGCGTGGTACCGGCACAGGCGGCTTACCTGACGCTGTATGCGATGCAGCAGGGCGTAGCGCGCGGGACTTCCCGCTCATTGTCGGTGAAATTCCCCAACTACAATCTGGCGGCGAAAACGGGTACCACCAACGACCTGCGCGACAGCTGGTTTGCCGGTATCGACGGTAAAGAAGTGGCTATCGCCTGGGTAGGACGCGATAACAACGGCCCAGCCAAGCTGACCGGTGCCAACGGTGCGCTGACGCTGTATCGCCGCTATCTGGAGAACCAGACGCCGTTGCCGCTGATGCTGCAACCGCCGGAAGGTATCAACCAGATGACTATCGACGGCAGCGGTAACTTCGTCTGTGGCGGCGGTGGGCGTACCATTCCGGTATGGACCGATAATCCGCAGGGGTTGTGCCAGGCGAGTCAGGCCGCTCAGCAGCAACAAGAGCAGCAGCAACAGCCAGCGGGCGAACAAAAAGATGCTGACGGCGTTGCCGGCTGGATCAAGGACATGTTCGGCAAATAAGCGACCTTGCTTGTCACCGCTCAGGTGAAAAGTTTTTCTTTATTATTAAGCCCGTAACTTCCCGTTGCGGGCTTTTTTATTTCTCTGCGCAGTTTATTTCCACCTGCTTGATGTGGCTAAGCGGTTAATCGCACACCAATTTACCGGCCGAATTCGACTTGCAGTTTAATTTAGCTTCTGCATAAAATGCCGCGATTATAATAATTATTATCGTTTACATTCGTTATCAAATAATTCATCAGAGAAACCACCTATGTCGACCAAGCGTCTTCCTTCCGCGGCCAAGCAGAGCCGTTCTCACGTCAGTGGGTTAGCGATGACTATCGCTGCCGCCCTTGGCACGCTGGCTATGCCGGCATTTTCCGCCGATACCAAGTCCGCCGCCAAGGAAGAGACCCTGACCGTGGTGGGCAGCAGCCAATCGCAGCAGGAAAACGCTTGGGGACCGGTAGGGACCTACGCGGCCAAACACAGTGCCACCGGTACCAAAACCGACACGCCGATTGAAAAGACTCCGCAGTCGGTTTCCGTCGTGACGCGTGAAGAGATGGATATGCGCCAGCCGGATACGGTAAAAGGCGCACTGGCTTATACGCCGGGCGTGATGGTGGGCAACCGCGGCGCCTCTACCGCTTATGATGCCGTAAATATTCGTGGTTTCAGTTCGGTAGGTACCAACATGTACCTGGATGGGCTGAAGCTGCAGGACGATAACTATTCCATTTACCAAATTGACCCTTACTTCCTGGAACGTGCGGAAGTGTTGCGTGGCCCTTCGTCGGTGCTTTATGGCAAGAGCAACCCGGGCGGGGTTGTCGCCTTGGTCAGTAAGCGGCCGACCACGGAAACCCTGCGTGAAGTTCAGTTTAAAATGGGTACCGACAATCTGTTCCAGACCGGCTTCGACTTTGGCGGGGCATTGGATGATGACGGCATTTATTCCTATCGCTTGACCGGTCTGGCGCGAGATGAAGATCAGCAGCAGGTCGGTGAGAAGAGCAAACGCTATGCGATTGCGCCTTCTTTCAGCTGGCGGCCGGATGATCGTACGTCACTGACATTCCTCAGCAGTTTCCAGGATGACCCAAGCGTGGGCTTCTATGGCTGGCTGCCGAAAGAGGGGACGGTACAAAATGGGATTAACGGCAAGTTGCCGACCAGTTTCAACGACGGTGAGCCGGGTTATAACAACATCTCGCGTAAGCAACAGATGGTGGGATACGCCTTTGAGCATGGCTTTGATGATGTGTGGACCCTGCGTCAAAACCTGCGTTATTCCAAGATGGACGTGGACTACCGTTCTATCTATGGCCAGGGCATCAGCGCGACCAATCCTGCAGAGTTGACGCGTGGGGTGATGAACTCGAAAGAGCATTTGTCGAGTTTTGCAGTGGACACTCAGGCGCAGGCAAAGTTTGCGACGGCAGCGGTTGATCACACCTTGCTGATGGGTGTGGACTACATGCGTATGCGTAACGACGTCGTTTATCAGTATGGCAGTGCTTCTAGCCTTAATGTGGTGGCGCCGCAGTACGGCAATCAAAGCTATACCATTACCGGCGGCGCCAGTCAGGTTAACCGCCAAGAGCAGACCGGGCTTTACGTGCAGGATCAGGCCGAGTGGAACAACTGGGTACTGACCATGGGCGGGCGTTATGACTGGAGCGACACCAACAGCACCAACCGCCTGAAACAGAATTTGGTATCAAAACAGAAGGACAACGAGTTCACCGGCCGCGCGGGTTTGAACTATGTATTTGAAAACGGCATTGCGCCCTATGTCAGCTACAGTGAATCCTTTGAACCTACTTCAGGGACTGACTTTAGTGGCAATACCTTCGCCGCTTCCAAAGGCAAGCAGTATGAAGCCGGGGTGAAGTTTGCACCTAAAGATCGCCCTATTACTGCCAGCATTGCGATTTATCAGCTGACCAAAACCAACAATAAGGTGGCGGATCCCGATCCGGATCACTCGTTTGCTAGCGTGCTAGGAGGGGAGATCCGCTCCCGCGGGGTAGAGCTGGAAGGCAAAGCCGCACTGACGGCCAACGTCAACCTGCTGGGGTCTTATACCTACACGGATGCCGAGTACACCAAGGACACCACGCTACAGGGCAATACCCCGGCGGCGATTCCAAAACATATGGCTTCAGTGTGGGCGGATTACACCTTCCATGAAACCGCACTCAGCGGGTTGACCCTGGGCTCCGGCGTTCGCTATGTCGGTTCCAGCTATGGTGATGAAGCCAACACCTTTAAAGTAAAGGACTATACGGTTGTAGATGCGGCGATAAAATACGATTTGGCGCGTTTCAATCTGCCAGGCTCCTCGATTGGCATCAACGTGAACAACCTGTTTGATAAAGAATACGTCTCCAGCTGCTTTGCCACCTATGGCTGCTACTGGGGCGCTGAACGCCAGGTGGTCGCCACCGCAACCTTCCGCTTCTAATCGGATTACCGGGGTGGCGCCATGTCGCCCCGGACAGAGTAGGACCTATGCAGGATAAACACCTCAATCACGACGCCACCTTTACCCTGGACAGCGCCAGCTTTGCCGTTCCCGGCCGCGTGCTGCTACAACCCTTGTCGTTGACCTTTCCCGTGGGGAAAGTCTGCGGACTGATCGGCCACAACGGCTCCGGCAAATCGACCTTGCTGAAAATTCTCGGTCGCCACCAAAATCCAACCGCCGGTACAGCGCGGCTTAACCAGCAGCTGCTGAGCCAATGGGACAGCAAGGCCTTCGCACGTCAGGTCGCTTATCTCCCTCAACAATTACCCGCCGCGGAAGGGATGACGGTGCGCGAACTGGTGGCGATTGGCCGCTACCCCTGGCACGGCGCCTTGGGCCGCTTTGGCGTTAACGATCGCCAACAGGTGGAAGAGGCGATTGCGCTGGTGGGGCTGAAGCCGTTTGCCAACCGCCTGGTCGACAGCCTGTCCGGCGGCGAGCGTCAACGCGCCTGGCTGGCGATGATGGTGGCGCAAGACAGCCGCTGCCTGTTGCTGGACGAGCCGACCTCGGCGCTGGATATTGCCCATCAGGTTGAGGTACTGGCTTTGATCCAACGTTTGAGCCATGAGCGTGGCCTGACGGTGATTGCGGTGCTGCATGACATCAATATGGCCGCACGCTACTGCGACCATCTGGTGGCGTTGCGCGGCGGCGAGATGATTGCCCAGGGCACCCCGCTGGAGTTGATGCAGGGTGACGTGCTGGAGCAAATCTACGGTATTCCTATGGGTACGCTGCCGCATCCAAGCGGCGGCGCGCCGGTGAGTTTTGTCTACTGATGCCTGATTCTTCTGATTTTCATCATGATGCCGTTCGCCGTCGCCTGCTGACGGCCATGGCGCTGTCGCCCCTGCTGTTTTCCTTGCCGAGCCAGGCGGCGGCAACGCCACCCGATCTTGCGCGTATTGTGGCGCTGGAGTGGTTGCCTGTCGAGCTGCTGCTGGCGCTGGGGATCACGCCGCTGGCCGTCGCGGATATCCACAACTACAACCTGTGGGTAGAAGAGCCGAAAATGCCGGCGTCGGTGATCGACGTCGGTCAACGCACCGAACCGAATCTGGAATTGCTGCAGCAGCTGCGGCCCTCGCTGTTGCTGCTGTCGCAGGGATACGGGCCGACGCCGCAAAAGCTGGCCCCTATCGGCCCGACCATGAGCTTCGGCTTCAATGACGGCAGCGGCAAACCGCTGACGGTGGGCCGGAAGTCGTTAGTGCAACTGGCGCAGCGGCTGGGCCTTGAGGCACGGGCAGAGCAGCACCTGATCCAGTTCGACCGATTTATCCAGGATGCGCGTCAGCGGCTGCAGTCTTACAGCCGACAGCCGCTGCTGCTGTTCTCCCTGCTGGACACGCGCCATGCGCTGGTCATTGGCCAGAAAAGCCTGTTCCAGGAGGTGATGGACCAGCTTGGGATCCAAAATGCCTGGGAGGGGGAAACCAATTTCTGGGGTACGGCGGTAGTGGGCATTGAGCGCCTGACGGCGGTAAAAAATGCGCGCGCGATTTATCTCGATCACGGCAATCAGGCCATGATGGAAAAAGTCAGTTCTACCCCACTGTGGCAGGCATTGCCGTTTGTCAGGCAGAACCAATTGCGTCAGGTGCCGGCTGTGTGGTTTTACGGCGCGACGCTGTCAGCGATGCGTTTTTGCCATCTGCTGGAGCAGGCGCAGGAGAGTTATTCATGAGCGCACGCATTCGCGCATTACCGCTGACATTGCTGCTGTTACTGTTGGCGGCGGCGGGCGGCCTGACGATCTACAATCTGCTGCAACAGCTGCCCTGGGCACTGTGGGGACAGGCGCTGAGCGCGCCGAACATCGACGATGTGCGCCAAATGTTGTTCCACTACAGCCTGTTGCCACGGCTGTCGGTGTCTCTGTTGGCCGGTGCCGGCTTGGGGCTGGTTGGCGTACTGTTCCAGCAGGTGCTGCGCAATCCGCTGGCGGAACCGGCGACGCTCGGCGTGTCAGCTGGGGCGCAGCTTGGGCTGACTATTGCCACTTTGTGGATGTTGCCGGGCGGTGAGATGACCCGGCAACTGGCGGCAATGGCTGGCGCCATCCTGGTCGGCGGGCTGGTGTTCGGCGTGGCCTGGGGCAAACGTATGTCCCCGGTGACGCTGATCCTGGCCGGGCTGGTGCTGGGGCTGTATTGCGGGGCGGTCAACAGTCTGCTGGCACTGTTCAATTACGATCAACTGCAGGGTCTGTTCCTGTGGAGCACCGGTGCGTTAAACCAGCAGGACTGGAGCACCGCGCAGTTTATCCTGCCGCGCCTGCTGATTGCCGGGGTGTTGGCTGTGCTGCTGTTGCGCCCGCTGACCTTGCTGGGGCTGGACGATGGCGTTGCGCGCAATCTGGGTTTAGGGTTGTCGATGGCGCGTTTTTGCGCGCTGGCGGTGGCGATAATTTTCAGTGCGATGTTGGTGAATGCGGTAGGCGTCATTGGCTTTATTGGCCTGTTTGCACCGCTGATGGCAAAAATGCTGGGCGCGCGCCGTCTGGCGCATCGCATGATGCTGGCGCCGTTGCTGGGGGCGCTGCTGCTGTGGTTGACCGACCAGGTGATGATCTGGTTGACGCAGGTCTGGCGTGAGATCCCGACCGGGGCGGCAACGGCGCTGTTTGGTGCTCCGCTGTTGCTGTGGTTGTTGCCGCGGTTGCGCAGTGCCGCTACGCCGCCACCAATGAACCTGGGTGACAGGGTACCTGCCGAACGCGGTCATCTGTGGGGGTGGGCAGCACTGGCAGCGACGGTGTTGCTGGCCGGCATTGCCGTGGCATTGATGTTTGGTCAGAACTCCACAGGCTGGCACTGGAGCCAGGGCGCAGAGCTGGAGTCATTGATGCCGTGGCGCTGGCCACGCGTGCTGTCAGCGCTGGCTGCGGGTATGATGCTGGCGGTGGCGGGGACCTTGATCCAAAAGCTGACCGGCAACCCGATGGCCAGCCCGGAAGTGCTGGGTATCAGCTCCGGCGCGGCCTTTGGCGTGGTGGTCATGCTGTTTATCGTGCCGGGGGATGCCTTTGTCTGGCTGCTGCCGGCCGGGAGCCTGGGGGCAGCGGCGACGCTATTGGTGATTATGATTGCCGCCGGGCGCGGTGGTTTTTCCACCGAACGCATGCTGTTGGCCGGTATTGCGCTCAGCACGGCCTTTACCACCACCATTTTCTTGCTGCTGGCGAGCGGCGATCCGCGTATGGGCGGGTTGCTGACCTGGATTTCAGGTTCCACCTACTCGGTGACGCCGGAACAGGCGGTACGTACGGCGGCCATTGCTGCGCTGCTGATCGTGTTGGCGCCATTGTGTCGTCGCTGGCTCAGTATTCTGCCGTTGGGCAGTGCCACGGCCCGTTCGGTGGGGATTGCGCTGACGCCGGTGCGAGTGGTCATTCTGCTGCTGGCTGCTACGCTGACGGCGATGGCGACGTTGACCGTGGGGCCGTTGAGCTTTATCGGCCTGATGGCGCCGCATATGGCACGTATGTTGGGCTTCCGCCGTGCGTTACCGCAGATGGTGATAGCCGCGCTGTTGGGGGGCTTGCTGATGGTGTTTGCCGACTGGTGTGGCCGCATGGTGATGTTCCCGTACCAGATCCCTGCCGGGCTGTTGGCCACCTTTATCGGGGCGCCGTATTTCGTTTATTTGCTGCGTAAGCAAACCTCGTAACCGACGTCCTTCCTGCCGTTTCTATCCTCAAAGGCTCAGCATCGCTGGGCCTTTATTTTTTCGTATTTTCATACCATTGCAAAGCTTTGCGTACGGCTGCGCAGAACGGGTATTCAGTGTGGAAAGGGGGCTGAAATCTGAGGGGCGGTGCATATACTGCGCGCGGGGCTCAGGATCCTATCTCGAGTGCCCATACTCACGTTAACTTGGTGTACATAGTACATTTCGTGGTGTACTTTGTACCTTAAATGGAGAGGGTGCCAGTGAGTCATGCGCTAGTATTTATTGAGACCCCGACGTTTACGCGGCAGATCAAGCTAATAGCCACGGACGACGAGCTAAAAGAACTCCAGAAAGAACTCATCGAATCACCGGGTAAAGGCGATTTGATACAGAAAACCGGCGGGTTGCGGAAAGTCAGGATGGCAACAGGCCCCCAGGGAAAAAGGGGAAGTGCCAGAGTGATTTACTTTCTGGCGACCAAAGAGGTGATCTATCTGGTGATGGCCTATCCGAAAAGTATTAAAGACAGTCTGACCGATATGGAAAAATCAGAGCTGAAGACATTAACGAAATTGTTGAAAGATGAGGTGTGACATGAGCTTTTTTGACGATATGAAAACGTCTCTTGAAGAAGCTGTCGCCATTAAGAACGGGGTTAAGTCCCCTGCTAATGTTACGCGTTATGATATCGCAGATGTGAAGGCGATCAGGGCGCAGCTTAATGTTTCTCAGAGCGAAATGGCAAAGGTATTGGGTACCAGCGTTGATACCATTAAGAGCTGGGAAACCAAAAGACGTAACCCAACCGGGCTGGCTGCAAAAGTGTTGGCGGCGATCCAGGCTAACCCCGCTTTCTTCCGTGAGCTTGCCTCACACTAGACGATCTCCGGTGTTCTTATCCACGATGAAAGTGTCTGGGATGAGTAGATCATTACAGTCAAGTAAAGCCAGAAAATTGCTGGGTACACTTAAGCGCTAACAGCCAACTGTTGGCGCTATTTATTTTCATACCATTGCAAAGCTTTGCGTACGGCTGCGCAGAACGGGTATTCAGTGTGGAAAGGGGGCTGA